>JBKOYZ010000221.1:0-4984 GCA_046725655.1 Actinomycetota bacterium | reverse complement strand
GCCCGGCCGCGGGGACGACAGAACATGGAGGCGAACCTCGAGCGCTGGCTCGCCGCCGCACCGCGCTTCGACTGCGACTGGGAGCCGCTGCGCGAGACCTATCGGCGGAGCCTCATCGACCTTGCGGCGCTGCGGTTCTCGCCTCCGGTCGCCGGTGGGAAAAGCCTGCCGGCCGCGGGCCTGCCGTGGTTCATGACCATGTTCGGCCGGGACAGCATCCTCACGAGCCTGCAGGCCTTGCCGTTCGCACCGTCGCTCGCCGCGACGACGCTGCAGGTGCTCGGCGAGTGGCAGGGCAGCCGCATCGACGACTTCCGGGACGAGGATCCCGGGCGGATCGTCCACGAGATGCGGTACGGGGAGCTGTCGGCGTTCGAGGAAAGGCCCCACTCGCCTTACTACGGCTGCGCCGACGCGACGCCGCTGTACGTTGTGCTCCTCGACGAGTACGAGCGCTGGACCGGCGACCGCAAGCTCGTGCGCGACCTCGAGTACGAGGCACGTGCGGCGCTGAACTGGATCGACGAGTACGCCGACCTGATGGGAAACGGCTACATCTCCTACCAGCGGCGCAACGAGGAGACAGGGCTCGAGAACCAGTGCTGGAAAGACTCGTGGGACTCGATCTCGTACCGGAACGGTGGGCTCGCGGGCTTTCCGCGGGCGACGTGCGAGCTGCAGGGCTACGCATACGACGCGAAGGTTCGAGGCGCTCGGCTGGCGCGGGAGATCTGGAAGGACGACGAGCTTGCCGACCAGTTGGAGAAGCAGGCGGCCGACCTCAAACGCCGCTTCAACCGCGACTTCTGGATCGCGGACGACGAGTACTTCGCGCTGGCGCTGGACACGGACGGCAGGCAGGTCGATTCGCTCAGCTCGAACATCGGGCACCTGCTCTGGAGCGGCATCGTCGACAAGTCCAAGGCGAAGGCGGTCGCGCGACACCTGCTCGGGCCCCGCCTTTTCTCGGGCTGGGGCGTGCGTACCCTCGCCGAAGGCGAAGGGCGCTTCAATCCGATCGGCTACCACGTCGGCACGGTCTGGCCGTTCGACAACTCGTTCATCGCCTGGGGCCTGCGCCGTTACGGGTTCAAGGAGGAGGCCGCCCGGATCGCAGCCGGGATCCTCGACGCGGCGGAATTCTTCGACGGCCGGCTGCCGGAGGCATTCGGCGGCTACGAGAGGGCGCTGACGCGATACCCGGTCCAGTATCCGACGGCCTGCAGTCCTCAGGCGTGGTCGACCGGCGCCCCGCTGCTCCTGCTGCGGACGATGCTCGGCCTCGAGCCGGTCGGCGACAATCTCGTCGTCGATCCGGCGCTGCCGGGGGGCATCGGGCTCGTGGCGCTGCTCGACATCCCCGGGCGTTGGGGCCGAGTCGACGCCTTTGGACGCGGGCCGGTTCCGCTCGAGCGGAGACAACGAGTCAGGCAACAGCTCGGGTCAACCGCACAGGCGGCACGAAACCGCTAGCGATGCCGCTCGGCGCGGTCATCCCATTCGGACGATGCGGAATCGTCCGTCGCTCAGTACGTTCGCGGGCGGGACATCGGCGACCGGCGCGCCGGCAGCGCCGGCTGGACGAGAGGAGATGGCAATGACGACTACCGCGGCATCACCGGCCGCCACGCCGGAGCGAACGGAGCAAGCCCGGCCTGCCGACGTGTTCGTGGCCTTCGGGATCACCGGAGACCTCGCGAAGGTAATGACGTTCATGTCGCTCTACCGCCTCGAGAAGCGAGGCCTCCTCGACTGTCCGATCGTCGGGGTTGCCGTCGACGATTGGACGGTCGACGATCTGAAGGAACGTGCCCGCACCTCGATCGAGGGCGCCGGCGAGCAGCTGGACCCGAAGGTCTTCGAGCGCTTCGCCGACCGGCTTTCCTACGTCTCGGGCGATTTCTCCGACTCTGCAACCTACGAACGCGTCGGCGAGGCGATCGCCGGCGCTGAGAGCCCAGTCTTCTACCTCGAGATCCCGCCTTTTCTCTTCGGCACCGTCGTCAAGGGTTTGGCGGAAGCCGGTCTGACGAAAAACGCGCGCATCGTCGTCGAGAAGCCGTTCGGCCATGACCTCGCCTCGGCGCGGGAGCTCGCGGACGAGCTCCATCAGTACATCGACGAGTCCCAGCTCTACCGGATCGACCACTTCCTCGGGAAAATGGGCACCGACGAGATCCTCTACCTCCGGTTCGCGAACGCGATGCTCGAGCCTCTGTGGAGCCGGAACTACCTCGACAGCGTCCAGATCACGATGGCCGAGAGCTTCGGCGTCGAAGATCGCGGCCACTTCTACGACCCGGTCGGCGCGCTGCGCGACGTCGTCGTCAATCACCTGATGCAGCTCGTCGCGGCGTCGGCGATGGAGGTACCGTCGTCGACGGAGGCGAACAGGCTCAAGGACGCAGCAGTGGCACTCTTCCGCGCGATCGGCGACGCCGATCCCGAGCATTACATGCGCGGCCAGTACGACGGCTACCGTGAGATCGACGGCGTGGCGCCCGACTCCCAGACGGAGACGTACGCGGCGCTGCGGCTCGACATCGACAGCTGGCGCTGGTCCGGCGTGCCGTTCTTCATTCGAACCGGGAAGCGGCTTCCCGCCACGCAGACCGAGTTACGGCTCGTCTTCAAGCATCCACCGCGTCTCGGGCTCTGGGACGAGAGCCACATGCCGGAGGCGAACCAACTCGTGGTCAAGCTCGACCCCTCGACCGGCGTTAGGCTGGTCGTCGACGCGCGCCGTGGCCTGCGGAGAAAGCCCGAGCCCATCACGCTCGACATGGAGTTCGGAGAAGAAGGCGGTGAAGGCGCGGCCCCGTACGAGGTGCTGCTGCACGCCGCGATGATCGGCGACAGCAAGCGGTTCACGCGGCAGGACGGTGTCGAGGAGGCCTGGCGCGTGATGCAGCCCCTTTTGGACGCTCCACCTCCCGTTCACGCCTACGCTCCAGGATCGTGGGGCCCGGGGGCGGCCGACGAGCTCGTCGCCGGCCACGGTCGCTGGCATGATCCATGGATCGCATCATGAGCACGGCTGAGCCCGCAACCGATACACGCCCGCAGAGCGCCGCGGCGCCGTCGCCGTTCCCGCCGATCGCGGAGTACGCGTTCCTCTCGGACTGCCACACCGGCGCGCTGGTGGCGCCCGACGGCGCCATCGACTGGCTCTGCATCCCGCGGTTCGACTCCCCGAGCGTCTTCGGCAGCCTGCTCGATCGCGAGGCCGGCTTCTTCCGGTTCGCCCCGTTCGGGATCAACCATCCAACCGCGGTCGCCTACGAGCCGGGCACGAACGTGCTCGAAACGACCTGGAAGACCCCGAGCGGCTGGTTGGTGATCCGAGACGCCCTGACGATGGGCCCGCGAGACCACGAGGACACGATTACGCCGCACACGCGGCCGCCTGCCGACGACGACGCCGACCACATGCTCGTCCGCACCGTGGAGTGCCTCGAGGGAGAGGTCGAGGTGGAGCTCGTCTGCGAGCCGGCCTTCGACTACGGTCGAGCGCCGGCCGAGTGGACGCTCGTTGGAGACGATCGTCACCTCGCCGACGCTACCGGCGCCGGCACGACGATCCGGCTCGCCACCGACATGGCCCTCGGGATCGAGGAGAACCGCGCCCGCGCCCGCCACACTCTGAAGACCGGCGACCGGGCCTTCTGCGCCCTTTCGTGGGACGAGGGGTTCCCGGTGCCGCAAGACGTGGACGAGGCGGACGCACGAATCGCGACGACGACGCGCTTCTGGCGTGCGTGGCTCAGCCGGGCCCGGCTGCCGGATCACCGCTTCCGCGACCCCGTCCAGCGCTCGGCGCTCGTGGTCAAAGGGCTCACTTACATGCCGACAGGTGCGACCGTGGCTGCACTGACGACGTCTTTGCCCGAGACGCCCGGCGGGGAGCGCAACTGGGACTACCGCTACACCTGGATCCGTGACACGACCTTCACTCTGCAGGCGCTCCACTACCTGAATCTGGACTGGGAGGCCGACGAGTTCATGCAGTTCGTCGCCGACGTCGAGGCGACCGAGGACGGCTCGCTTCAGATCATGTACGGCATCGACGGTCGGCGCGACCTGAGCGAGTCCACCCGCGACGAGCTGACCGGTTACGCCGGTGCTCGACCGGTGCGCATCGGCAACGGCGCCTTCGACCAGCGCCAGAACGACGTCTTCGGCGCCGCGCTCGACTCGATCCTGCTCCACACCCGCCGCAGCCAGCGTCTGCCGCGGCGGCTGTGGCCGATCGTCGAGAGCCAGGCCGAGTGCGCAACGCGGGTCTGGCGCGAGCCCGACCAGGGGATCTGGGAGGCGCGGGGCAAGCCGCAGCACTACGTCTCCTCGAAGCTCATGTGCTGGGTCGCCCTCGACCGCGCGGCGAAGCTGGCCGAGATGCGCGGCGACGGCGAGGCCCACCAGAAGTGGGCCGACGTCGCGGAGGAGATCAGGGAAGACATCCTCGCGAACGGGGCGACGGGCGGGATTCTCAGGCAGCACTACGAGACCGACTCGCTCGACGCCTCGACGCTGTTGGCGGCGCTCTTCGGTTTCCTACCGCACGACGACGAGCGGCTGAAGGCGAGTGTGCTCGCGATCGCCGACGAGCTGACGGAGGACGGCTTCGTCCTGCGCTATAAGACGGACGAGACCGACGACGGCCTCTCGGGCAAGGAGGGAACCTTCCTTATCTGCTCCTTCTGGCTCGTCTCCGCGCTGGCGATCGTCGGCGAGCTGCAAAGGGCGCGTGACCTGATGGAGCGGCTGCTGCGAGTTGCGTCGCCGCTCGGCCTGTACGCGGAGGAGTTCGATGCCGGGACAGGGCGGCACCTCGGCAACTTCCCGCAGGCTTTTTCGCACCTCGCTCTGATCGAGGCCGCGGCACGGATCGTCGTTCCCGAGATGCTCGCCGAGTACTGAGTCGAGACGCCGTCCCGCCCGGCCACCGGCGTCAGAGGACGGCGATCGGATTGAGCGGTGAGCC
>JBKOYZ010000014.1:0-14126 GCA_046725655.1 Actinomycetota bacterium | reverse complement strand
CGCTAAACCCGAGCTGCAAAACCACAAGCGGCGGACCCAGGCCCGCCGCTCGTGGTCCACTCCGGCGCCGTAGACCCCCTAGCGGCGCCGAACTGTGATGGTCGGGCTGAAACCGGCGAGATAGCCGGGGCCCGCCTGGTTCACGGACATCGCGACGCGAATCCGCGACGTCCCCTTCGGAAGCTGCGGCAGCCGGAAGATCGCGCCCGACCTCGGCCCGAGGCGCGGCTTCGTCAGCGTCACCCACTGGCCGAACCGGGACAGCCGCTGAACCAGGACCCTGCGTCCGGCGTGGGAGCTCGCTGACTGCACGGCCGTCGTGAACCGCCCGTTGTGGTAGCCGAGCCTGATTCGCGGCCGGACCGCCACGGTCACGGTGACGCTCGTGCGGCCGTTCCAGCGCGCATAGTAGTTCGTGAGCATCTTCGGCACCGGCGAGAGGATCAGCTGCCAGGCTCCACCCGTGGTCGTCCTCAGCGTGGTCAGCTGCTGGAAGGACGCCTGCGGGTACGGCTGCTGGTAGATCGTCACGTTCTGGTTGGCATCGCCGCTCGAGATGCTGCCCGAGAGGCTGACCGACTGGCCGTAGACGATGATCGGCAGCGAGGCGCCAATCGTGACCGCCGGGGGCGGTCCGGTCACCCTGACGACGCCGCGTACTGCGGCGTTGAGACCGTCGTGGTAGCGATACGTGCCCGCGGCGTCGAAGCGGTGCGAATACACGCGGCCGGGACCGAGAATCGGCGAAACGAACGACCCGTTGTTGGAGACGACCTGATGGTTCTGCGTGTCGGTGTTCGTCCACCTGACAACGTCGCCGGTCTTGATCGTCACGTTGGCCGGCGCGAACGAGCTGCGCTTGATCTGGACGTTCTTGGTCGCTGTCGATGCAGGTGTGGCGGGGGCCGCGCCCACCAGCACAGCGGCAATGGCGACCACTGGCAAGAGAAGCTTGTGCATGACCACCCAACCCTTCTGTTCGCTTCTCGACAGTCGGTAAAACGGTGTCGAAGCCGAAAAGTTGCGCGCCGAATTACAGGCTTCTTACGAAGGACCGCGTTTGAAATTCCGCAGCACTCGCGCCACGCCGGACGGCACCAGAGATTCCCAGTCGCCGCCGTTTCTGAGCGCTGCGCGCACGTCGGCCCCAGAGATCTGCTTCTCCGCCCCCTCGTTGAGAATCACGACCTCGTAGCCCGACGCGCTGAGTCGCTCGAGCTTCGTCCCACCCCACTCGGAGAAGAGGCGCAGGTACTGCGTCACTCCCGCAGGAACGTACGCGGACCAGAGCTCCGGCTCGTTGACCGGGAAGGGGATGACGTGCACGCAGGCGAGGTCGAGGCCGAGATCGGCGGCCGCGGCCTTCACCATCAGCAGCCGCTCGGCGTACGTGTACGGATTGGATTCGGGAAGGTGCCGGAGCGGGTCGCTGGCCTCGGGCTTGACCCGGGCCGGATCGGGGTTCGTGATTCCGACCCAGACCTCGTCCGAGCGGTCGGCGGCGCCGCGCAGATACTCGAGATGCCCCAGGTGGAACGGCTGGAACCTGCCGTGGATCATCCCTCGCGTTCCTGGCCGCGCCCCGCTCGCGCCCGGCGAAGCCGGGCTCCGCGCGGCGCTGGCGGCACTGGCGGCACGCGGCTCTCCGGGTCCGTGCTTCATGCACTGTCCCCTCCGGCCGCGCACCGCCAGCGCCGCCCCAGGAACGTGAGGTGCCCACGGCGCATCAGCGGACGGTGACTCCGGAGCCCTCCTCGACGTGTCCGATGCGGCGGATGAAGCGCCTGCGGGCGTGGAATTCGGCCTCCAGCGCGGCCCCTTGCTCGCGCGGCAGCGACACGAGCAGGCCCCCGGCCGTCTGCGGGTCGAACCCGAGGGCCACGATCGCTTCGGGCACCCCCTCCAGCTCGACATGGGCCGCCGCGAACTCACGGTTGCGCGGATCGCCGCTCGTCCGGATCCCTTTGCGGGCGAGGTCGAGCGCGCCGTCCATCGCGGGGAGGCGCTCCCACTCCAGCGCGAGCCGGACGTCGCTGCGCTCTGCGACCTCGTGCGCATGCCCGAACAGGCCGAAGCCGGTCACGTCGGTGACCGCGTTCGGGGCGCGGGCGCGCAGGATCTCGGCCGCGTCCTTGTTCAGCGTTCGCATCCACCGGGTCGCCCGCTCGAGCTGCTGCGAGCCGCTCTCGCCTCTCTGGTACCCGGTCATGACCAGGCCCGTCCCGAGCGGTTTCGTCAGGAAGAGGGCGTCCCCGGCACGGGCGCCGTTCTTCGGCCATACGGCGTTCGGGTGGACGGTGCCGACGACGGCCAGACCGTACTTCGGCTCGGCGTCGCGAATCGTGTGGCCGCCGGCGAGCAGGGCGCCGGCCGCACGGACCTGCTCGTCGGCAGCGGCGAAGACGCGCGCCAGGACCTCCGTCGGCAGCTCCTCCGGGAAGGCGGCGATCGAGAGCGCGAGCAACGGCGTGCCGCCCATTGCGAAGACGTCGTTGAGCGCGTTCGTGGCGGCGATCGCGCCGTAGTCCGCCGGGTCGTCGACGACCGGTGGGAAGAAGTCGAGCGTGAAGATGAGGGCCCGTTCGTCGTCGAGCCGGTAGACGGCAGCGTCGTCCGCGGGCGCGAGGCCGACGAGCAGGTTCTCGGCCTCGAGAGGGACGAAGCCCTGAAGGAGCTGCTCCAGGCGCGCGGCCGAGTACTTGGCGGCGCAGCCGCCGCAGGATGCGAGGTCGGTCAGCTTGACGGTGCCGGCGTCGAGATCCACAGTTACCCCCCTGTCCGCGGAACCTTAGGGCTCTGTTTCCCTTTCGTCCACAGACGTCTGAGGGGTCGTGGTTATTCCCGCGCGCGGCCTCGCCGCCGCGCCGCTAGGCGTCCTTTTCGATCGGGACATCGACGAGGTTTCCCCACTCGGTCCAGGAACCGTCGTAGTTCTTCACCTGCTCGTAGCCGAGGAGCTCCCGGAGCACGAACCAGGTGTGCGCGCTGCGCTCGCCGATGCGGCAGTAAGCCGTGACGTCCTTGTCCGCCGTCACGCCCTTGCTCTCGTAGAGCTGGCGGAGCTCATCTGCGGTCTTGAACGTGCCGTCGTCGCGGACCGCCTGGGCCCACGGAATCGACTTGGCCGTCGGGATGTGCCCCGCCCGCTGGGCGCCTTCCTGCTCGTAACCCGGCGGCGAGATCAGGTCACCGGCGTATTCCTGCGGGCTGCGGACGTCGACGAGCGCGTTCGTCTGCTCGCCGATCCCCTCCTTGACCGCGTCGCGGTAGGTGCGGATCGACTCGTCTCGTTCAGCCGCGGTGTATTGCGTCTGCCCGCGCTGGGGCACGTCCTTCGTCACCTCGCGGCTCTCGTCGAGCCACTTCGTGCGGCCGCCGTCGAGGATGCGGACGTCCCCGTGGCCGTAGATCTTGAGGTACCAGTACGCGTACGCGGCGAACCAGTTGTTCTTGTCGCCGTAGAGGACGAGCGTCGAGTCGTTCGAGATTCCGAGCTCGCCCATCAGCCGCTCGAAGGCGGGCCTCTCGATCAGGTCGCGCTCGATCGGATCCTGGAGATCGTCCTGCCAGTGCAGCTTGATCGCACCGGGGATGTGGCCCTCGTCGTAGAGGCTCGGGTCCTCGTCGACCTCCGCGATGACGACGCTCTCGTCGTTGAGGTGGTCGCCGAGCCAGTCGCTCGTGACCAGAACCGGCTTCGCGTATCCGTCCTCCGCCATGTCGCCCTCCCTAAGACTTCCGAAAATGAAGTAACGGTCCGACCGCGAGACTATCTCAAAGGCCGGCCCAACCGTCGGCGCATCACGTCGAGGGCGGCGTGCGGAGGAAACGGCGCACTGCGGCCGCGAGCTCGCGCGCCGAGACCGAGCCCATGAACTTCGCCTTGACGCGGCCGTCGGCCCCGACGAGAAAGGTCCACGGCTCGGTGCTCAGTCCCCACTGGTGCATCCAGCGGTTGTAGCCGAGCGACGGCCGGTTGTGCTCGTACACCTCGACGTGGATGAACCGGATGCCGGAGCCGGCAAACCGCCTGCGCACGTAGTCGACCACGTCGACTACGGGGCCGCAGGTCCGGCTCTCGCAGAAGCGCGGCGTGGCGAAGGTGACCACGAACGGCTTGTGCGCCGCGATCGAGTCGGCAATCGAGTAGCGAAGCAGAGCACGGTCCGGCGGGATGCGTGTGGTCAGTTTCGAGGCGACGCCGTGGGCGCTCGCCAGCGTCGGCGTGGCCGAAGCAGGCGCGTGCGCTCCTACGGCGACCGAATCCGAGCGCGCCTTCACGTCGACGATCCCGAGGGCCTGGATCTTGGCGCCCACCGGTTCGGCGACAAGCCAGTAACGACCCGGGCGCCGGATGCGGAAGTGGACGACGTAGATCCGGCCGACGCCTCCGGCCGCCTTTTCGCCGGCGCCTGGCCGCCCGATCTCTTCGAGGGTCGCCGTCGCCTGCTCGAACGGACGCCCCGACCGAGAACGGGCGACCCAGACGCGCGCATGCGGGCGCTCCACGGGACGCGCATTACGCCGGATGACGAGGAACGAGTAACGCACCTCACCCACGGAGAAATCAGAGCTCCCTGCGACGACTCCGACATCTTCGCCCGGGCGCGCGACGACAGCGTCGAGCGATCCCGCTCGAGCCGCCGCGCTTTGCGAGCGCGTATGAGTCCCGCAGCCTGCCGCAATCAATAAGACGAAGGCAGCCACCGCGACGGTGCGCACAGGCTCGAGTGTAGCCCCGGCCCGCGCCCGCCTACGGGCCTAGTGGCCGTCGAACCAGCTACCGATCATGAAGCCCGGGAGCGACCACGCCGCAGCGGTCAGGGTGCAGAAGAAGAACATCAGCTTCGCCTTGCCCACGCTCACCTCCTTTCGCGGCTTCGACTAGAAGCGGACATCCTGCAGTGCTTCGGCCGCCTGCCGATACAGGTTGGCCGCGGTACGGTCATCGCCGCGCCGCGCAGCGAGATCGCCCTGCGCCATCCAGGCCGCAGCGCGGTGGCTGAGCGACTCGAGCTGCTCGGCGCTCGCGTCGGATGCGGTGAGGAAGGTTTCAGCCTCGTCCAGCCGCCCCTGGTCCATGAGCGCCCGCCCCAGCACGAGCTGGGTCGGCGCGACGTCGAAGAGGAAGTCGTCCCGGGCCTCGAGCAGGGACAGCGCGTGTCGTGCCTCCTCCTCGGCCGCAATGGCGTCGCCGGTCATGAGGTGCACGTGCGCGAGCGACGCGACGACATTTGCGGCCTCCGCCTCGCTGCCCTTGTCGAGCAGGACGCGGTAGGCGTTCTTGAGGTCCTCGACCGCCTGCTCGGGCTTGCCCAGCTGGAAGTTCAGGCCGCCCAGGTTGTTCAGCAGCCGCCCGACGTTCCGCTCGTCGTTCAGGTGCTCGTAGTAGGCCTTGGCACGGTCCGCGTAGTTGCGCGCGCGAACCCAGTGCCCCATCCGCTCGCTGACGAGAGAAGCTTGGAAGAACGTCTCCGCCGTCTTGCGCGGATCGTCGAGCGCCTGCGCGAGCTCGAGGGCGCGCTCCACGTCCTCGCGCGCGGCTTCGAAGTCACGCTGCCGCCGGTAGCAGCGTGACCGCCAGCCGAGGATGTCGGCCCGCAGCAGGTCGCAGGGCAGCTCTGAGGCCTCGGCGAGCGCCAGCGCCTCGTTCAGCAGGCCGACGGCGGTGGCGATGCTCGAAAGCTTGTAGCGGCACACGCCGAGGCGGAACAGCACGTCGGCTCGGTCGACGTCCGAGAACTCGGGCGCCTCGGCCAGCGTGCGGGCGCGGTTCAGGAGCTCGATCGCGTGTCTCGCGTCGCCACTCTCCATCCGCGCCCAGGCCTCGGCGGTGAGGTGGCGAACCTCGAGCTCCGCGACGGCGGTCGCGAGGACGGCGCTCTTGCAGCTCTCGAACTCGGCGAGCGCGTGCTCGTACTGATGCGACTCGGTCAAGGCCTCGGCGCGCGCGAGCAGCGTCTCGACCCGGCGCCGCTCGTCCGTGGAGACGCCGCGCTCGAGGAAGCTGGCATCGACACCGAGCCGCTGTGCGAGCCAATCGATCGTCTCCTTGGTCGGACGGGTCTTGCTGCGCTCGATCTGACTGACGTACTCCTTCGAGAACCGGTCGCCCGCGAGCTCCGATTGGGTCAGGCCGGCGGCGACGCGCAGCTGCCGCAGGCGTTCGCCGAGGGGGCTGCCCGAGGGGCTGCGGCGTGTTGTCAGAGTGGTATTCGGCACGACGGCTCCTGGTAGTCAACTCGATACTTCACCAAGATGCAAGTCCCCAGTCCGCAAATTGCCGAAAAAGGTCGTACCACCGGCCAAAAACAGTGAAGCAGAAGCGACGTAAATCACTTGACCGACCCACTTGACTCACCGCGGTGTCACCCCTATAGTCGGTGCACTCTGCAGCGCCGCCGGACGCCAGGTCGGTGTTGCAGGGGGCGCGCCACAGAGTGGCGACAATGGCCCGGAAGCGTGGCTGGGCCGCAGAGTCATAGCTTCCGGGCCGTCGCCTCCAGGCGCTTAACCAGAGAGGAAGGGCCTCGGGGTGCCGCAGCCGGGGCCTTTTCTTTAGTCCGCCGAAAGTACTGCGCACTTTCGGCGGCGAGCCTAGTCCGCTCCGGTCATCCAGCGCCTGCGGGACGCGAAGACTGCTTCGAAGTCTTCGTCACCCACGGTTCCCAGGCGCCGGTCCATCGTGCTCAGAAGGCCGAGAGAGATGAAGATCCATGCCTCCGCCTCGGGGTCGCGCTCGGCGACGATCGCGCTCTCCGCCTGGGAACGGCGAATCACGTCGGCCACGTAGTCGTGGACCTCCCGCACCTGGTCGCGCAGGTACTTACGGATCCTCGGATCCTCGGCCGCCTCGTTCAGCGCCTGGATCCAGAGGTCGACCAGCATGATCCTCTCGCCGGTTCGCTGGAGCTGGACGTAGGCGCGACCCATCGCACCGAGCCGGAAGCGGGGATCGGGCTCGCTCGCGAGAGCGCCGTCCCACAGCCCGCGCACATGTGCCCACGCGGCGTCGAGGCAGGCCAGGTAGAGGTCGCGCTTGGAAGGAAAGTGACGGTAGAGGACGGGCTCGGTGACGCCGCTCTCGCGCGCGATCTCGGCCGTCGTCGCACCGCGGTAGCTCGACTTCGAGAACACGCGGCAGGCCGCGGCGAGCACGCACTGCCGGCGCTCCTCGGCGGCCATCCGGGGACGTGCTGTCGCGCTCATGTTCCGACCTCGGCGTAACTCGCCTCCCGCGACTCCAAGTGGCCGGGTTCAGCGGCCGCAGCGGCCAAGCCGCCGCGGCCGTTACACCGGCATCGCAAGCGACGCCTCACGCCGCCTCGGCGAGCACAGGGGACTCGTCGGCGTGCCGGTACTTCCGGACGAGCACCGCGGCCGCGACCGCCCCACTGAAGCAAATCACTGCGCTGACGCGCATCCCGAACGTGAGCCCGTGGACGAAGGCGTGCGGGGGGTCGGCACCGTCGCGTGCGGCGGCCGCGGCGCGATTCGTGATGATCGCGCCCATGATCGCGATCCCGAGGGCCACCCCGACCTGCCGGAACGTGTTGAGCACGCCGGAGGCGACACCGGCCTTGTCGACCGAGACCGCTCCCATCGCCGCCGCCGACATCGGCGTCATCACGAACGACATGCCGATGCCGCCGAGAAGGAACCCGGGCAGCATCTGCCAGAAGCTCGAGTGGAGCGAGACGGTGGAGAGCTCGAGACAACAGAGCGCGACGACGGTCATTCCGCCCGCCATGAGCCAGCGCGAGCCGACGCGGTCAGAGAGCCTGCCGGCGACCGGAGCGAGGATCACGATCATCACCGTCCAGGGGAGTAGGGCTGCGCCCGCCTGGATGGGCGACCAGCCGCGGAACGTCTGCATGTAGATCGGGAAGAAGACGAAGATCCCGAACATGGCCAGGGTGACGAGGATCGCGACGAGGTTGGCGCCGGCGAAGGTGCCGTTCCTGAACAGCGAGAGGTCGAGCAGCGGAATGCGCTGGTGCATCTCGAGGAAGACGAACGCGGCCAGCGCGACTGCAGCGACGGCGAAGAGCCCGAGGATGCGCATGGACGTCCAGCCGTATGAGTGCCCTTCGATGAGCGCGTAGACCAGGGCGAGGAGGCCGATCCCGGAAGAGAGCAGGCCGGGCAGGTCGAGCCGCTGCTCGTGCGAGGTGTCCTTCGACTCCGGGACGACGAGCACGCTCGCGATCGCGCCGAGCACGCCGATCGGCACGTTGACGTAGAAGATCCAGTTCCAGGAGATGTGCTCGGTGATGATCCCGCCCAGCAGTGGGCCGATCGCGAGCGCCATCGCCGAGACGCCCGCCCAGATCCCGATCGCCGTCCCGCGCTCACGTACGGCGAACGTGGCCGAGATGATTGACAGCGTCGCCGGCATCATCAGCGCGGCGCCGACACCCTGGACGGCGCGCGCGGCGATCAGCTCGGGCGCGCTCGAGGAGAGGCCGCAGAAGAGAGACGACGCTGTGAAGACGATCAGGCCGATCGTGAAGATCAGGCGCCTGCCGACGAGGTCGCCGAGCTTTCCGCCCGTCAGCAGGAGCGACGCGAACGTCAGCGCGTAGGCTGCAACCGTCCACTCGAGCTCCGACCGCGAGATCCCCAGATCGTGCTGGATCGCCGGCAGGGCGACGTTCACGACGGTGTTGTCCAGCATGATCATGAAGAGCGCGAAACAGAGCGCTCCCAGCGTCCACCACTTGCGGTTCTCGTCGGCGAAGATTCTGGCCCGCATCGTTCTCCTTCTTGCTGCGAAGTCAGTCGGCCGCTAGGTTAGCGAGCACTAACTTCGGGCGCAAGCCGCTTCTCTAGGCTTCGGGCCGGCGATGGAGATCGTCTGGACGCCGTCGGAGGATGTGCTCGAGCGGGCGAACGTCGTGCGCCTGATGCGGCGGCTCGGATTCGACGATTACGCGTCGTTGCAGCAGTTCTCGCAGGACGAGCCGGAGGCGTTCTGGCCCGAGGCGATCGACGACATGGGCCTCGAGTTCTCGCGGCCGTGGGATCGCGTGCTCGACAACGCGCGCGGGCCCGAGTGGGCAACCTGGTTTGTCGGCGGCAAGCTCAACCTCGCGTGGAACTGCGTCCATCGGTGGGCGGAGCAGACACCCGACGTGGCCGCCGCGCTGTGGCAATCGGAGGACGGGCTTCGCCACGGGCTCACCTATCGAGAGCTCTCCGACCGCGTTGCGCGGTTCGCGGAAGCCCTCGTCGCGCTGGGCGTCAGGCCGGGCGACCGCGTCGCCTAC
The DNA here is from genome assembly GCA_046725655.1 of Actinomycetota bacterium. Lineage (GTDB taxonomy): Bacteria > Actinomycetota > Thermoleophilia > Gaiellales > Gaiellaceae > 13-2-20CM-68-14. The sequence continues at coordinate 4,857 of JBKOYZ010000014.1, read as the reverse complement.
TTCCTGCCGATGTCGCCGGAGATCTCGATCGTCTCGCACGCATGCGCGCACATCGGTGCGATTCAGGTGCCGATCTTCTCCGGCTTCGCGGCGCCGGCGGTCGCCCAGCGGCTCCAGCACTCGGAGGCGAAGGTCGTCGTCACCGCCGACGGCTCGCTCCGCCGTGGCCGCGAGATGCCGATGAAGGAGATCGTCGACGAGGCGCTGCGGGAGTCTCCGTCGGTCGAGCACGTGGTCGTCTGGCGGCGGCTCGCCCGGGACGACGTGCCGATGACAGCGGGCCGCGATGTGTTCGACGCCGAGGCGATGTCGGGACGTCCCGGTTCGCTCGAGCCGCTGGAGGTCGACTCTGAGCATCCGTATCTGCTCACCTACACGTCCGGGACGACGGGGCCGCCGAAGGGCGTCGTCCACGTCCAGGGCGGCTTCCTCGTCTCGATCACGCGTGAGGTCGCGTACCAGGCCGATGCGAAGCCGGGCGACGTGATCCATTTCGTCACCGACATGGGCTGGATCATGGGGCCGTGGGAGGTGGTCGGGGGGAACGCGCTCGGCTGCACGATCTTGTTCGCTGAGGGAGCGCCCGATTGGCCGGCGCCCGATCGGCTGTGGGGGCTCGTGGAGCGCGAACGGGTGGGCGTGCTGGGGCTGTCGCCGACGCTGATTCGGGCCCTGATCCCGCACGGCCGCGAGCTCGTCGACAATCACGACCTCTCCTCGCTGCGCGTGCTCGTGACCACGGGTGAGCCGTGGAACCCCGAGCCGTATCGCTGGCTGCACGAGGTGGTCGGCGGGCGTCGGTGCCCGATCATCAACTGCTCCGGCGGGACCGAGGTCGGCGCCTGTTTCCTGTCGCCGACGGTCGCGATGCCGATCAAGGCGTGCTCGGTGGGCGGCCCGGCACTGGGGATGGCGATGGACATCGTCGACGCAGAGGGTCGTCCTGTGCGCGGCGAGGTGGGCGAGCTGGTCTGCCGGAAGCCGTTCCCGGGGATGACACGCGGATTCTGGCGTGACCCGGAGCGGTATCTCGACACCTACTGGCGCCGGCTGCCGGGGATCTGGGTGCACGGGGACTGGGCGTCGATCGACGAGGACGGCTACTGGTACCTACACGGCCGCTCCGACGACACGCTGAACATCGCCGGCAAGCGCGTCGGCCCTGCGGAGCTCGAGTCGGCGGTTGTCGGGCATCCCTCGGTCGCCGAGGCGGCCGCCGTGGGTGTGCCGCACGAGGTCAAGGGCGAGGTTGCCTGGATCTTCTGTGCGCTCGTCCCCGGTGCAGAGCCGACGCAGGAGCTCGTTGCCGAGCTGCGCGCGCTGGTCGGATCCGAGCTGGGGAAGGCGTTCGCGCCAGAGCGAATCCTCTTCGTCACCGCGCTGCCAAAGACGCGCAGCGCGAAGATCGTGCGCCGCGCCGTGAAGGCGAAGGCACTCGGCTCGGATCCAGGCGACGTCTCGTCGCTGGAGAACCCCGAGGCGCTCGCGGAGATCGAAGCCGCAGCGCGCATGTAGTCGCGGCCGGCTCGGGCACGGGCGCGGGTGGCAGTTCGTGGGGACTGTCCCCGCGTACTGCCACGGCAGGACATGGCAACTGCAACAAGAGTGTGACTTTTCGTCCACGTGCACGTTTCTTCCGGGCGGGTGTGGCGGTCACAGAGCCATACGCTGTCACCATGGGTCGGCTGCCGCGTCACGTTTTCCCCGACGGCACGTACCACGTCGGCACGCGCGGCGTCGACGGGACGGTCATCTTCCGCAGCGACGACGACCGCCGTTTCTTCCTCCGCCTCTTCGCAGACGTCGTCGAGCGGCACAACTGGCTCGTCCACGTCTTCTGCCTGATGACCAACCACTACCACCTCGTCGTCGAATCGCTCCGCGACGAGCTGTCGGTCGGCTTCCACCGGCTGAACGGCGTCTACGCCCAGGCGTTCAACAGCCACTACCGGCGCAAGGGCCACCTGTTCGGCGAACGGTTCTGGTCGGGGTTGATCGAGGACGAGGAGGAGCTACGTAGCACGTGCGACTACGTCCTCGCGAATCCCGTTCGCGCCGGCCTCTGCGCCGAGCCTGCGGATTGGCCGTGGAGCGGCAGCCGGGCCGAACCGACGGCCTGGCGTATCCTCGCCCGATGAGCGCCGACCGCGAGCTAGAAGGGCAAGTCGCACTGGTCACAGGCGGCGGGCGCGGCATCGGAGCCGGCATCGCCCGCGAGCTCGCCGACGCGGGCGCGCGCGTTGCCGTGAGCGCCCGGACGCGAGAGCAGGTCGAGGAGGTCGCCGACGAGATCGGCGGCCTCGCCGTCGTCGCCGACGTCACCGATCGAGCCTCTGTGGAGTCGATGGTGCAGACCGTCGAATCGGAGCTCGGCCCGATCGACCTTCTCGCAGCGAACGCCGGCATCGGCGGCGGTGGCGGACCGCTGTGGGAGAGCGACCCGGAGGAGTGGTGGCACGTTCTCGAGGTGAACCTCCTCGGCGTCTACCTCAGCTCCCGGACCGTTCTGCCGCGGATGCTCGAGCGTGAGCGCGGGCGGATCGTGATCACCGGCAGCGGCGCCGGCTACCTGCCCGGCTCGACGAACACCGCCTATGCAGCCAGCAAGGCCGCGGTCAACCGCCTGGGCGAGACGCTGGCGGAATCGCTGCGTGACACACCAGTGCGCGTCTTCGTCATCAGCCCGGGCCTCGTCCGCACCGAGATGACGAAGCGTGCGCCCGACGACTCTCCGTGGACGCCGCCGGAGCTCGCGCCGCGCCTCGTCCGCGCGCTCGCGTCCGGCCGAGCGGACGCGCTCGCAGGTCGCTACATCCACGCGGAGCACGACGACGTCGACGAGCTGATCCGCCGCGCCAACGAGATCCGCGAGAACGACGTGAACGCAATCCGGCTTCGCCGTTAGCCGACGCAGCAGGTTTTCGCCTCATAGTCGAAAACTGGTACGGTTAGCGTAGTGCCATGAGGCTCGCGCTCGCGCAGATCAACACGGTCGTCGGCGATCTCGACGGAAACGCCGACCGAATCCGGGGCCGTCTCGAGGAGGCGAAGCAGCAGGGCGCGGACCTCGTGCTCTTCCCCGAGCTCGCGGTCACCGGCTATCCGCCCGAGGACCTGCTGTTGCGGCCGAGCTTCATCCGCGCCGCGCAGGAGAAAGCCGAGGAGCTCGCGCGCGCGGCGCGCGGAATCGTCGCGCTGATCGGCGTGCCGTGGCTCGACCGCGACCTCTACAACGCATGCGCCGTCTGCGCCGCCGGTGAGCTCAAGGCCCTCTATCGCAAGCGGTTCCTTCCCAACTACGGCGTCTTCGACGAGGACCGCTACTTCGCACCCGGGCGCGGGCTCGTCCTGCTCGAGCACGGCGGGACGCTGGTCGGGCCGACGATCTGCGAGGACATGTGGCAGCCGGGGCCGCCGGCGACGGAGCTCGCGCTCGCAGGCGCTCAGCTGCTCACGAACATCTCGGCATCGCCGTTCCACGTGTTGCGCGACCGCGAGCGCGAGGAAATGTTCGCGACGCGCGCCCGCGACAACGCGTGCTTCGTCGCCTTCTGCAACGCCGTCGGAGGTCAGGACGAGCTGATCTTCGACGGCCACTCGCTCGTGCTCGACGAGGAGGGCCACATAATCGCGCGCGGCCCGGGCTTCGAGGAGGCGCTGCTGATCGCCGATGTCGAGCCCGCCGAAGCGGTTGGACGCCGGCTCCGAGACGTCCGCCGGCGCGCGCTCGCTCGCGACCGCGGCGAGCTGCCCGAGGTCCCGGTTGTCCATGTCGGTGCGGCGCGGGGCGAGCGGGACCGGGTCGAGCCGACGGTCGCGCCACCCCTCGACGACCTGGAGCAGATGCGGTTGGCGCTCGAGCTCGGCCTCGGCGACTACGTAAACAAAAACGGCTTCGGCGACGTCGTCATCGGCCTCTCCGGCGGCATCGACTCCGCTCTGACGGCTGCCCTCGCCGTCGAGGCGCTGGGCGCCGACCGCGTCCACTGCGTTTCGATGCCTTCCCGCTACTCCTCGGCCGAGACGCGCGCCGACGCTAGACGGCTGGCAGAGAACCTCGGCATCGACTTCCGCGAGCTCTCCATCGACGGGATCTACGGCGCGTACGAGCAGACGCTCGCCGAGAGCTTCGCCGGCCGGGACACCGATCTGACCGAAGAGAACATCCAGGCCCGCATCCGCGGTGTTCTGCTGATGGCGCTGTCGAACAAGTTCGGCTGGCTCGTCGTAGCGACAGGCAACAAGTCGGAGCTCTCGGTTGGCTACGCGACGCTCTATGGGGACATGGTCGGCGGGTTCGCGCTGCTCAAGGACGTCTACAAGACGGACGTCTTCCGGCTCGCGCGGCACCTGAACGACCGAGCCCGCAGGGAGCTGATCCCGCAGACGATCATCGACCGCGCGCCGAGCGCCGAGCTCCGCGAGAACCAGCTCGACGAGGATTCGCTCCCGCCGTACCCGGCGCTCGACAACGTGCTCGTCGCCTACGTGGAGAAGGACCGCTCCGCCGAAGAGCTGAGCGCGGACGGCTTCGACCCCGACGTCGTCGAGCGCGCGGTTGCCATGATCGACCGGGCGGAGTACAAGCGCCGCCAGGCGCCGCCAGGGGTGCGCCTCCGGCCCAAGGCTTTCGGCCGCGATCGCAGGACGCCGATCACTAACCGCTGGCGCGGTTAGTGGTAAGCCCGGCCGCGCCGGCAAAGCCGGCACGGCCTCCAGACGGCATCGCAAGCGACGCCTAAGCGCTGGCGCGGTTAGTGGTAAGCCCGGCCGCGCCGGCAAAGCCGGCACGGCCTCCAGACGGCATCGCAAGCGACGCCTAAGCGCTGGCGCGGTTAGTGGTAAGCCCGGCCGCGC
>JBKOYZ010000102.1:0-10230 GCA_046725655.1 Actinomycetota bacterium | reverse complement strand
GCCCGCGCCGACGAGAACGACTTCATCTTCAAGACGAAGGAGGCGAAGTTCAACGCGGTCATCGACGACATCGCCGAGCGGCACGAGGCAGGCCAGCCGGTCCTCGTCGGCACGATCGCCGTCGAGACCTCCGAGTACCTCTCGCAGCTGCTCCAGCGGCGCGGCGTGCCGCACAACGTGCTCAACGCGAAGGAGCACGAGCGCGAAGGCGAGATCATCAAGGACGCCGGCCAGCCCGGGGTGGTGACAATCGCGACGAACATGGCGGGCCGCGGCGTCGACATCAAGCTCGGCGACGGGGTGGTCGACCGCGGCGGTCTCTACGTGCTCGGCACCGAGCGCCACGAGGCGCGCCGCATCGACAACCAGCTGCGCGGCCGCTCGGGCCGCCAGGGCGATCCCGGCGAGACCCGTTTCTACCTCTCGGGTCAGGACGATCTTGTGCGCCTGTTCGCCGGAGACCGGATCCACAACATCATGGAGCGGTTCAAGGTCCCGGAGGACCAGCCGATGGAGGCCGGAATCCTCTCGCGCCAGATCGAGGGCGCGCAGAAGAAGGTCGAGGAGCAGAACTTCGTCGCCCGGAAGAACGTCCTCAAGTACGACGACGTTCTCAACAAACAGCGCACCGTCGTCTACGAGCAGCGGCGCCGCGTGCTCGAGGGCCAGGATCTCTCGGAAGAGGTCAAGGCCTGGGTCGACGAGGTGATCGCGCGGGTCGTCGCGCAGTTCACGGAGAACGATTACGCGGAGGAGTGGGACCTCGACGGCCTCGTCAAGGCGATGGACGCGCTCTACGAGCAGCCGAAGGACGAGCCGATCACGGTCGACGAGCTGCGCGAGGACGTCGGCGCACTCACCCGCGAGTCGCTCACCGAGGACTTTCAGGAGGAGGCGCAGGAGCGGTACACGGCCAAGGAGGTCGAGCTCGGGCCTGAGCTGATGCGCGAGCTCGAGCGCTTCATCATCCTCCAGGTCGTCGACACCCGCTGGCGCGAGCACCTCGAGAACATGGACTACATGCGCGAGGGCGTGCACCTCCGCGCGATGGCCCAGAAGGACCCGCTCGTCGAGTACACCGCCGAGGGCCACTCCATGTTCGAGGAGCTGAACGCCGCGATCCGCGAGGAGGTCATCCTCCACCTCTTCCACGCACAGCTGCAGCCCGAGGACGCGGCTGAGCTGCAGGCTGCGCAGGACGCCCAAGCGGTCGACGGCGGCGGGCTCGCCTACGAGCACGAGGCGCTCGCGGGCGCGCAGGCGATCGGCGCCGCGGCGGCGGGCGACGGCAGCGGCAACGGCGCCGGGGTGACCGCCGGCGCGATCTCGGCAGGAGGCGGCTCGGTCGCGACCGCGACACAGCGCGTCGTCGCCGACCGGGACAAGATCGGCCGCAACGATCCTTGCTGGTGCGGCTCCGGGAAGAAGTACAAGAAGTGCCACGGGGCTTAGCGGGAAAGTCCGCCGCGCCTTCGGCGCGGCATGACGACTTTCCCGCTTTCGTCTTTGCCATGAACTCGTGGTGAGCCGTCCCGGGCGAAGCCCGGAACGGCGACGCGCTGCAGCGATGCCCATCTAGTCACGTTCGCGGCAGCCCGAACCTTGTAACAGACTGTTACTTGATCGGAGGGACTCTCGGATGCGCGTGATGGCAGGTGGTGGCGATCCCCGAACAGGCGATTCCAGCCGTGTCGTTCCTTGCAACAGTCTGTTACTTGCCGTACCGAACCGCGCTGCGGACGCGCCTCAGCGCCGCGCGAGGTTTCGCGCCAGGAAGAGAAGGTTCGCCGGCCGCTCCGCGAGCCGGCGCATGAAGAACGGGTACCAGCCACTCCCGTACGGGGTCGCCACGCGGACCGTGAAGCCGCGGCGCGCGTAGTCGAGTTGCAGCTGCGGGCGGATCCCGTAGAGCATCTGCAGCTCGAAGCGGTCGCGGCCGATTCCGGTTTGCGCCGCGAAGTCGATCGCGTGCTCGAGCAGCCGTTCGTCGTGGGTAGCCACGGCGGTGTAGCCCTCACCGGCGAGGGAGAGCTCGACGAGCCGCGCGTACATCCGGTCGACGTCGCGTTTCGAGGAATATGCGATCTCCGGGGGCTCGAGATAGGCCCCTTTGACGATCCGGAGATTCGGCCGTAGCGGCAGCAGCCAGCGAAGATCGTCCTCGCTACGGTGGAGGTAGGACTGCAGGACCGTGCCGACCGAGTCGAGGCCGCTCTCGCGCAGGCGCCGGTAGATCCGGAGCGTGACGTCGGTGACGGCCGAGTCCTCCATGTCGATCCGGATGAAGTTGCCGACCGTCTGCGCGTGCTCGACGAGCTCGCGAACGTTTGCGAACGCGAGCTCCTCGTCGAGCTCGACGCCCAGATGCGTCAGCTTCAGCGCAACGTTCGCGCGTAGTGACTCGCGTGACAGTCGGTCGAGCACCTCGTGGTAGGCCTCCACCACGCGCGTCGTCCGCGTCTCGTCGCGAACCGCCTCGCCGAGTATCGACGTGTTCGCGGCCAGCCCCTGGTCGTTCAGGCGCCGGAGCACGGGAATGCATTCGTCGAGCGTCTCGCCGGCGACGAACCGGCCGGCGCCGAGCTGCATTCCGTAGCGGCCCACGAGCCTCGTCACCTGCCTGTTGCCGGCAACGCCGAGGATCGTCGTGCGCAGAGCGCGGTTGATCGGTTCCGCGAGCGCCGCCACCGGCCGCGCATTATCTGCGCTCGCTACGATCGGACGCGTGTCCCAACCGGCGCAACAGCCGCTGAGCGACCAGCTCGAGGAGATCGGGGCCCAGCTCGACTGGGTCCGTGATTACCTTTGACCCGGATGCGCTGAAGCGGCGCGTCGGCGAGCTCGAGGCCGAGCTGGGAGCGCCCGGGTTCTGGGACGACCAACAGCAGGCGGCACGAATTTCCGCCGAGCATGCTCGTCTTTCGCGCCGGCTCGAGCGCTACGAGCGCCTGACGCGCGACTACGAGGACGCACGCGAGCTGTTCGCGATGGACGGCGACATGGAGGACGAGATCGCGGCATCGATCGAGCCGCTGCGCAGCGAGCTCGCGCGGCTCCAGGAGGACGCCCTCTTCACCGGCGAGTACGACGGCGGCGACGCGGTCGTCACCATCCACGCCGGCACCGGCGGAACCGATGCACAGGACTGGGCGGAGATCCTGCTCCGCATGTACCTGCGCTGGGCATCCGCCCGGGGCTTCCAGGTCGACCTGGTCGAGGCGAGCCCGGGCGAGGAGGCCGGCCTCAAGTCGGCGACGTTCACCGTTCGCGGCGATAACGCCTACGGGATCCTCAAGGCCGAGCGCGGCGTCCACCGGCTCGTCCGCCTGAGCCCGTTCGACCAGGCTCACCGCCGCCACACCTCGTTCGCGCAGGTGATCGTCAGCCCGCTGCTCGCCGACGACGACGACGTCGACATCGACGAGGGAGATCTGCGGATCGACACCTACCGCGCGAGCGGCGCCGGGGGCCAGCACGTCAACAAGACCGACTCCGCCGTCCGGATCACGCACTTGCCGACCGGGATCGTCGTCTCGGTGCAGAACGAGCGCTCGCAGTCGGCGAACAAGCAGACGGCCTTGAGGATCCTCAAGTCGCGTCTAGCCGAGCTCGAGCAGGAGCGCCGCGAGCAGGAGCTCGCGCGAGAGCGCGGCGCCGCGCAGCAGGCCGACTTCGGCAGCCAGATCCGAAGCTACGTCCTGCACCCTTACCAGCTCGTCAAGGACCACCGCACCGAGCACGAGACCGGCAACACGCAGGCGGTCCTCGACGGCGACCTCAACGGTTTCATCCACGACTACCTGCTGGCCAAGGCCGCCGGAAAAGTCCTGTAAAGCGTCGGTCGATCCGCATGATTGGCTAGACTCTCGCGCTTGTGGTTCAGCCCGGGCGTCCGGCGTCGGCGTCCGAGTCATTTCCATGCAGGAGCCTGAGTTGCAGATAGAGGACACATCCGTGGCCGTCGCGGAATTGCAGCCCGCGCCAGAGCCCGTCGCGCCCGCGCCGAGCGCGGCCGCGATGATCGTGTTCGACGCGGTTCGGAAGGTCTACGAGCCGAATGTCGCCGCCCTCAGGGACGTCTCGTTCGTCATCGACAAGGGCGAGTTCGTCTTCGTCGTCGGAGCATCGGGATCCGGGAAGTCGACGATCATCAGGCTGATCCTCAAGGAGATCGAGCCCACCGCCGGCAAGATCGTGGTCGGAGGCCGCGACCTGTCCCGGCTGAAGCGTTCGAAGGTGCCGCTCCTTCGTCGCAACGTCGCCTGCGTCTTCCAGGACTTCAAGCTGCTCCCGAACAGGACAGCGTCCGAGAACGTCGCGTACGCACTGAAGGTGCAGGGCGAGAGCGGAACCGCGATCCGGCGAAAGGTGCCGGAGGTGCTGAACCTCGTCGGCCTCGCGCACAAGATGAGCTCGTATCCCGACGAGCTGTCGGGTGGCGAGCAGCAGCGCGTCTCGATCGCGCGCGCTGTCGTCAACCACCCGCCGCTTCTGATCTGCGACGAGCCGACTGGGAACCTCGACCCCGACACCTCCGTCGGGATCATGCAGCTCCTCTACCGCATCAACCGCGCAGGCACGACGATCGTGATGGCGACTCACGACCGTGAGATGGTCGACAAGATGCGCCGCCGGGTGATCGCCCTCGACGACGGCCGCCTCGCGCGCGACGAACGGCGCGGGGGATACGCCTCCGGATGACCCAGCGGCTGCGGCTCCTCTTCACCGAGGCGGTGCGCTCTCTCGGCGCTAACGTCTCCACGACCGTTGCCGCGACTATGACGGTCCTGATCGGCATGTTCCTGCTCGGCTTCCTGATCGGCCTCTCGAGCTGGGCCTTCTCGCTCGGCAACCACTACAAGAAAGAGCTCGTCGTCAAGGTGTTCTTCGACCGCGAGGCGAAGTCGAAGGACATCAATGCCGTTCGGGCCCGGCTCGCAAAGGACCCGCGGGTGAAGTCGGTCAAGCTCGTCACGCCACAGCAAGGCCTCAAGAAGGTCCAGAACCAGTTTCCCGTCTACAAGAACGTCGATCTCCCGTACAACCCGCTCGGGTACGCGTTCACGATCCAGCCGAAGCACGGCGAGCAAACAGAGGAGATCGCGAAATCCCTCGAACCGGCCCCTCCGGGCGTGCGCGACGTCAACTACGGGAAGAAGACCGCCCACAAGCTGCTGACGGCGGCGAAAGTCATCGACGTCTTCTTCATCCTGGCAGTGATCGTCCTGCTCGTCTCCTCGACGCTGCTGATCGCGAACACGATCCGGCTGGCGATCTTCTCGCGGCGGCGTGAGATCGAGGTGATGAAGCTCGTCGGCGCGACGAACTGGTTCGTGCGCGGGCCGTTCATGCTTGAGGGATTGCTCTGCGGCCTGGTCGGCTCGCTCGCCGCGGTGTTCCTGCTCGTACTCGGCAAGGAGCTGGCGTTGCCACGGATCATGCCGCACGTGATCCGCGCCTCCGACATCCACGCGCTGCCGTTCGAGTTCACGGCACTGATCATCCTCTCCGTCGGGCTCGTCCTCGGCGCCGCCGGGTCGGGGCTGACGATCCGCAGATTCCTGAAGGTCTAGAGCCAGAGGCATCTCAGGCGACCGTCGTCGAGCTGGCCCGGCGGGGGAAGCTCCTCGTCGGCGAGCCGTACTTCACGCCGGGCGTGCCGATCGTCGTCGACCGGAAGGGCGCTGGGGACGCGAAGCCCGGCGACCTCGTCGTCGTCTTCGGACGAAGGGGCCGCGCGCGGATCCAGCGTGTCTTCGGCTCCGCGAAACGGATCGAGAACGTGCTCGAGGCGCTGCTCGTCGAGACCGGCGCGCGCGTCGCGTTCGAGCCGCACGAACCGCCGGAGCCCTCGTTCGAGGGCCGCGTCGACCTCCGCGGCGAGCTTGCGTTCACGATCGACCCGGAGACGGCGAAGGACTACGACGACGCGCTGACGCTGAAGCCCGACCGAGCGTACGTCCACATCGCCGACGTCTCGCACTTCGTGCCGGCGGGCACGCCACTCGACCGCGGCGCCTCGGAGCGAGCCTTCTCCACCTACGTGCCGGGGCTCGTCGCGCCGATGCTGCCGCCGGAGCTCTCCGAGGACCTCTGCTCGCTGCGGCCGAACCTGGACCGCCTGTGCGTCACGGTCGAGATGCCGCTCGACGGCGGCGAGCCGAGTTTCTACCAGTCGGTCATCCGCAGCCGTGCGAGGCTCACCTACGGCCAGGTGGAGCGGATCCTCGCCGGGCGTGAGCGAGCGGACGACGATCTGGCCGCGGCGCTCGGGCTGGCCGAACGGGTGACCAACGAGCTGCGCGAGCGGCGATTCGCGCGGGGCGCCCTGCGGGTCGAGTCGCCGGAGATCGCCTTCGAGTTCGACGGGAACGGCGGCGTCGCCCGCGCGTGGCGCGAGAGCGAGCCAGCTGCCCACATGCTGGTCGAGGAGCTGATGATCCGCGCGAACGAGTGCGTCGCGTCACTGCTCGCCGGCCGCCGGCGCGAGGCGCTCTACCGCGTCCATGAGCTTCCGGAGCCGCAGGCGGTCGAGCTGCTGCTGTCGAAGCTGACCGATCTGAAGGTGCCGACGCCACCCGTGCCCGACGACCCGACCCCGAATGACGCCGCGCGCGTGGCGGCCGAGGCGAGCGAGCTCGTGACCGAGTACGTCGACAAGGCCGGGAGGGGGAGAGAGGCGTTCCCCGCGCTCGTCCTGCGGGCGCTGAAACAGGCCCGGTACGACCCGCGCAACCTCGGTCACTCGGGACTCGCCAGCAGCGCCTACTGCCATTTCACCTCGCCGATCCGCCGGTACCCCGACCTCGTCGTTCACCGCGCCCTGCTGCGCGAGCTCGGCGCGGCGGACGAGCCGCTCCTGGACGATCTCGGCGAACTGGCGGGGCACACGTCGGAGCGCGAGCGCACCGCGGCCCAGATCGAATACCAGGCGGATGAGATCTGTCTCGCCTGGCTGCTCGACTCGGTGCTCTTCGAGCGCGGCTGGGACGAGCCATTCGAAGGCGAGATCATCGGCCTGATCGGCTCGGGGCTCTTCGTCCGCTTCGGCGATGTCTTCGAGGGCTACCTACCGGTGCGCCGGCTCGGAGGCGACTACTTCGAGCTGAACGATCTCGGGACCGCTCTCGTCGGCCGCCGCGGCGGTGGCACGTTCAGGCTCGGCGACCCGATCGAGGTGCGCGTGCAGTCGCTCGACAAGCCGGCCGGGAAGGTGGAGCTCAGCGCGGCCTAGTACTACGGCATCGCTTGCGATGCCGTTAAAAAGGCCGGGCGGCTTTGCCGGGCGGCCGCTAATCCCGAGTTGGCCGAGGCCGATGGTCGCTCATCTATGCCGAGAGCCAAGGGTTCGCTCGTCGCGCGCCCACGCGCTTGTCAGCGTCAGGCAGCGCTCGATCATCTCGTCCTGGCGCTCTGGCTCCACCTCGAGCCGGATCGCCCGCTCGGCCAGCTCCTCGAAGTCGGCGCTCTCGACGTACTCGAGCACGACTCTCGGCAGCTCCGGCAGCGCCGTCGCGCGGAATTCCTCGAATTCGTCGCGCTGGAAATACGCGTCCGCGAGCTGCGCGTACCGCTCCAGCTTCTCGTCGTAGCCGAGGTCATCGCGGTCGGCGATCTCGAAGTAATCGCCCGTGTTCTGATTGATCTGCATCGGCCGCTCCGTGACGGTGCAGAAGACGCACCAGGCCACGAGCGCGTCGATCGCCCACGGGAAGTAGTAGTGCAGGCTGACGAGCGCGACGTCGGGGGAGGCGTTGGCGTAGTCGATCGGGAACGCCTCGCCGTCCTTGACGATCGTCTCGCAGGAGTTGAACTCCCAGCGGAAGAACGCGTTGACGAGGCTGCTGATCGTCGCGACCTCGCGCTCGCATGCCGGCGGCAGGAAGCCGTCGTCGACGAGGTACCGATAGTGGCCGTGCGCCTCGGGGTCGAAGTGCATCACGCGCGTCTGCGGGCCGATCGAGAGGCTGCGGGTGAAGACGTCGAAGTCCTCGACCGCCGCTTGGAGGTGCATCAACCGCTCGCCCGACTCCTTGTAGCTCCCACGCAGCTGGCCGGGATTCTCGATCCGGGTGACGCCGATCCACTGGCCGCCGTCGAAGGGCTTCATGAACAGCGGGTAGCCGATCTCCTGGGCGACCGCCTCGAGGTCGAAGGGCGGGTTGTACCGCTCCGCCATCGGCACGTAGCGCGGGTTGTCGGGCGGCAGGCGGTGCGGGATGAGCCAGGTCGGCGGCACCTGGAGGCCGAGCCGCATCATTGCGCAGTAGGCCGCGTGCTTCTCCATTGCCTGGAAGGTGAAGGGGTTGTTGAGGAGGTACGCGTTGTCCATCAGGGCAACCTTCTTCAGCCACTCGCGCGGAAGGTCGTACCACCACGACAGGCGGTCGATGACGAGGGAGTAGCGAGGGACGTAGGCGAGGTCGAAGGGCTCGTTCAGGATTCGTTCGCACGCGAACTCGTGCTTGCGGCCGCCGTGCTCGATCGGGCCGAGCCTGCGCAGGACGCTCTCGAAGGCCGACGGCCAGTCCTCCTCCGTCGCCAGCAGCAGCCCGATCAGATGGCGTCGCGGCGTAGGGCGAGTCTAGGGCGTACCTACAATCGCCGCATGGCGAGGAACGGCCAGAAGCTGATCGCGGAGAACCGGCGGGCACGCCACGACTACCACCTGCTCGACCGCTTCGAAGCCGGGCTCGCGCTCACCGGAACCGAGGTGAAGTCATTGCGTGACGGCCGGGTCTCGCTCAGCCAGGCATACGCCGACCTGCGTGACGGCGAGGTCTGGCTCGTCGGCGCGCGCATAGACGAGTACGCGCAGGGGAACATCGCGAACCACGACCCCGACCGCGACCGCAAGCTGCTCCTCCACCGCCGCGAGATCGAGTCGCTGATCGGCAAGGTGCAGCAGCAGGGTCTGACGCTCGTCCCCATCCGGCTTTACTTCAAGAACGGCCGCGCCAAGCTCGAGCTCGCGCTGGCACGCGGGAAGGAGCAGCGCGACAAACGCCGCGACATCGCGAAGCGCGACGCCCAGCGCGAGATCGAGCGCGCCCTCCGCCGTCGGCGATAGCCGGTAAAATTCCCTGCACATACGGGGGCGACCAGGTTTCGACGTGGTCGATTCTCCGGCAGAGTTGCAAGCCGAGGTCCCCGGTCGGCCTCGTAAAACAACCGGGAACCAACGTAAGTGCGGACAACGATCACGCACTCGCTCTCGCTGCCTAACCAGTAGCTGAGCGTGTCGCTCCGGATTCGGCCCGTGATCCGGGTAGCGGCATCAACGAACGGGCTCGGCGTCTAGGGAGAGCCAATCGCCCGAAGCGCGACACCAAAGGATGGCTAGCCCGGCGGTTGGTCGGCTGCCAACCGGCCGGCGGGCGAATCCGAATGGCGGCCTAAGCTTGTAGACGCTCTGGCGGAGCTTCCGCGGACGCGGGTTCGATTCCCGCCGCCTCCACTCCGCCTCGAAGTCCGGCTACGGCTGCGCCGTAGCCATGACGACTTCGAAGCGATTCTTCTTCGGCCAACGCTTGTGAGCCGCGCCGCACACTTCGGGCGCGGCTGCGGAATGCTTGATTGCAAGACCTGACCCGAGGCTGTGAGTGAGTGGCCCACTGCGCTGCCCTTCTGTCAGGTTCGTCCGCGTTGGGTCTTCGGCGATCGCGGGCTAAGGTCGCGGGCGATGGTCGCAACGGCAGTCGACCACGAGCACAGCGTCACGCCGCGAGAGCTCTTCTTCGACCTCGTCTTCGTGTTCGCTTTCACACAGGTGACGACGCTGCTCGCCAACGATCCCACGTTCGCCGGGATCGGCCGCGGCGTGCTCGTGCTCGCGGCGCTCTGGTGGCCGTGGACGGCCTACGCCTGGCTAACGAACACCGTCGATCCCGAGGAAGGCTTCGTCGGCGCCGCACTGCTCGTCGCGCTGATCGCGATGTTCCTCGCGGCGCTCGCTGTGCCGGGTGTGTTCGGCGACGACGGCGTGCTCTTCGGCGCGGCCTTCCTCGTCGTCGTCGCCATGCATCTGGCGCTCTACGGCCTTGCCGGCCGCGGCAACCGCGACCTGCTGTCCGCCGTGCTCCGGCTGGCGCCGTGGACACTGCTCGGTGCGACGCTGATCCTCGTCGCCGGCTTCGGCTTCACGGACGGCGCGCGCACGTGGCTCTGGGTCGCCGCGCTGGCGTGCACCTACGTGGGCGCGGGGCTGAGCGGGTCGACCGGCTGGCGGGT
>JBKOYZ010000088.1:0-5921 GCA_046725655.1 Actinomycetota bacterium | reverse complement strand
GGCGCGCCCCAGGGCGTCGTCGCCGACGCGGGCGGCGAGCCGAGCGTCGATTCCTGCCCGTGCCGCCATTACGCACACGTTCGCCACATCGCCGCCGTAGCCCCGGCGGAGCGGCCCCTCGTCGCCCTCGTCGAGCCCGATCTCGAAGAGCCCCTCGCCGACCGCGCCGAGCCCTCCCGCCACGCGGGCGACTCTACTCGGCCGGACTCGGGCCCGCCGCCCGCTCGACCAGGGCGCCCGCGCGCAGCACCGTCTCGTCCTCGAAGCGGCGCCCGACGAGCTGGACGCCGATCGGGAGGCCTTCGGGGCTGCGCGAGAACGGCACCGTCAGCGCCGGCGACCCGGTGAGGTCGAACGGGATCGTCGCCCGCATCGAGGTGCGGGGCGCGAATGCGGCGCCGCCGATCCTGATCTCCTCCGCGTCGTGCGGCGGCGCGACCACCGGCGCGGTGGGGCAGAGGAGGACGTCGTAGCGGCGGAAGAACGCCGCGAGATCGCGGCGGAGGCGCTCGACCGCGGCCTCCGCAGCGACGTATTCCGCGAGAGTCGCCGGGGGCAGGTCGAGGCGCCGCCGCATCGCCGGATGGAGCTCGGAAGTGCGCTCGCCGACGACCTCCTCGAAGTAGGCGCCGGACTCGGCGGCGTACAGCCTCAGCGTGAGCTCGTTCGCGTCGAGCTCGGCGAGGCCCTCCGGCTCGGCGCGCTCGACGATCGGACCCGATTCGGCCAGCGCGCGCGCCGCCTCCTCGACGGCGGCTGCGATCGCGTCCTCGACCGCACCGAAGGCCGTGTGAGTCCAGGCGATTCGCAGCGGCGCGCCCTTCCGGGGTGGCCTCGGAAGCGGTGCGGCGTACCAGTCCTCCCCGTCGGGCCCCTCGAGCACGGCCAGCGCGACCGCGGCGTCTCGCACGCTGCGCGCCACCGGTCCGGCGTGGGTGAAGCGGAATAGCGTCTCCGGGAAGTGGCCGGTCAGCGGGACTCGGCCGTGCGTCGGCTTGAGGCCGACGACACCGCAGTAGTGCGACGGGAGCCGGATCGACCCGCCGAGGTCGCTGCCGATGCCGACCGAGGACATCCCGGTCGCGACCGCGACCGCCTCGCCGCCGCTCGAGCCGCCCGATGACCGCTCGGGGTCGTGCGGGTTGGAGGTGCGCCCGAAAACGAGGTTCGCCGTCTCCCACCAGAGCGCGAACTCGGGCGTGTTCGTCTTGCCGAGAAAGATCCCGCCTGCGGCTCTCGCTCGCGCGACCGTGGTCGCGTCACGGTCGGGCACGTACTGCGCGAAGAGCCGCGAGCCGCGCGTCGTGCGGACGCCCGCGGTGTCGAAGGTGTCCTTGACCGTGAAGGGCACGCCGTGGAGCGGGCCGAGCTCGTCGCCGCGTTGCACCGCCGCCTCGGCCTCGCGCGCCCGCTCCTCGGCGTCGGGGGCTTCGGTGACGATCGCGTTCAGGCACGAGTTGAGGCGCTCGATCCGGCCGCGGTGCTCGGCGAGCGCCTCGACGGGTGAGATCTCGCGCCGGCGGATCAGCAGCGCGAGCTCGGTCGCGTCGATCACGCGGTGCCGGCGCGAATCGCGCTGAGCGTCGCCTGCGGCGTGATCGCCTCCGGATCGACGCGCAGCTCGACGAGCGCCGGCCGGCCGGCCTCGACGGCTCGCTCGAACGCCTCCGCGAAGTCCTCGTTCCGCTCGACGAGCTCCGCGTGCGCGCCGTAGGCCTCGGCGAGGGCGACGAAGTCGGGGTTCACCAGGTCTGTCGCGTGCACGCGGCCGGGGAACTGGCGTTCCTGGTGCATCCGGATCGTCCCGTACATGCCGTTGTTCACGAGCAGGACCACGATCGCGGCACGCTCCTGGGCCGCCGCGGCCAGCTCGTGACCGCTCATCAGGAAGTCTCCGTCGCCGGCGACGCAGACGGCGAGCCGCTCCGGATGGAGCACCTTCGCGGCGACCGCAGCGGGCACGCCATAGCCCATCGCGCCAGAGCACGGCGAGACCTGCGTCCGGTACCGGCGGA
This sequence comes from Actinomycetota bacterium, assembly GCA_046725655.1. Taxonomy (GTDB): domain Bacteria; phylum Actinomycetota; class Thermoleophilia; order Gaiellales; family Gaiellaceae; genus 13-2-20CM-68-14. The sequence goes on along the minus strand of JBKOYZ010000088.1, from coordinate 3,906 downwards.
ACGTGTAGAAGCGGTGCAGCCAGACCGTGAAGTTGCCGGCACCGTTCGTGACGATCGCGTCGGGTGGCAGACGCTCGCGCAGGTGGGCGAGGACGGTCGCGAGATCGACGGCCCCGGCGTCCGGACGATGGCCCAGCCAGGCGAGGAAGTCGGCGTGTGCCGCCTTCGTCCAGTCGGCCCACCGTGAGCCGTCGAGCGGCTGGAGCTGGCGGATCGCGGCGAGGAGCTCCGGTGAGCCGGAGACGATGGGGAGATCGGGCTCGTAGACCCGGCCGAGCTCGTCGGGATCGGCGTGGACGTGGATGAGCGTCTGCGGTATCCGCGGCGGCTCGAGCGTCGTGTAGCCGCGCGTCGGGATCTCGCCGAGACGCGTCCCGAGCGCAAGCAGCACGTCGCAGTCCCGGAGCCGCGCCGCGAGCGCAGGGTCGTGCCCAATCGTCAGCACACCCGCGTAGCTCGGGGAAGAGTTGTCGATGTAGTCCTGGCGCCGGAACGAGGTTGCGACCGGCAGCCGAGACGACTCCGCCCAGGCTTGCAGGTCGGCCGCGGCCTGCGCCGTCCAGCCGCCGCCGCCGATGACCACGAGCGGCCGCTCCGCCGCCGCGAGCAGGTCGCGGACGCGGCGTGCCTCCTCGGGTGCGGGCGCCGACTGGGCGGGGCGGTAGCGCGCCGCGTCCGCGACGTCGGTCTCCTCGCTCAGGACGTCCTCGGGCAGGGCGACGACGACCGGACCGGGGCGTCCGGAGGTCGCCAGGTGGAACGCCCGCGACGCAATCTCCGGGAACGCGGCCGCCTCCTCCACCTCGACGACCCACTTCGCCATCTCGCCGTACATGCGGCCGTAGTCGAGCTCCTGAAAGGCCTCGCGGCCGCGATGGCCGCGCGGCACCTGCCCGACGAACAGGATCAGCGGCGTCGAGTCCTGGTAGGCCGCGTGGACGCCGACGGAGGCGTGCGTCGCGCCCGGGGCACGGGTCACGAAGCAGATCCCGGGCCGGCCGGTCAGCTTCCCGTACGCGTCGGCCATGTTCGCCGCCCCGGCCTCGTGGCGCGCGACGACGAGCCGGATCGGCGCGTCGCGCAACGCGTCGAGCACGGCGATGTAGCTCTCGCCCGGGATGCAGAACGCCGTCTCGACGCCGTGGATGACGAGCTGGTCGACGAGGACCCGCGCGCCGGATCGGCTCACAGCGCCAGCGGCTGGTCGAAGTAGACCGTCGGCCGCTGGAGCTTCGGCTTCTCCTCGTCAGCCGGGTCGACGTAGCGAATCGTCCGCTTCCCCTCCCATTCGCGCGGGAGGAGCATCACCCGTACAAAAGCCGTCGGCTCCGTCTCGGACGCGGCGGCGAAGACCGGCTCCGGGCCGCTCTCGAACCAGGGCTCGAGCGGGCCGTACACGTTCGTCTCGCCGCCGCTCTCGATCCGGATCGAGCCGAAGAGCAGGCAGCGGATCCCCGGCCCGGGGTGGACGTGCCTGTAGGCGACACCGCCCGGCGGGAAGTCGATGCGGTCGCACCGCGCGATCCAGTCGCCGCCGCTGTCGAGCTCGACCTCGGCGGCGAGGCGCACGCCGGGCTCGCTCTCGGAGGCGAGCTCCCAGCGGAGCGCGCACCCCTCGACGCGAGCCGCGCCGAACCATGCCTTTTCGCGGGCGACGTCGTAGACGACGCGGTTTCCGCCCGCGGTCTCGACGCCCTCAGGATGCCCGTAGAGCGCGAGGATCAATGAAAGTACTGGCCGCCGTCGATCACCATCGTCTGCCCGGTGATGAAGTCGGCGGCCGGGCTGCACAGGAAGACGACGGCGCCGACGACGTCCGCGGGCACCTGGTCGCGCTGGATGGTGCGGGCGGCGATGGTCACGTCCCGCAGCGCCTCCACGACCTCCTCGTGCTCCTGCACGCCCTCGCTCATCGTGAAGCCGGGCGCGACGCAATTGACGTGGATGCCGTCCTTGCCGAGCTCCTTCGCGAGCGCGCGGGTCATCGCGACGATGGCGCCCTTCGACGCCACGTAGTGGAGCAGGAACGGGACACCGCGGAAGACCGTCCCCGACGAGACGTTGACGATCTTCCCGCCGCCACGCTCACGCATGCGCGGCACGAACGCACGCGAGGTGAGGAACATCGACGCGACGTTGACGTCCATCACCTTCCGCCACTCCTCGAGCGGGATCTCGGTGAACGGGCGCATCTTCAGCGAGGCGTAGAGGCCCGCGTTGTTGATGAGGATGTCCACGCCGCCGCAGCGGTCGACCACCTCGCCGGCGAGGCGCTCGACAGCCGCTTCGTCGGCGACGTCGCACTCGATGGCGACGCCGTTCGGGAACTCGCCCGCGGCCTCGTCCGCCCGGTTCAGGTCGGCCACGACGATCTGCGCGCCCTCCTCGGCGAGGCCGTGCCCGATCGCGTTGCCGATCCCCTGCGCGCAGCCGGTGACGACCGCGACCTTGCCGGCAAGCTTGCCGTCGCTCATCGGATCGGCGAGAAGGCGGTCGGCACGAGGATTCGGTTCTGCTGGGTGTGGATCAGCGGCTGGATCTGCGCGAGGAACCGCTGCCATCGTTCGTCCGCCTGGAGCTCCGCGCGCCGCCGTTCGCGCTCGCCGAAGCCCTCGTAGCCCCAGAGGCTCGTGTAGGTCGAAAGCGAGCCGATGTCGGTGGTGAAGACGCCGATGAGGCCGCCGAGGATCTCTTGCTGGATCGCGATCCCCTCGTCCGCGTAGAGCCGGACGAGCTCGTTCAGCTTTCCGGTGAAGACGTGGTAGTCGCGCTGCTCGACGATCACGAGTCGACGCCCGCCATGGCCAGGTACTTGATCTCGAGCCAGTCGTCGATCCCGTACTTCGACCCCTCGCGGCCGATGCCCGACTCCTTCATGCCCCCGAAGGGCGCCACCTCGGTCGAGATGAAGCCGGTGTTGATGCCGAGGATGCCGTAGTCGAGCGCTTCGGACACGCGCCAGACGCGCCCGACGTCGCGGCTGTAGAAGTACGCGGCGAGGCCGTAGGGCGTGTCGTTCGCCGCGTGGACGGCCTGGTCCTCGGTCGAGAAGCGTGCGATTCCGGCGACGGGGCCGAACGTCTCCTCGCAGCTCATCGCCATGTCCGGTCGCACGTCGACGAGAACGGTTGGCTCGAAGAACGTCCGGCCGAGCGCGTGCGGCTTGCCGCCGACGACGAGCTCGGCGCCGCCCTCGAGCGCGTCGTCGACATGCCGGCGCACCTTTGCGAAGCCGGTGCCGTCGATGATCGGCCCGACGTTGACCTCCGCCTCGGTGCCGGCACCGACCTTGAGCTTCGTCACCGCCTCGACAAGGCTCGCCAGATAGTCGTCGTAGATCCCGTCCTGCACGAAGATGCGGTTCGCGGAGATGCATGTCTGGCCCGAGTTGCGGTACTTGCAGAGCACGGTGCCGGCGACCGCTGCGTCGAGATCGGCGTCGTCGAAGACGATGAAGGGGGCGTTCCCGCCGAGCTCGAGCGAGATCTTCTTCAGCTGCTTCGCGCACTGCTCCATCAGCAGCTTTCCGACCTCGGTCGAGCCTGTGAAGCCGACCTTGCGGACGAGCGGGTTCGATGTCATCTCGGCGCCGATGACGGGCGCGTCCTCGGCGTCGCCGGTGACGATGCTCAGCACCCCCGGCGGCAGCCCGGCCTCCTCGCCGAGCTTCATCACGGCGAGGGCCGTCAGCGGCGTCTGCTCGGCCGGCTTCAGGACCATCGTGTTGCCCGCGGCGAGCGCGGGTGCGGCCTTCCGCGTCGGCATCGCCGCCGGGAAGTTCCACGGGGTGATCCCGGCGCTGACCCCGATCGGCTGCCGGAGCACGACCACGCGCCGGTCCTGCATGTAGGTCGGAATCGTGTCGCCGTAGACACGTTTCGCCTCCTCGCCGAACCACTCGAGGAA
>JBKOYZ010000151.1:0-13146 GCA_046725655.1 Actinomycetota bacterium | reverse complement strand
CGGTACCGGCGTCGGGTTCGGGCTCAGCTCCGTCTCCGGCGTCGGCTGCGGCGACATCGGCCGAGGATAGCGGCCCCCTCCGCTGCACCTCGCGGACGCGCGCCTTCTTCCCCACTTTGCCGCGCAAGTAGTACAGCTTCGCGCGACTCACGTCACCGATCGCGACGACTTCGATCTGCTCGATCTTCGGCGAATGGAGCGGGAACGTCCGCTCGACGCCGACGCCGAAGGACTGCTTGCGGACGGTGAACGTCTCGCGCGCGCCGGCTCCCTGCCGCTTGATCACGATCCCCTCGAACACCTGCACGCGCCGCCGCTGTCCCTCGATCACCTGGAAGTGGACGCGAACGGTGTCGCCCGGCTTGAACCTGGGGCGACCGCGGCGCAGCTGTTTCTGCTCGAGATCCTGGATGACGCGATGCATAAGAACGGCCCCGCCTCGGGGCCGGCGCTGAATGCTAGCGAATGGCTTTGCGACCGGAGGCGTAGCCCAGCTGCATCAGGCGCGCCGGTGCCGGGATTAGCGGCGGCGCGAGTGAATCGCGCCGCCTCTTAGGCGGCATTCGCGAGCGAATGCCTTTGCAACCGGGGATTTCGGCCATCCGCAGCCGGCGCAGCGGTGCCGGGCTTAGCGGCGGCGCGAGTGAATCGCGCCGCCTCTTACGCGGCATTCGCGAGCGAATGCCTTTGCGATTTTGCGACCGGCGGCGGTGCCCGGCGGAGGAGGCGCGCCGTACCGGAATTAGCGCTGCGAGTGACGCCGCTGCGCCCGCAGGACCCGCAGCGGCAGGCGGATGAGCCCGAGTCCGAGGAACCCGACCGTGAGGTACACCGAGTAGATCGAGATCCGGTTCGGCGGCCAGTACGTCGCGAACACCTCGCCGATCAGGTTCGACCGGGGAACCGGGCCCCAGACTCGCGAGTCGCAGGAGGACTGGCGGTTGTCGCCCATCATGAAGTACATCCCCTTCGGGATCGTCCGCGCACCGTGTGTCTCGCTGTCGCGGCGATCCTGCTTGATGTACGGCTCGTTCAGGCGCCGGCCGTTGATGTAGACGAAGCCGTTCCTCTCGGACCACGTCTCCCCGGGCAGGGCGATCAACCGCTTCACGAACGTGCCGCCGGCGCCGCAACGACTGCGTGCCTCGGGCGGCGTCTTGAAGACGACGATCTCGCCGCGGTGCGGGCTCCGGAAGTGGTAGATGAACCGGTTCGCGAGCACGCGGTCGGACAGGTGCGCCTCGCAGCCCGGCGCCCCCGCGCAGTGCAGCGTCGGCTCCATGGACGAGGACGGAATCCGATAGGGATTGACGACCCAGGCCTTGATCGCGAGCACGATCGCGACCGCGCCGGCGATCGTCACGATCCAGTCGATCGCGATCCGCCACGGGCGTGGCAGGCGGTAGGTCAGCCGATCGATCGGGTTCCGCGAATGGCGCTGCGGCCGCGTTTCCGTCGGAAGCGCGACCGGCAATGGCGCGGGCGCCGTCTCGCCCGGGTAGAGCGGCGGCGCCGAGGCGTCGCTCGCGAAGCCGCTCGGAGGCTGTGCCGGTGTCGCCGGCGCGGCCGTATCAACCGGCGAGCCGTGGTTGCCGGCGTCGACTTCGGCGCGGCGCATCGGATCCGAGAGGAGCTCGTACGCCGACTGGACCTCCTCGAGGTGGGCCGCGGTCCAGGGCGACGACGGGTCGGCCTGCGTCCGGTAGAAACGAACGAGCCGCCAGTAGGCGTCGCGGATCTCGTCCAGCGAGGCTTCGGGGCTGACCCCGAGCACCTCGTAGGGGTTGCGCGCGGCACTCGGCGCTCGCGGGTCCATCTTCGTATCCTGCCTAACCCGGGGTCCGGAGACGACTCTGTTCGCGCCGCCAGTCTTCGATCCTGGCGTGGTCGCCGGAGAGGAGCACGTCGGGAACCCGGCGGCCGCGGAAATCGGCCGGCCGCGTGTAGTGCGGGTACTCGAAACCGCCTTCGAGCTCCGCCGAGAAGCTCTCGACGAGCCCGGACTGCTCCGACCCGAGGGCGCCTGGGAGCCGGCGCGCAATGGCGTCGACCAGCACCATCGCCGGGAGCTCACCGCCCGAAAGGACGTAGGGCCCGATCGAGATCGCGTCCGAGGCCAGGTCCATGACGACGCGCTCGTCGAAGCCCTCGAACCGGGCCGAGAGGAGGGTCAGCTTCTCCTCGCCGACCAGCTCCTCCACGACAGGCTGCGTCAGCGGGCGGCCCTGCGGGCTCAGCGCGACGACGCGGTGATCCGGCGAGCGGCCATAGGCGGCGTCGAGGGCGGCGGCGACGACGTCGACGCGGAGCACCATTCCGGCCCCGCCGCCGTAGGGCTCGTCGTCGACCTGCCCGCCGGCGAGCGGCGTGTAGTCGCGGTAGTTGAACAGCCGCAGGTCCAGCTCGTCGCCGAGCACGGCCGCCAGCGGCCGCTGTTCCGTCAGCCACGCGAATGCGTGCGGGATCAGAGTGAAGACGTCGAGCTGCAAAGGAAGGCTGTCAGGGTAGCTAGGCCCCGGAGAAGCCCGCTGCGACGACGATACGACCACCGTCGAGATCGATTTCGCGCACGCATGCTTCGACGAGCGGCAGCGCCAGGCCCGAGTCGAGCTCAAGCACGTCGTTCGCAACTCCGGGCGCGACCTCCGACACGCGCCCGAGCGGCTGTCCCCCTTCCTCCTCCACCTTGAGCCCGACGAGCTCGAACGCGTAGAACTCACCCTCTTCGGTCGGAGGCAGGTCCTCACGCCGCACCGTCAGGTCCGCGCCGCGCGGCACGTCGCGCTCGAGCTTGATCACCGGTCGTCCACCCGAGCCCCATTTGGACGCCGCGACCTTCACGGGCTCGCCCTCGACGAAGAGCACGGCGTCCTCCGCGAAGCGGGCGGGATCCTCCGACGCGTCCTCGACGAAGAACGAGCCGTCGAGCCCGTGCGGCTTGCCGACGCGGCCTACGCGGATGTGCGCCTCGGCCGGTGGAGTTGGCGAGTCTTTCACGCGCGAAAACGAGCCAGCCTAGGACCCAGGGAGGGGCATGGTCGTCAGCATGGCCGCGACTGAGGACGACGCATGGCGAAGTCTTTGCAGCCGCTCACAGGCCGCGGAAACTCCGCCGGCCGAGGCGCCTAGTCGACGATCTCGACAAGGACGCGGTGGCTCGAGCGCGCGGCGCCGGCGCGAACGACAGTGCGCAGCGCGCGCGCGATCCGGCCCTGGCGGCCGATCACCTTGCCGACGTCGTCCTTGGCGACGTGCAGCTGCAGGACGAGCGCGCCGTCGCGCTCGACCTCGTCGACGCGGACGGCGTCGGGATCGTCGACAAGCCGTCGCGCCAGCTCGGCCAGCAGTTCAGCCAATGTTCTTGGCCTTCAGCAGGCGCCTGACCGTCTCCGACGGCTGCGCCCCCTTCGAAAGCCAGTCCCGCACCTTGTCCTCGTCGAGGTCGATCGTCGACGGGTCGGTCTGCGGGTTGTAGCGCCCGACGATCTCGATGAACTTGCCGTCCCGCGGCGAGCGCGAGTCGGCGGCGACGACGCGGTAGATCGGGTTCTTCTTCGAGCCGACGCGCGTCAATCTGAGCTTCACTGCCAAATCGGTCTACCTCCTGGCTTTCTTTTTCTTCTTCCGCTTGCTCTTGGTCTTCCTCGCGGTGGCAGCGCGCTCGCCGTTCGCAGCCGGCGCGAGCCCCGGGAGCGAAGGCATTTTGCCGCTTCCCATCTGCTTCATCAGCTTCGCCATCTGCTTGCGCGCCGCGAGTAACTGGTTCACTTGCTGGACGTCGGCGCCGCTGCCGCGCGCGATCCGCTGCCGCCGCGAGCCGTCGATCACATGCGGCAGCGCCCGCTCCCGCGGCGTCATCGAGAGGATGATCGCTTCGATCCGTGCGAGCTGCTTCTCGTCCACCTGGTCGAGGCTCTCGAGCTGGCTGCCGAGGCCGGGGATCAGCTTCAGCACCCCCTGCAACGGGCCCATCCGACGCAGCATCTTGTAGCTCTTCAGGAAGTCGTCGAACGAGAACTCGCCCTGCATCATCCGGCGCTCGAGCTCTTCCCGCTCGTCCTCCTCGACCGCGGCCTCCGCCTTCTCGATCAGGCTGAGCACGTCGCCCATACCGAGGATCCGCGAGGCCATCCGATCCGGGTGGAAGTACTCGAGCTGATCGACCTTCTCGCCGACCGAGACGAGCTTGATCGGCTTGCCGGTGACGGCCTTGACGGAGAGAGCCGCGCCGCCGCGCGCGTCGCCGTCGAGCTTCGTCAGCAGGACGCCGTCGAAGTCGACGCGCTCCTGGAAGGCCTGCGCGACCGAGACGGCCTCCTGGCCCGTCATCGCGTCCAGCACGAGCAGGACGTTCGTCGGCCGCGCCTCGTCGCGGACCGCTGCGAGCTCCTCCATCAGCGCCTCGTCGACGTGCAGCCGGCCGGCCGTGTCGACGATCACGACGTCTCCGTCGGACGCGGCGATCCCCTCCCGGGTCGCCTTGACCGGGTCCGAGCGCTCCTCGCTGTGCACGGGCACCTGGATCTGCCGCCCCAGCTGCTCGAGCTGGTCGATCGCGGCAGGGCGCTGCAGATCGGCTGCGACGAGCGCCGGTTGCTTGCCCTCCTTGCGCAGGAGCAGCGCCAGCTTCGCCGCTGCGGTCGTTTTGCCGGATCCCTGCAGGCCGGCGAGCAGGATGACGGTCGGCGGCCGGCCGGCGAAGGCGAGGCGCGAGTCGCCGGAGCCCATCAGCGCCGTCAACTCGTCGTGGACGATCTTCACCACCTGCTGCCCGGGTGTGAGGCTCTTCAGCACCTCCTCGCCGGCGGCGCGCTCGCGGACGCGCGCGACGAAATCGCGCACGACCTGGAAGTTGACGTCGGCCTCGAGCAGCGCGAGCCGAATCTCGCGCATCGCCTTCGAGATCGCTTCTTCGTCCAGCTTCCCGCGCTTGCGCAGATCGCCGAGGGCGCTCTGTAGGCGGTCTGAAAGCGTGTCGAACACGTGCGCCAGTGTACTGGCGGCTGTTTCCTCCTCCCGAAGCGGGTAGAAGGCATGAGATGGCGACTCGAGCAGACGTTCAGGGCCGTGTGCGAGCGGTCGTCGACATCTGGGTCGACGCGTTCGCCAAGCACGACCTGCTCACGCAGGCGAGCGCGATTGCATTCCAGGTCCTGAAGTCGCTGATCCCGCTCTCGCTGCTCGGGATCGCGCTTCTCGGCGCGCTCGGACGGCGCGACATCTGGACCGATCGCATCGCCCCGGCCGTCCAATCGCACGTCGACCCGCCCGTCTACCACGCGATCGACTACGCCGGGAACAAGATCTTCAGCCACAACAGCGGGCCGCTGATCGTGTTCGCCGCGCTGCTGACGATCTGGTACATCTCGGGCGCCGTCCGGGCGATGATCGGCGGCATCAACCGGATCTACGGAAACCGAGGACAACCGCCCGGTTTTGCACCGTTGGCTGCTCTCGCTCGGGCTCGCCGTTTGCGTTGTCAGCGGCGTCGTCGGGGCCGCGCTGCTGCTTGCGGCGGTTCCGACGCCGAGCGGGGCTGCGGGCGTTCCGGCCGCCATCGCCCGCTGGCTCGGCGCGATCGGGTTGCTCTCACTCGTGACGGGGCTGCTAGTGCGGTTCGGGCCGACCGAGCGCCGGCCGAAGAAGTGGGCGAGCGCCGGCGCCGTGCTCGTAATCGCAACGTGGATCATGACGACGCTCGTCTTCCGCTGGTACGTCGAGTCGATCGCGAACTTCAAGACCGCGATCGGCCAGCTGACCGTGTTCATCGTGCTGATGGTCTACGTGTACGCGTCCTCGATCGTCTTCCTCGTCGGCGTGCAGCTCGACGAGCTGATCCGCGAGGATGCCCGCGCCGACGAACGCGGGATCCTGCACATCCTGTTCGGGGTCAGGAACTAGCGCCTGGTCAGTTTGGCCCGCGTCAGCCGTGGTTAAGGGTTCTCCGGGAACCACGACTTGGGAGGACGAGATGGCTGACGTCGCGAAGGTGATCACACTCATCGGCTCTTCGCCCGAAAGCTTCGCGAAGGCTGCCGATGCCGCGGTTCAGGAGGCGTCGAAGACGCTGCGCGGAATCACGGGCGCCGACGTGGTGACGATGAGCGCGGTCGTCGAGGGCGACCGGATCACCGAGTACCGGACGACCGTCAACATCGCGTTCGCAGTCGAGCGCTAGGTTCGGCCGCGGGCTAGGCCCGGCAGCACGTTCCGACTTTCGGACGCGTCCGGCGCAGCCTAGACTCGCCGCATGGCCATTTGCCGCGAATGCGGCGAGCCGAACGACGTAGCCGCTCGGTTCTGCCAGGCTTGCGGCGCCCCCCTGGTCGAGGAGCTGCAGCCGCCGCTCGAGGTCCGAAAGACGGTGACTGTCCTCTTCGCCGACGTGGCGGAGTCGACGGCCCTCGGCGAGCAGCTGGATCCGGAGCCCCTGCGCCGCGTCATGGCTCGCTACTTCGAGGAGATGCGAACGATCCTCGTCCAATACGGCGGCACGGTCGAGAAGTTCATCGGCGACGCGGTGATGGCGGTCTTCGGCGTGCCGGTCGCGCACGAGGATGACGCCCTGCGCGCCGTCCGGGCGGCCGACCACATGCTCGAGCGGCTCGAAGCGCTCAACGAGGAGCTCGAGGCCGAGTACGGGATCCATCTCGAGATCCGGATCGGCGTCAACACGGGCGAGGTCGTCGCCGGCACCGCCTCTGCCGGCCACACGCTCGTCACTGGGGACGCGGTCAACCTGGCGAAGCGGCTGGAGCAGGCCGCCCCGTCCGGCGCGATCCTGATCGGCAAGGCGACCTATCCGCTCGTCAAGGACGCCGTGCAGGCGGGCCCGCTCGAGTCGTTCCCGGTCAAGGGCAAGAAGACCCCCGTCTCGCCGCTTCGGCTCGAGACGGTCGACCCGCTGGCCGCCGGGGTCGAACGCCGGTTCGACCGACCGCTCGTCGACCGGCGCGAGGAGCTCGCGGCATTGCAGATCGCGTTCGAGCGCGCAACGGGCGAGAGCGCCTCCAGGCTCTTCACGCTCGTGGGCGCGGCCGGAATAGGCAAGTCCCGTCTGATGTCCGAGTTCAGGGCCTGGCTCGAAGGACGCGCGACGGTGCTCACCGGCCGTTGTCTCCCTTACGGAGAGGGGATCACCTTCTGGCCGCTGCGCGAGATCGTGCGCGGCGTCGGCGGCCCTGAGGGCGTCAAGGCCATGCTCACGGGCACGCCCGACGGCGAGCTCGTGTCCGAGCGGGTGCTGGCTGCTGTCGGAGCTTCGTCCGAGTCTGCGCGCAGCGAGGAGACGGCCTGGGCGTTCAGGAAGCTCTTCGAGGCCGCGGCGGGACAGCGTCCTGCCGTCGTCGTGCTCGAGGACATCCACTGGGCGGCTGCGTCGCTGCTCGATCTCGTCGAATACCTGCTCGGCTGGGCGCGGGCGCCGCTACTGCTCGTCTGTCTCACGCGCCCGGAGCTTCTCGAGCGTCGCCCCGGTTGGCTACACCTCCGGCCGAACGTCGACGCGCTCACCGTCGGCCCGCTCTCACGGGCGGATGCACAAGCGCTCCTCACCCAGCTTCGGCCGGAGGAGGCGACCGCGCGAGGCTCAGGGCGAATCGCCGAGGCGGCCGAGGGAAATCCGCTCTTCCTCGAGCAGATGGCGGCGATGATGGCCGAGGCCACGGACGGAACCGGCGACGGCAACGGCGAGCTGGTCGTGCCGCCTTCGATTCAGGCGCTGCTCGCCGAGCGGCTCGACCAGCTGACGCCGGAGGAGCGCGCCGTCATCGAGCGGGCGGCTGTCGTCGGGCGCGAGTTCTGGCGCGACGCCGTCATCGACCTGTCGGCGCCGGCACGCCGCGAGGCCGTCGGCGCGCACCTGATGTCCCTCGTCCGCAAGGAGCTGGTCCGCCCCGACACGTCGGAGCAGGCCGGGGAGGACAGCTTTCGCTTCCAGCACATCCTGATCCGCGACGCCGCGTACGAGGCCCTCCCGAAGCGCGTGCGGGGCGATCTGCACGAGCGCTTCGGACACTGGCTCGAGGCAAACCCGGAGGAGATCCCGCTCGAGGTGGACGAGATCACCGGCTACCACTTCGAGCAAGCGTTCCAGTACCGGCGCGAACTCGGCGGACGCGACGAAGAGCTCGCCGCGCTCGGGCGGTGTGCCGCGCGCTATCTCGGCCGCGCGGGCGAACGAGCGCTCGAGGGCGGCGACGTCACGGCCGCCGTCAACCTGCTCGGGCGCGCGATCGCGACGCTCGCCAAAGACGACGAAGCCCGCCCACACGTGCTCACGCTGCTCGGAATGGCTCTGACTGCTACAGGCGAGCTGGACCGCGCCCTCGAAGAGCTGGACGAAGCCGTCAAAGGAGCGGACGCGGTCGGTGATCGCCGGACGAGCTACCGCGCCGCCGTCGAACGCGCGCGGATCCGGTTCCTGACCGGTCAGGTCGGCCCGGAAGAGGCTCGAGAGGAGGCGGAGCGAGCAACCTCGGAGCTCGAGCCCCTCGGGGACGATCTCGGCCTCGCCAAGGCGTGGCTTCTGCTCGTCTTCGTCCACAACTGGCGGCTCGAGTATGCGGCGCTCGACCGCGCTGCGGATCGAGCCCGCATTCACGCTCAACGCGCTCGCGCCGCAGCCGACACGGCCGATGCGCTGGCGTGGATCGCCCCCGCGACCGTCCTCGGCCCGCGCTCTGTACCGAACGCAATCGAGCACATCAAGAGCATCCGGGCCGAGACTCCCGGCCCACTCGGCGAGGCCGCTGCGCTCGTCGCGCTCGGCTGCCTCCGATTGATGGGCGGCGAGACCGACAGCGGTCGCGACCTCTATCGGCGGAGCGAGGGCATCTATCGCGATCTCGGCATTCGGCTGCTGGCGGCCGCGACGGCGACCTTGACGGGTTGGAGCGAGCTCGTCGCAGGGGATGTCGCAACGGCCGAGGCGCTCCTTCGAGCGGGGCACAGCGAGCTGGAGGAGATGGGCGGAGGAGGGCTGCTCTCGACCACCGCTGCGCAACTCGCCCGCGTCCTCTGCGAGAGAGCCTGTTATGAGGAGGCGGACGAGTTCGCTGCCGTGTCCGAGGGGCTTTCCGGGCCCGGCGATGCATTCAATGCGAGCCTCATCGCCGGCGTCCGGGCCCGGGTGCTCGCCTCGCGCGGGGAGCTCGACGGGGCGCTAGAGGCGGCGGAGGACGCCGTGGCGCGTGCCGTGGCCGGCGACTGCCTCGAGTTGAGCGCGGACGCCTACCGAGCGCTCGCCGACGTTCGGCGAGCGCGCGGGCAGGCAGACGAGGCGTCTGATGCCCTTCGCGACGCGCTAGGTCTGTACGAGGCGAAAGGCAACATCGTCGCAGCGGGAAGGCTCCGCGAGTCGCTGGGGCAAACGAGGTAGGCCGGCGCTCCGCCGGACTAGTCCTCGGCGGAGAATTTGTCACGGATCTCGTCGACCCCGCGCGCCAGCATCTGGACGCTGGAGATGGCGCTGAGCCCCATCACGGTCGACTGCTCCTCCGTCACAGGCAGTGCGTCGATCACCGCGTCGAGCTCGTCACGATGCCCCGGGTCGAGCTCGGCGTGCGCAGCCAGTGTGCGGAAGGCGGCCTCGTCGTAGCCTGTCCTCTCGGCAAGCTCGTCCAGCAGCTCCGGCGACGGCGGATACCCCTCGAGCAGAGCGATGTAGCCCAGCAGCCCGACCGGGTGGTAGTGGCGGATCCAGTAGTACTGGGCGCCGACGGCGGCCGCGACGGTCGGCGAGGGAGGCCGCGCCAGAACCCACGAGCGCTCTTTGCCCAGAACCTCCAGGTCCCCCAGAAGCCATTCGTCGTGATCGCGCTCCTCCGGAATGTGCTCCTCGAAGTAGGGGTCGAGGGCGGCGGAGACGGGATCCTTGGGCGCTAGCTCCCTGGAGCGCCTCTGGGCGGTCTCCATCAACGGGACACTCGCGCGGATGATGCAGTGAACGGTGAACAGGTACTCGGGATACAGCGCGGCGATCCGAGGGTCCCGCATGAGTCTCTCGCTCGCGCCGACCAGCTCGGGAAGAACGAGCTCGATCTTTCCGCGGAGGCGCGTGCTCTCGGTTGCGATGACGTCGCTTTTGGCCGACACCTGCCCGCTAGAAGACCATCAGCGGGGGATTGCCGGTCTCGACGTACAACCTCTCCTTGATCAGCGTCTCGTTGAGCTCGGACAGGAGCCTGAGCTCCGAAGGGGACATTCCGGCCAGCGTCAACATCACCTTCTTGACCTTCGGCGTGACCTTTGTCACTCCGGCCGCCATCGCGGCGGCCTCGGGATCCTCACGGAACGCCTGCCTCTGGCTCGGGTCCGAAATCACGTGTTCGACGAGCTTCCCAAGTGCACTCGCCGTTGCATGATCGAAATTGCGTGGAAGGTGTGTCTGAGGTGCCTTTCTGGTTGCCGGTCGCCTTTTTCTCGTTGATGTCGCGGTCGCGCGTCTCCTGGGTGACACTTGGAAGCCTCCCTCCGGTCCGAGAACCGCCCTAGGTACTCGCTTTTTATACCGTTGTCAAGCTCGGTTACGCGCCATGAGGCGGCGATGAGCCCCTTTGCGAGACCTGCGTCTAGAACACCATGAGCGGGGGATTGCCGGTCTCGACGTAGACCCCGTAGTCGATCAGCCTGTGGTTGAGGTCCAACAGCTGGTCCAGCTCGGGGTCCGACATGGCGTGCAGCGCGTTGATCAGATGCGTCGTTTTGTCCGTAATCCTCACGCCCGCTTCGCGGGCCGTCTCGATGGGATGTTCGCGGAACTCGGCCCTCTTCTCCGGATCCGCGATGACGTTGTAAACGAGCGTTGCGAGCGCCTTCGCAGTCTGGTTGTCGAACTCGGGCGCTAGCTCGACGTCCTCGTCCTCTTTCACTCGGCCTCCCCTCGGCGAACGCCCCTAGCTACTCCCTTTTCAGCGCGTTGTCAAGTTCGTGTACGCAGATCAGGCGGCGATGAGCGCCCGCGCGAAGTCGTTCGGGTCGAACGGCCTCAGGTCGTCGAGGCTCTCGCCCACGCCGACGAGCTTCACGGGCAGGCCGAGCTCGTGCGCGATCGGGATCGCCACTCCCCCCTTGGCCGAGCCGTCGAGCTTCGTCAACGCGACTCCGGTGACGCCCACCGCCTCGCCGAAGAGGCGGGCCTGCTGGACGGCGTTCTGGCCGGTCGTGGCGTCGACCACGAGCAGCGTCTCGTGCGGCGCGCCGTCGAGCTTTTGACCGATCACGCGCCTGACCTTCGCCAGCTCCTCCATCAGGTTCGCCTGCGTGTGCAGGCGGCCCGCGGTGTCGACGATGACGACGTCGCGGCCTCGCTCGTCCGCTGCGGCGATCGCGTCGTAGGCGACGGCCGCGGGATCGCCGCCACGCTCGCCGCCGACGAAATCCGCGGCCGCGCGCTCGGCCCAGATCTCGAGCTGCTCCTCCGCCGCGGCCCGAAAGGTGTCCGCGGCGGCGACGACGACCGAGCGCCCATGCTCGTGCAACCTGTACGCGAGCTTGCCGATCGTCGTCGTCTTGCCGGTCCCGTTGACCCCGACGACGAGGACGACGCTCGGCCCGCCGTCGACGCCCAGCTGCCCAGGCTCGCCCAGGAGGGCCGCGACCTCCTCGATCAGCGCCTCACCCAGGTCGCCGAGCTCGCCGCGTGCCTCGAGCCGACGCACGAGCTCAGCCGTCGAGGGGACGCCGACGTCCGCCGCGATCAGCGCTTCCTCCAGCCGCTCCCAGGCCTCGTCGTCCGCCGGGTCGAACGCTGTCAGGGTCAGCTGTTCGGTCAGCGCGCGCCGGCTTTTGCCGAGCGAGTCGCGGAGGCGCGAGAAGAACCCCTCTGCCCGCTCCGAGCTTTCGGGCCGGGGGTTCTCATCGCCCAGCAACTCCGACCAGCTTCTCGTCATCGGCGCCGAACGTTAGCCTCGCCCGAGCCTTGAGAGTCACACGGATCGCTGATAGACGCCGATCGCTCGTTGTGCCACCGCGATACAGGCGAGCACGAGCGCCGTGATCGAGGTCACGCCGATCGTCCAACAAAACGCCGAGAAGATCTACGGAACGCCCAAGGACGCGATCCCGCTCTACGGCGACTACACCGACGAGGAGCTCGAGCTCGTCCTCCGCTTCCAGGATTTCGGTCGCGAATGGCTCGAGGAGGCGCTGGCCAAGGTCGACGAGCTGCCTAAGCCACGGCGGAAACCGGCGCCTCGCGCGGCACGCGGCGCGAGACGATCTGCGACACGCCGTCGGAGCCCATCGTGACGCCGTACAGGCTGTCCGCGGCGTCCATCGTGTGCTTCTGGTGCGTGATGACGATGAACTGCGCCCGGTCGGCGTAGCGGCGGAGCAGCTCGACGAAGCGGCTGATGTTGGTGTCGTCGAGCGCCGCCTCCACCTCGTCGAGCAGGTAGAAGGGGCACGGCCGGGCGAGGAAGAGCGCGAACAGGAACGAGATCGCCCCGAGCGCCTTCTCACCGCCTGACAGCAGCGACAGCTTCGTCACCCGTTTCCCCGCCGGCCTGAGCTCGACCTCCACGCCGGCCTCGCGATCGTCGTCTGCTCCGTCCTCGTCCGGCTCGGTCAGGCGTAGCCGCCCCTCGCCGCCCGGAAAGAGCGTCGCCGCAACCTCCGCGAAGTGCCGCTGGACGGCGGCGAAGGTCTCCTCGAAGCGGCGTTCGACGGTCTCGGTGAGCTCTTGTCGCAGCCTCTCCAGCTCCGCCAGGCTGCGCTCGAGATCTTCGCGCTGGGCCACCAGCTCCTGCAGCCGTTCCTTCTCGGCCTCGTACTCCTGCTTCGCGAGCGGGTTGACCTGGCCGAGCGTCTCGCGCCGCCGCTCCAGACGGACGAGCCGCTCGCCGAGAGCCGCCCGGTCGTCGCCTTCCGCCGGCTCGGCGTTCGCCTCCTCGAGGCGGCGGCGCGCAGCCGACGTCTCGGCCTCGAGCCGCGCGAGCTCGACGTCGATCGCAGCGGCGCGCTCGCCCGCCTCGGCAGCGCCGCGCCGGAGCTCGACCTCCCGCGCGCCCAGCTCGCGCAGCTGCGCCGCCGCCTCCCCCGTCCTGGACCCTCCGGCGTCCACACGCGCTCGCAGCGGCGCCTCGAACCGGCGGCCGGCGTCGGGAATTCCGTCGAGGACGCGGACGAGCCGCTCGGCGATCGCCG
>JBKOYZ010000178.1:0-20582 GCA_046725655.1 Actinomycetota bacterium | reverse complement strand
AGCAGCAGGGGGTCTCGCCGGCGGAGCTGCGCGGGACGATCCAGACCGACATCCTCAAGGAGTACATCGCGCAGAAGGAGTGGATCTTCCCGCCCGAGCCGTCGATGCGGCTCGTCACGGACATGGTCGAATTCTGCGCGCACGAGATGCCGAAGTGGCATCCGATCTCGATCTCGGGCTACCACATCCGCGAGGCCGGCTCCAACGCGATTCAGGAGCTCGCCTTCACGCTCGCCGATGGGTTCGCGTACGTCGACGCGGCCGTCGAGCGTGGCCTCGACGTCGACGATTTCGCGTCGCGCCTCTCGTTCTTCTTCAACGCGCACATCGACTTCTTCGAGGAGATTGCGAAGTACCGCGCCGCGCGGCGCATCTGGGCACGCGAGCTGCGCGAGAAGTACGGGGCGAAGAACCCGCGATCGTGGCTGATGCGGTTCCACACCCAGACCGCCGGCGTCTCGCTGACAGCGCAGCAGCCGGAGGTGAACATCGTCCGGACGGCGCTCGAGGCGCTGGCCGCCGTGCTCGGCGGCACCCAGTCGCTGCACACGAACTCCTTCGACGAGGCGCTCGCGTTGCCGACGGAGGACGCCGTCCGGATCGCGCTGCGGACGCAGCAGGTGATCGCGCACGAGACAGGCGCTGTGAACACGATCGACCCGTTGGGAGGCTCCTACTACCTCGAAGACCTGACCAACAGGCTCGAGGCGGAGGCCTACGACTACTTCGAGCGAATCGACAAGCTCGGCGGCGTCGTCCCGGCGATCAAGGAGAACTTCTTCCAGCGGGAGATCGCCGACGCGTCCTTCCGCTATCAGCACGAGGTCGAGCAGCGGCAGCGGGTCGTCGTCGGCGTCAACCGCTACCAGCTCGAGGACGAGCCCGAGGTGGACATCCTCCGCATCGACCCGGCGCTCGAGCGCGAGCAGATCGAGCGGGTCCAGACCCTTCGCGCGCGGCGCAACCCGGCCGAGGTCGAGTCCACGCTCGCGCGTCTGAAGCAGGCGGCCGCGAGGGACGACGAGAACCTGATGCCGCCGCTGCTCCACGCCGCGCGGTCGTACGCGACACTTGGTGAGATGTGTGACAGCCTCCGTGACGTCTGGGGCATTTGGACGGAGACTCCCGTCTTCTGACCGCCTAACCGGAACGCCGTTTTCGCGTCTATGTCAGGGAAGACCCGGATGAATCTGGTTCACGACCTCTTCGCGTCGCGCACGTTCAACAAGTGGCTGCCCTGGCTGGCGGTCGCGGTGCTGGCTGCCGGCGTGATCGCGTTCGCGGCCGTCAAGTGGACGAACACGGCGAAGCCGATCGACACGCCGGTCTCGAACCAGCCCGCCGCGAAGCCGAAGCCCGAGCCGGCAGCCGTCAAGCTCGATCCTGCGTTCCGCCGGGTCTCGGCTCGGTTCATCGCGACCGCGGTGGCGCTGCCCACCCGCAATGGATTGCCCGGCTCCGCCGCCGCCGACCGGAAGAAGCTCGCCGAGGCATGGAAGATCAGCGGCGGAATCCTGAAGGCCGACACCACCTACAAGCAGTGGCTGAGCGGCGATATCGCCGTCGTGCCCTATCCAGCGGCTCCGAACGCGGGGTTGCAGGTCGAGTTCTCGCATCGGAACGAGGCCGAGGTGATCTTCGCCCTCCAGCCGAAGAAGGGCGTGAAGATCAAGCCGCAGTACTTCCGGCTGGACGGCACGCGCGTCGGCCGGCCGGGCCACAAGCACTGGATCGTCACGTACTGGGCGCCCCACAGCCCGCCGGTCTTCCACTTCGACCCCGGGAACTAGGCCACGAAAACTCGCTGGCTGGCGGCAGAGCCGGTGCCTAAACTCTAGGCATGGTCAGGCAGGCGTCGCGACTGCTCTCCTCGCCCCGTCGCCGCCGTCGGCTGATCATCCTGCTCGTCGTTCTCGTGGTCGCGGCCGTCGTCGCGGTGCTCGTCACGTACGAGGGGAATACGGCGGCGCCGATCAAGACGCCCGAGACCAAGGGGAAGCCGTTCCTTCCGGCCCCGCAGCCGAAGAACGTCAAGTTCACGAAAGCCGAGGCGAGCGCGGTCCTGCCGGTCGCGATGAAATTCGTGCGGGACGCCGTCGGCCGCGCCGACATGCACTCCGCCTGGGACATCAGCGCCCCCGCGATCCGCTCGGACACGTCTCGAAAGGACTGGGATCACGGCGAGAACACGACCATCGCTCCGTTCCCGCTCCACCACGCGCGCTGGCGGCTGGACTACAACTACCGGAGCGCCGTCGGCCTCGAGGTCGCTGTCTTCCCGAAGGAGCACGCCGACATCAAGAACCCGATGGTCTACTACATGGAGCTGGCGAAGCAACGCCGGCACGGGCACACGGCGTGGCTCGTCGACCAGTGGGTGCCCGCGCCGGGCTCCGCGCAGGTCGTGCAGGGAGGCGGGAATTCGCTCGCCGCCGATCAGTCGACGGCGCCGCCACAGGGCCTGGGCAGCGTCTGGCTGCTCGCGCCGGTCGGCGTGCTCGCGCTCGGGCTCTCGATCCCGCTGTTGATCGGCATTCGCGAGTGGCGGCGAAGCCGCCGCGCGCGGCGGAGGTACGAGGGGAGCCCGAGCCTGCCATCGCTCTCGGAGTACCGCTCCGGGCGCTCGCAGTCCTAGCCAGAGCTCATCCGCGCCCGCGCAGCTTCGGATGAGACGGCGGGCGCGTGTCGCACGACGAGCTCCATGCCGTCGTGAGCCTGCTTCAGGCCGGGGTCGAGCGGGCGCTCGTGTGGGCGGTGGGTGATCAGGAGCCGCTTCGCCCCCGAGGCCTCGAACGCCTCGACCGCCTCGGTGGCTGCGAGGTGGCCGCGCGTTCCCCCCTCCGGGTTCGGCGCGAGCAGCGTTGCCTCGCACACGAAGAGATCCGCGTCTTCGGCGAGCTTCGCCAGCGCATCGCACGGCCCGGAGTCGCCGGAGTAGGCGACGACGGCGTCGTTCGCCGAGGCTCGGAAACCGAACGCGAGCAGGTCGTAGTGGAGCACGCGGTCGGCCCTGACCTCGAAGCCCGCAGCCTCGAAGGGCTTCCTATCCACGTATTCGCGCAGGTCGAACGCGGACGAGAACATGTCGGGGCGGCCCAGCCGGCTGCCGATCGCCTCCAGCATCTCGGTCCCGCCGGGCGGAATCCAGAGCTCGGGCTTCTTCGACTCCTGGCCGGGCCCGAGCATCTGGCCCCAGACCCACGGGACGACGTCGCCCCAGTGGTCGAGATGCCAGTGGGTGATGGCGATCGCGTCGATCGGCGGCCAGGGCCACCGTTCGCGCAAGCGCGCCAGGACGCCGGGGCCGCAGTCGAGCAGGAGGCGGCGCCCCTCGCTCTCCAGCAGGTATCCGGACTGTGCCCCGCCCGGGTTCGGCCACGCCGGGGAACACCCTACGACCGTCAGTTTTATGCCTGCATCACCGCCATATACTTGCCGCCCGTGGCGCGCAAGATCCGAGTCGTTGTGGCGAAACCCGGTCTAGACGGACACGATCGCGGGGCCAAGATAATCGCACGCGCCCTGAGGGACGCCGGCATGGAGGTTATCTACACCGGCCTTCACCAGACTCCCGAGCAGATCGTCGAGACCGTGATTCAGGAGGACGCGGACGCCGTCGGGATCTCGATCCTGTCCGGAGCGCACATGACGCTCGTGCCTCGGATTCTCGAGGGGCTGCGGGATAACGGCGCCGACGACGTGCTCGTCGTCGTCGGGGGGACGATCCCGACGGCAGACGCCGAAGAGCTCAAGGGTCAGGGCGTTGCGGAGGTGTTCACGCCGGGCGCGCCGACAGCCGCGATCGTCGACTTCCTGCGCGAGAAGGTGGCTGCCTGAGCGTCTCGGTCTCGCGCGACGGTGCAACCGCGCTCGTCACGATCGATCGTCCGGAGGCGCTGAACGCGCTCGACCTGCCGACGCTGACGGAGCTGCGCGATGGCCTGCGCACGCTCGCCGACGAGCCGCAGGCCCGGGTCGTCGTCGTGACCGGCGCCGGCGAAAAGGCCTTCGCCGCCGGCGCCGACATCAAGTACATGAGCGAGCTCGGCATCGAAGAGGCGAAGGAGTGGGGCGCCCTCGGCCACGAGGCGGGGAGGCTCCTCGAGAGGATGCCGAAGCCCACCATCGCGGCGATCAACGGCTTCGCGCTCGGCGGGGGCTGCGAGCTTGCGCTCGCCTGCGACCTCCGCTACGCCGCGCGGACGGCGAAGCTCGGACAGCCGGAGATCAACCTCGGGATCATCCCGGGCTGGGGCGGCACCCAGCGGCTGGCGCGGGCGACCACGCTCGGCTACGCCAAGGAGCTCATCTTCACGGGCCGCGTCGTCGACGCGGAAGAAGCGGAGCGGCGCGGCCTCGTCAACGCCGTCTTCGAGCTCGACGAGCTGCTGGAGAAGACAATGGAGGTTGCGAACCTGCTGGCGTCGAAGAGCCCGGTCGCGCTCGCCGCGGCGAAGGCGAACTGCAACCGCGCGCTGCAGGGCGACCACGCCGCGAACCTGAACGCCGAGGCAGATCGGTTCGGCGAGCTCTTCGCCTCCGAGGACGCGAAAGAAGGCATGACCGCGTTCGTCGAGAAGCGCGAGGCGCGCTTCGTCGGCCGCTAGCCCGGCTGCTTCAACAGCACGAGCGCCGCGGAGAGCGCGAGATCGTCGCCCCGCGCGGCGCGCAGCGTGGCCGTCGCAGGCGAGGTCCAGATCTTCACCGTCTGGCCCTTCTGGGCCGCCGCAAGGGTCGTCTTTCGCGTCGTCGATCCCTGGGTCGACTGCACGACCGCCGTGTCCGGCACGTTCAAGAGGAGGCTGCGGCGCAGCTTGCGCTGGTGCTGTCCCATCGGCCACGCGTTCACATCGCCGAGCTTCACCTGCAGTGTCACGCCCGCAGGCTTCAGCACGGTGCCGCTCAGCTCGAGCGTGAACGGCGCTCCCGCCGGCGCCGCGAACAAGAGGTGTTGCGCCGCCTTCAGGTAGGGAAGGGGATCGACGGCCGCCTTGCCGCCCGGATGCACCTCGAAGTGCAGGTGCGGGTGGATGCCGTTCGCGTCGCCCGAGTCGCCGACGAAGCCCACCGGCTGGCCCGCCGCAACCTTCGCTCCCGTCTTCAGCCCAGGCGCATACGCCGTGCCGGCGACGCACTTGCCGCGGTTGTCGTTGCCGCGCGTGAGGTCGTTGTTGAGGTGGATGTAGAGGTACGTCGTGCCGCTCGCGCCGTAGAGGTAGAGCATGCAGCCCGCGGCCCCGGACGTGGTCCAGAACTTGACCTTTCCGGCCTCGGCCGCGAGCGCCAGCGATTTGCGCGGCGCCATGATGTCGATGCCCTGGTGAGGACCGCCCTGACGCGGGGCGCCGAAGTCGTCGACGTAGTGCGTCGCGCCGAAGGCGGGAAAGACGATCGGCTTCGTCGCCGTGTCGGAGCGTGCCGCGGCCGTTCCGGCCAGGAGGCCGATGGCGGCGCAGAGGAAAAGGGCTCCTCGGGCTGTCGTCCGGTGGCTTCTCAAGGCTCCGGTTCGGCGCTCGAAGCGGCGCACCCTAACAGGTTCAGCCTCGGACTGAGCTCTGTTTGAGGCATCGACGCCTCGGTAGAGTCCCGCGCCGGGATGAAGATCGCCGTTTGCGTCAAGGTCGTGCCGGAACAGGCGCGGCGGATCGACCCGGAGACGAAGCGCCTCGACCGCTCCGGCGAGCCGACGCTCAACCCTTTCGATACCCATGCGGTCGAGGAAGGCCTGCGCCTCAAGGGCGACGATGCGGCGTCCGAGGTCGTGCTCGTCTCGCTCGGCCCGGAACGCGCGTTGGACGCGCTCCGCAAGGCGCTGGCGATGGGCGCCGACCGCGCGGTTCTGATCGCGGACGAGACTGCGGCCGGCTCCGACCTGGTCGCGACGAGTCTCGCGCTCGCGAAGGCGCTCGAGCGCGAGGAGACCGACCTCGTCGTCTTCGGCCAGCAGGCGAACGACTCGGACGGCGCAGTCATGGGGGCGGCGGTCGCAGAGCGGCTGAGGAGACCGCTGATCTCGCAGGTGGCCGAGCTGACCGTCTCCGACGGGTCCGTTCGCGGCAAGCGCCAGACCGAGTACGGCTACGACGCGATCGAGGCGCCGCTGCCGGCCGTCATCGCGGTCTCGGACGCGATCAACGAGCCGCGCTACCCGTCGCTGAAGGGGATCATGGGCGCCAAGAAGAAGCCGCAGGACACGGTTGGACTGGGCGACCTCGGCGTCGAGGCGAACCGCGCCGGCGAGAAGGGGTCGCGCACCGAGGTCTACTCTCTCGGCGACCCGCCGCCGCGCGGCGAGACGCAGAAGATCGAGGACGACGGCAGCGCCGCCGAGAAGATCGTGGAATTCCTGCTCGAACGGAAGGCCCTGTGAGCACCCTGGTCTTCCTCGAGCACCACGGCGAGGAGCTCCCGAAGGACTCGCTCGGCGTGCTCGGCAAAGCCGTGCAGCTCGGCGGCGACGTCGCAGCGGTCATCGCCGGCTCGGGTGTCGAGCAGCTGGCCGCCCAGGCCGGGCGCTTCGGTGCCGCCAAGGTCTACGTCGCCGACGACCTGGCGCTCGAGGCCGCACTGCCGCAGCCGCGGGTCGACGTGCTCGCGAGGCTGGTCCAGGACGAGGGCATCGACACCGTCCTTTTCGCCGCGACTGTGCTGACAGCCGACGTAGCCGCAGGGCTGGCAGCCCGTCTCGACGGGGGCCTGAACTGGGACCTGGTCGACCTGGCCCAGGAGGACGGAAAGCTGGTCGGCAAGCGGCCGGCGCTCGACGACACGGTCTACGTCGACGTGGGCTGGAAGAACGAGCCTCGCCTCGCGCTTATCCGCACGGGCACGTTCGACCCTGTCGAGACGGGAGGAGAGGCCGAGGTCGAGAAGGTCGACGTCGGGCTCGAGGAGTTCTCCACGCAGGCGACGATGATCGAGCAGGCGCACGAGGAGAGCGAAGGGCCCTCGATCGAGGACGCCGACGTAATCGTCGCCGGCGGCCGGGGCCTCGGCAGTCCGGAGAACTTCAAGCTGGTCGAGGAGCTCGCGCAGGCGCTGGGCGGCGCGGTCGGGGCGACGCGTGCCGTCGTCGATGCCGGTTGGTACCCGTACGCGACCCAGGTCGGCCAGACGGGGAAAACGGTCGCGCCGCGGCTCTACATCGCCTGCGGCATCTCGGGGGCGATCCAGCACAAGGTCGGCATGCAGGGCTCGAACGTGATCGTCGCGATCAACAAGGACCCGAACGCGCCGATCTTCGAGTACGCCGACCTCGGCGTCGTCGGCGACCTGCAGGAAATCGTCCCGAAGCTGACCGAGCTCGTCCGCGGGCGCAAGGCTGCATGACCAGGGCGAGCGAATTCCCGCCTCCGTTCGACGTCGCGGAGGCGATGGGGGCGCCGACGGATCCCGAGGACGAGCGCATCGAGGTGGGGATCGCGATCGTCGGCGCCGGGCCTGCCGGCCTCGCCTGCGCGATCCGGCTCGGACAGTTGCTCGAAAACGCGCCCGGAGTCGCCGAGCGGCTCGGCGAGGTCCCGGTGGCGGTGATCGAGAAAGGCAAGCAGCCGGGCTCGCACCTCCTCTCGGGTGCGGTCGTCAACCCACGCGCGCTGCAGCGCCTCTTCGCCGGCCGCAAGCGCCTCGACGAGATGCCGTTCTACGGGGCCGTGGAGCAGGAGTCGGTCTACCTCTTGACTCCGAGGCGCGCGCTCCGGATCCCGACACCGCCGACGATGAAGAACCACGGCAACCGCGTCGCGTCGCTGTCGGAGCTCGGGCGCTGGCTGGCCGAGCGGGCCGAAGACGCCGGCGCGATGATCCTGCCCGAGACCGCGGCGACGAAGCTGCTCGTCGAGCACGGCCGTGTCCGCGGCATTCGCACCGGCGACAAGGGCCGCGGACGAGGCGGCGAGGAGCTACAGAACTTCGAGCCGGGGTCGGACGTTGTCGCGCGCGTCACGGTCCTGGCCGAGGGAACGCAAGGGCACCTGACCGGGGCGGCGATCCGCCACTTCGGGCTCGAGGGCGAAAACCCGCAGGTGTGGGCGCTCGGCGTCAAGGAGGTCTGGCGTGTCGCGAAGCCGCTCGACCGGGTCATCCACACGATGGGCTGGCCGCTGCGCGCCGCGGCGAAGTACCGCGAGTTCGGCGGCTCCTTCATCTACCCGATGGGGAACGAGCTCGTCACGCTGGGGATGGTCGTGGGCCTCGACTACCGCGATGCCGAGCTCTCGGTCCACGACCTGCTGCAGGAGCTGAAGACGCATCCGCTCGTGCGCAGGCTGCTCGACGGCGGTGAACGGATCGCGTGGGGCGCGAAGACCATCCCCGAAGGCGGCCTGCTCTCGCTGCCGGCACGGCTCCACGCGCCCGGGCTGCTCCTCGCGGGCGACGGCCCCGGCTTCGTCAACGTCCCCGCGCTGAAGGGGATCCACTACGCGATCGAGACCGGCTCGCTCGCGGCCGAGGCCGCATTCACCGCGCTCCAACCGGGCCAGGCGGCCGGTCGCCCCGGTGCGCTTGCGTCCTACGACGAGGCCGTCAAGCAGAGCTTCGTCTGGCGGGACCTCGAGCAGGTGCGCAACATGCGCCAGGCCTTCGGGCGCGGGTTCTGGCTCGGCGGGGCGCTCGCGGGCGCGATGACGGCGAGCCGGGGCAAGTTCCCGCCGGGGAATGCCCGGACGGAGCCGGATGCGGAGCAGGACATCATCCGCACCGACCGCGCGAACAGCTACCCGGCTCCGGACGGAACGCTGACCTTCGACAAGCTGTCGTCCGTCTTCCTGAGCGGCAACAAGACGCGCGACGACGCCCCGAACCACATCCGCATCCAGACGGAGGTTCCGCCCGAGTTGGCGGAGATGTGGGCGCGCCTGTGCCCGGCTCAGGTCTACGAAGCGACCGCGGACGGCGACGGCGGCGTGGAAGTGACGCCCTCGAACTGCGTCCAGTGCGGCGCCATCACGGCCAAGGGCGGCCGCCTCACTCCGGCCGAGGGCGGCTCGGGGCCCGAATACACCGTCACGTGACGGGCCGGCTCTAACGGATCACGAGCGCCGGGCTGAACTGGTTGTCGAGGAGCGACCAGACGCGGAACCGCGCCTTCGGGCGCGCGAACACCGTCTTCGTGAAGAACCCCTGGCGCCCCGTGAAGCCGACCCGGCCGACGGGCTGCCACTGTCCCCGCGACCATCGCTGCACCAGGTACGGCTGGGGACCAGAGCGGGGACGAACCTGTCCCCAGAGGCGCGTGGCGCCGCCCTTCCGCTCGAGCTCGACGAGCGGCAGCATGAACGAGTAGAACGACGGCTTGACGACGGACCGCGCGGTGAAGAGGCCGCTTGCCCAGCGGCCGGCAGTCGGTTCGTCGCGCACCAGGAAGTTGATCAGCAGGTCGACCCGCGGAGCCTGGTACACGCGGCGCGACGCCTCGGCGAGATAGCGCGCCTGCAGCGCCGGGACGACGCCGCGAAAACGGTCGGGCGGATTCGTCTTGTACGCGTATTCGGTCAGCCAGACGTGCTTGCCGCCGAAGTTGCGCCGGACCTCCCGGAGCAGGCACTGCAGGCTCGCCATCGTCAGCCAGCGGGTGCATCGCAGTGCCCGAAGCGGCGTCTCCGGCCGCCCCCGGCCGAACCAGCGCGGGTACGGATGATGCGAGTACACGTCGAACTTGGCGCCGGCCCGGCGCATCCCGCGCATGAAGTCGACCGCCGAGAGCGCCGTCCGCGTCGCACGCGGCGACGTCGCTCCGCCGGCGACGACGTTCCGCCGATCGAGCTTGTGCAGTGCCCTGACGGTCGGGTTCAGCAACCGCTGGACGTACAGCCGGGGGGAGTTCGGGTTCAGCCCGCCGAGCTGGTTCGGCTCGTTCCAGATCTCCCACCTGTGCACCCACGGGTAGCGCTTGGCCGCAGCCGTCGCGAACAGCGCCAGGGCCGACGGGCTCTCGGGCGGCTGGCTGGGGCGGCCCCAGTGGTTCGCCCAGACTGGCGTGGCCCAGAGCGTCAGCACGACGTCGATGTGGTGCGCGTGCAGCCCGTCGACCAAGGGGTCGACGGAACTCCAGTCGTAGGACGGGTCGTCCGGATCGGAGGGATGCTCCGGCCGGAACAGCGCAACGTCCCGCCATATGAGCGTGTAGCGGACGACGTCGACCCCGAGCCGGTCGAGCGTCTTCAGCCGCGCGTCGAGGGTCATCGGGTCGCTCGCCGCGGCCTGAAGCCACGCGTCGTCCTGGATTCCGTACTCGACCTTCCACGATGCCGAGGCCGTCGTCGCCGCGACGAGGACGACGAGCGCGAGGAGGGACGAGAGCGCGGCCGCGCGGCGCATGTCCCCATTGTGCTTCGTCAACGCTCCGCGTTGGGAACCGACTTACAAATCGCACACAACTGCGCTCTGGGCGGACGCCTCGCTTACGAGAGAGGCCGGGAACCCGGCCTCTCTTCTTGAACCGTCTCTGAGGGGAGCAGCTACGAAGGCGCGCCCGGCTCGTGGTCGCCGATGTGGCCTGCGGGGACCTGCTCCGCCTGCTGCAGCGAATAGCTGCGAGCTGCGCGAAGGCGGATCGAGATCCGGTCGCCCACCCGAAGCTGGCTCGGCGAGATCACGGTCGGAACCCCGCCCTGCCACAGGACGAACACGGTTCGCCGGCCGTAGCTGAACGTCTCGTCGAGCGGCTGGCCGAGCATCTTGCGCAACCCGAGCCAGTTGCCGCTTTGGACGTGGATCGTCAGCCTGCCATTTGCAGCGGGCGCGTCGAGCGTGCCGATCAGGAGCCACAGCGGCCTGACCGCGTGGCCGGGCGTCGGGCCGCGGTCGGCCACCCGCGACGCGGCGATCGCCTCGATCTGTGCGAGCGAGGCGCTGCGCGGCGCTCGGACCTTGACGCTGACGATGTCGCCCGCAGCGAGGTTCGACTCGCCGACGACCGTCGGGACGCCGTGTGACCAACGCAGGTACTGGGTGCCGACGCCGACCGTGAAGTGCTGGTTCTGGCCTTGGCCGACGAGCTTCTTCAGGGCCAACCTGGTTCCGCCTGTCACTGAAACGTAGAGCGAGGGTGAATTGCCCGCATCGGCGAGAAGCCGGCCGTTGAAGACGTAGGTGACGTCGCCGCCACGCTGGGCGGCAAGGCTGCTCGACGCGGCCGCCACGACCACGATCAGCGCGGCGAGCACGACGTAAACGAGGCGCCTTCTCATCTCATGACCTCCTGGCTTAGGGAGAGAGGGACGCCGCGATCGTTTCCGTCCCTCATCAGCCGGCGATTCGGCGCACGTAACAAGGTCGTAAAACCGGGGCCGGCCGCCGATGCGGTATGGATTCGTCCGTGGAGGCAACGGGCCAGGTGACACGCGGCGACGTACTGGCCGCGCGCGACACGATCGCCGGCCGCGTGCACCGGACGCCGACGTTGACGTCGGCCTCACTGGCGCGCGAGCTCGGCGTGCCGGTGTACGTGAAAGCAGAGCTCTTCCAGCGCACGGGGTCGTTCAAGCCTCGCGGCGTGCTCAACAAGCTCGCCTCGCTGTCGGTGGACGAGAAGGCACGCGGCGTAATCGGCATCTCGGCCGGAAACCACGCGCAGGCCCTCGCGTATGCCGCCGCGCTTGAGGGCGTGGACGCGCTCGTCGTCATGTGGCGGGGTGCGAGCGAGCCGAAGCTCGAGGCGACCCGGAACTACGGCGCGACGGTCGACCTCGAGGCGCACGATCCCGCAGGCGCGTTCGAGCGGCTCCACGCGCTGATAGACGAGACGGGCCGCGTGCTCGTCCATCCATTCGACGACCCGCTCGTCATCGCCGGGCAGGGGACGGTCGGGCTCGAGGTCACCGAGGACGCGCCCGAAGCAGACGTCGTCGTCGTCCCGGTCGGCGGCGGCGGCCTCGTGAGCGGCATCGCGGCGGCAGTCGGCGTTCGTGTGGTCGCCGTGGAGCCCGAGGGGTCGGCTGCGCTGCACGAGGGCCTGGCCGCCGGGGAGCCGGTGCCGGTCACCCCGGACTCGATCGCCGATGGGCTCAACGCGCCCTTCGCGGGCGAGAACTGCATCGCCGTGTGCGCCGCGCGCGGGGTCGAGTCGGTGCTGGTCTCGGATGTCGAGATCGAGCAGGCTTTTCGCTTCCTCTACGGCCGGGCCAAGCTTGCGTGCGAGCCGGCGGGAGCGGCGGGCATCGCGGCGCTCCTCGGCGGGAAAGTCCCGCTCGACGGCGTCGAAGCGGTCGCGGTTGTCGTCTCCGGAGGCAACGTCGCCGCCGACACTGCCGTTGCTATCCTGGCCCGACGATGAAGACCGGCATCCATCCGGAATACGTGCTCGCGACCGTCCACTGCGCGTGCGGGAACGAGTTCCAGACGCGCTCGACGAAGCCCGAGCTGCACGTCGAGATCTGCTCGAACTGCCACCCGTTCTACACGGGCAAGCAGAAGTTGGTCGATACCGGCGGCCGGGTGGAGCGGTTCCAGCGCCGCCTCGAGCGGGCGCAGGCCGCCAGGTCCTCGTAGCCAGAGCATGAGCGCGCCGATCGGCGGTCAGGCCGTCCCTGAGGCACCGCCTGCGGTGCCGTCCTCGGACGGTCCGGGCTTCTCGCGCGTGTCCCCCTCGGTCGGCAAGTCAGCTCCAATCGGGGGACAGGCCGTCCTCGAGGGCGTGATGATGCGCGGTGCCTCGAACTGGGCCGTGGCGGTGCGGAAGCCCGACGGCGAGATCGCTCAGGTCTCGCAACCGATCACCTCGCCGATGGTGCGGCACTGGATCCTGAGGTTGCCCATCATCCGCGGCGTCATCGCCCTCGGCGAGTCGCTCGCGATCGGCTTCCGCGCGCTCGCCATCTCGGCCAACTACGCCGCCCAGGAGGAGGGCGACGAAGAGGTCGCCACCGAGCTCAGCCGCGGGCAGCTCATTTTCGCCTTCGCCGTTGCGATCGGGTTCGCGCTGCTCCTGTTCAAAGTCGGGCCCGCGCTGATCACCGACTGGATCGGGATCCAGGCCGGTTGGTTCGTGATCGTCGAGGGCCTGATCCGGGTGACGATCTTCGTCCTCTACCTGGCGCTGATCTCGCTGCTGCCGGATCTGCGGCGCGTCTTCCAGTACCACGCCGCCGAGCACAAGGCGATCAACGCCTACGAGGCGGGCGAGGCGCTCGAGCCGGCGCGGGTGCAGCGGTTCTCGCTGATCCACCCGCGCTGCGGAACCGCCTTCCTTCTCTGGGTGATGGTGATCGCCATCTTCGTCTTCGCGTTCTTCGGGCGGCCCGTCTGGTACTGGCTGATCGCCACGCGCATCCTGCTGCTGCCGGTGATTGCGGGGATCGCCTACGAGCTGATCCGCTTCGCGGGGAAGCACACCGGGAACCGGGTCCTGATGACGCTGCTCGCGCCGGGTCTCTGGCTCCAGCGTCTGACCACGCGCGAGCCGACCCTCGACCAGCTCGAGGTCTCGATCCGCGCCCTGCGCGAGGTGCTGGAGCTCGAGGGCCGGAGCACCAAACCTGACGCCGCGCGCGTCGAGGTCATGGCTTAGTAGCGCGGGGGAAACCATGTTTTCCCCCGCGAGCCCCCTTCTTCTTGCCATGCAGTTGCCGCCCGCACCTGGCCTCCCGCCGGGCAAAGCCCGGCTCCGGCCGCGATCCGTTCGTTCGTCCCAAAGGCGAGACGGAAAAAGCGCAAACTGCGGCAAGTCGTTAGCGTCTAACGGTCCCATGCGGAATCGAGCGGCAGCCCAGGCCGCCGTCCTTGTGTTCGCGGCCGCTCTTCTCTCCGGCTCGGCTTCGGCGAAGCCGCCGTGGGCTACGGACTTCGCGCTGATCAAGCGCGGGCTCGACCGTGCCGCCGCCAAGGGTCGGATCGACGGCGCCGAGGCGGCGGACTATCGCGCCGCCACCGAGCGGGCCTCGACAGTCTTGCCGAAGCTCCGGAGCAGCCGCTACCGCAACCTCGCCGCGGTCGTGCACCAGGTCGCCGGCTTCTGGAAGGGCTATGACGGGCCCCGCGGCCGGACGCTCTTCTCGATGCTCGATTTCAATGCTCGCTGGTTCGCGACCCACTGGGATCAGAAGGCCGGAACCGACGTCGTCGACTACGCCGACGGCACCTGGTACCGGGCCTTTCCCGGCATCGGTTTCCAGTTCCACCCACTGGAGGAGTTCGGGAAGCTGAACAACTTCGTCAGTCAGCAGAACGAGGAGCGCGCGACCCAACTCGCGCAGTCGCTGCTCGACCGCAGCGTCGTCCGCTCCGGCGGGCTCGCGTGGGAGTACTACTTCCGCTTCGGCGGCGGGCGGCCCCCCTGGATCTCCGGTATGGCCCAAGCCGTGGCGGCGCAGGCGCTCGCGCGTGCGGGGACGTTCCTCGGCGACGATCAGCTGACCGCGGCGGCGCAGCGCGTGTACAGGACGGTGCCCTCGCTCACACGCGCCGTCCCGACGGGCCCCTGGATCCGGATCTACGCGTTCAGCGGCCTCACCGTCCTCAACGCCCAGCTGCAGGCGATCGTCTCGCTGCAGGACTACGCCGCGCAGACGGGCGACCAGGGAGCCACCTCGCTCGCCACGCAGCTGCAGTCGGCGACCGTGCGCCTGCTGCCGCGGTTCGACACCGGAGCGTGGTCGCTCTATTCGCTGGGTGGGCCGGAGGCGACGCTCGAGTACCACAAGTACGTGGTGCGCCTGCTGACGATGCTCGCGAAGCGAACCGGCGACCCGACGTTTGCCTCCTATGCGCAACGGTTCTCGGATGACATGCGCGAGCCGCCAACAATCAAGCTCGGCGCGGGGCCGGGAGCGATCTACCCGTGGCCGGCGGACGGCTTTCGTGACGACGCGCGCTTCGTCTTCTGGGTCTCGAAGCGTTCGACGGTTCGGCTCAAAGTAGAGAACGCGGGCAAGCCGATCGTCGTCTCGCGCGGCTGGCACGCGATCAACTGGAGCCCAGGAGCCATTGCGCCCGGCGTCTACACGCCTGACCTGCGCGCCGTCGACGTCGTCGGCAACGCCTCCGACTCGCAGGCTCCCTCGGTCGAGGTTCTGCGCGACACCCAGCCGCCGCAGGTCACGGCGTCGCTCTCGCGCCGTCGCCTCCACTGGAGCGGCCGGGACAACGCGTCGCCGTGGCTGGATTTGAGCGTGATCCTGCGGCGGTCGGGGCAGGTTCGGACGAGCACGCTGCGGCACGAGCCGTTCCGCGGCTCGGTGCCGCTTGCGATCGGGCGCGGCTGGCGTGTCGCGCTCTTCGCCGCTGACTCGTCTGGCAACAGGACGTCTGTCGTAGTTCGTTAGCCCGGCTAACCTCTTCTTCATGGCAGCGATCGAGGCCCTCGTCGAGGAGGTCGAACGCTCCTACGCCGAGACGCAGGAGCGAATGAACGATCCCTCGATCTACAACGATCACCGCGAGGCGGCGGAGGTCGGCCGGCGCCTGAAGGAGCTCGAGAGTGCGCACAGGCTGGCGCAGGAGTGGCGCGAGGCGTCGTCGGATCTCGAGGCGGCCCGAGGTGACGGCGACCTCCGTGAGCTCGTGCCCGAGCTCGAGGAGCGGGTCGAGCAGCTGGAGGAGGAGCTGAAGCTGGCGCTTGTCGAGACCGATCCCGCCGACGACAAGGACGTGATCGTCGAGATCCGCCAGGCCGCCGGCGGGGACGAGGCGGCTCTCTGGGCGGGTGACCTGTTCCGGATGCTCACGCGCTACGCGGAGCGCCGCGGCTTCAGGTGGGAGCAGCTGGAGGCCAGCCCGAACGCGGGCGGCGGCCTCCAGAGCATCAGCTTCGCCGTCAAGGGCGACGGTGCGTACTCGGTCTTCAAGTGGGAGGGCGGAACGCATCGCGTCCAGCGCGTTCCGGTGACCGAGTCGCAGGGCCGCATCCACACCTCCACGGCGACCGTCGCCGTGATGCCCGAGGCCGAAGAGGTCGAGGTCGAGGTCAACGACAACGACCTCAAGATCGACGTCTACCGCTCGACGGGGCCCGGTGGTCAGAGCGTCAACACCACGGACTCGGCGGTGCGGATCACGCACCTGCCGACGGGGATCGTGGTCGCGATGCAGGACGAGAAGTCGCAGCTTCAGAACAAGACAAAGGCGATGCGGGTGCTGCGCGCGCGGCTGTACGAGCTCGAGCGCGAGCGCCGGGCTGCCGAGCAGGCGGCGACGCGGCGGTCGCAGATCGGCTCCGGCGAACGGGCCGAGAAGATCCGGACCTACAACTTTCCCGAGAACCGGGTCACCGACCACCGCGTGAAGCTCACCGCTCACAACCTCGATCAGGTGCTCGAAGGCGACCTGGATCGATTCACAGCGGCGCTCGCGGCCGAAGAACGGCGGCACGCGCTAGAGACCGCTGCGGCTTGAGCGTCGGCGAGGCGCTCGCGTACGGCACGAACGTGCTCGCGGAGGCGGGCATCGACACGGCGCGGCTCGAGGCCGAGCTGCTGCTCGCGAAGGTGTGTGACGACTGCGCGCGGGCGCTGCTCTATATGGAGCTACACCGGGAGCTCAGCGAGGAGGCTGAGACCGAGTACCGGGCACTGCTTGCGCGGCGCGCACAACGCGAGCCGCTTGCGTACATCCTCGGCTGCTGGGGCTTCCGGCGCCTGACGCTGAAGACCGACCGTCGAGCGCTGATCCCCCGGCCCGAGACGGAGATCGTCGTCGAGCGCGCGCTCGAACACCTGCGGGGGCTCGACGATCCGCGCGTTCTCGACGTCGGCACCGGCACCGGCGCGATCGCGCTCGCGATCGTCGACGAGCATCCCGGTGCGCGGGTGACCGCGATCGATGTCTCGAACGAGGCGCTCGCCCTCGCGCGCGAGAACCGCGACCTCATCGGCGTGAACGGGCGGCTCCGGCTCGTCGAGCACGACCTCACCGACGGGCTCGGCAACGACGCCTTCGACCTGGTCGTCTCTAACCCGCCGTACGTCGAGCCGGAGGACATCGACGGGCTCCAGCCCGAGGTCCGCGACTGGGAGCCGCGGATCGCGCTCGTCGCCCACGGCGCGACGGAGGCGGTCGCGCGCGCCGCGACTGAAGCGCTCCGGCCGGGGGGGTGGGTCGTGCTCGAGATCGCCGAGAACCAGGCGTCGAACGTGGCGGCTCTGCTCGGCGAGCTCGGCTACGGGCACCTTAGGATCTCGCCGGACATGGCAGGCCGTGATCGTGTGATCGAGGCGCAGTGGAGCCGCTGAGGGTCGGGAACGGCGGGGTCGACCACGCCGTCGGCGCCATTCGTGCCGGCCGGCCGGTGGTCCTTCCGACCGACACCGTCTACGGCCTCTGCGCCTCGCCGTACAGCGAGGCTCCGGTGCGCCGCGCGTATGTGCTGAAAGGACGCGACCCGACGCAGCCGTCGGCGCTGCTCGCGGCCGACGTGGACATGCTGTTCGAGTGCCTGCCCGAGCTGCGGAGCCGCGTCGGCCCGATGCTGCGCGCACTGCTGCCGGGGCCGCTCACCCTCATCGTCCCGAACCCGGCGCGGCGTTACCGCTGGCTCGCCGGCGACAACCCAGACGCGATCGGGATCCGCGTTCCCGAGCTGCCGCCGCCTGCGGCCACCGTCCTCGCCCGTGTCGGGGCGGTCATGGCCACGAGCGCGAACCGGCCGGGCGAGCCCGATCCGCGCACTCTCGACGATGTGCCCACGGAGATCCTCGACGGCTGCGAGGTGGTCGTCGACGGCGGCGAGCTGCCGGGCGTTCCGTCGACCGTGATCGACCTGACCGGCGGCGAGCCGAAGGTCCTGCGCGAGGGTGCGGTTTCCGCGGAGGAGGCGCTGGGCCGGGTTACCAGCCTCGTCGGCGAGTAGCATCCGGCGTACCCGACGAGGAGCGTCCGCATGGCCGTCGCCGAGCAAACCCTGCAGCAGCTGCGCACCGCCGGCCTCACCGACGTCGACCCGGAGATCGCCGAGCTCCTGGGGAGGGAGACGGAGCGCCAGCGCAACCAGATCGAGCTGATCGCGTCCGAGAACTTCACGTGGCCGAGCGTGTTCGAGGCGGTCGGGTCGACGCCGACGAACAAGTACGCGGAGGGATACCCCGGCAGGCGCTACTACGGCGGCTGCGAGGTCGTCGACGAGATCGAGCAGCTTGCCATCGACCGCGCGAAGGACCTCTTCGGGGCCGAGCACGCGAACGTCCAACCGCACGCGGGCGCGCAGACGAACATGGCCGTTTACATGGCCGCGCTGCAGCCGGGCGAGACCATCCTCTCGCTCGAGCTCTCCCACGGCGGCCACCTGACCCACGGCCTCAAGGTCAACTTCTCCGGCCGCCTCTACACGATCGTCCACTACGGGGTCTCGCGTGAGACGAACGTCGTCGACTACGACGAGGTGCTCCGGCTGGCGCAGCAGCATCGGCCAGGCCTGATCGTCTGCGGTGGCTCGGCCTACCCGCGCATGGTCGAGGCCGACAAGTTCCGAGAGATCGCCGACGCGGTCGGCTCGCTCCTGGTCTGCGACATGGCGCACTTCGCCGGTCTCGTCGCGGCTGGGCTGCACCCGAATCCGGTCGAGCACTGCCATTTCGTGACCTCGACGACGCACAAGACACTCGCCGGCCCTCGCTCGGGCTTCATCCTCTGTACCGAGGAGCACGCGCAGGCCGTCGACCGCGCGGTGTTCCCGGGCATGCAGGGTGGCCCGCTCATGCACACGATCGCCGCGAAGGCGGCGTGCTTCCGGATCGCCGCGACCGAGGCGTTTCGGGAGTACCAGGGCCAGATCCGCAAGAACGCCGACGTCCTTGCCGAGACGCTCCAGGAGGGCGGTCTCGAGGTGCTCACCGGCGGCACCGACACGCATCTCCTGCAGCTCGACCTCCGCTCCACCAACTGGACGGGGAAGGACGCCGAGGAGCGGCTCGCCGAGGTGAAGCTGACCGTGAACCGCAACACGGTGCCGTTCGACGAGCGGCCGCCGACCGTTGCGTCGGGGGTTCGGATCGGGACTCCGGCGGCGACGATGCGCGGCTTCGTCGAGGAGGATTTCCGCGAGGTGGGCGAGATCATCGTCGAGGCGCTCGGCGACGGCGCGGATCTCGGGGCGCTCGCGGCGCGCGCCGAGGCGCTCTGCGAGAAGCACCCGCTCTACCCGGGGTTCCGCGGCTTCACCACGTATCTGGCGTGACCCCGAAGCTGACGGTCGTCTCGCACCCGCTGGTGCAGCACAAGCTGTCGTACCTACGGGACAAGGAGACGCCCACGGTCCACTTCCGCAAGCTCGCGAACGAGGTCACGCTGCTCTTGACCTACGAGGCGACGAAGGACTTCGCGACCGAGCCGGTCGAGATCGAGACTCCGCTCGAAGGGATGGTCGCTGAGCGGATCTCCGGGAAGAAGGTCGCGGTCTGCCCGGTCCTGCGCGCGGGCGTAGGGATGCTGGACGGGGTGCTGTCGCTCGTCTCGAGCGCCCGCGTCGGCTTTCTCGGCATGTACCGCGACGAGGAGTCGCTGCAGCCGGTCGAGTACTACGTCAAGCTGCCCGGCGACCTCGACCAGCGGGACGCGATCGTGCTCGATCCGATGCTCGCGACGGGCAACTCGAGCGTCGCGGCGCTCAAGACTGTCAAGGAGGCGGGAGCTCGCTCGGTGATCCTGGTCTGCCTCGTCTCGGCGCCGGAGGGAATCGAACACGTGCACGCCGAGCATCCGGACGTCCACATCGTCACCGCGGCCGTCGATCGCGGCCTCGACGAGCGGGGCTTCATCGTCCCCGGCCTCGGCGATGCCGGCGACCGGCTCTACGGCACGCGGTAACGCGCTTCGGCTCACCCGAGAGCGCACTTCGACCCGTGCGCTTGTAACAGCCTGTTACTTGCGCTCCGCGACGAGCTTTCGCTCACGCCCGTCGGAGAGCGGCCGCCGAGGCCCTGTCCGACTTTGTAACAGACTGTTACTTGGCCTACTCGCTCCGGGTTTGGACGCGCGCCGGGGCCAGGAGGCCCGGCCGCTGCATCGCCTCGAGCCAGATCGCCCGGGCTTCTTCGCGACTGCTGCGCTCGGGCAGCCGCTCGATCACCCAGGCGGCGGCGGTAGTCGGAAGCTCCGCCTCGATGGCGCAGATGCCCTGGTGCCGTTCCTCGCCGACCTCTTCGCCGGGCCCCGTGAGCACCTCGGAGAGGGTCTCGCCGCGCCGGATGCCGAGGAGCTCGATCTCGGTCTCGCCTCCCGGCCCGGCGAGCCGCCAGATCCGCTCGGCGAGCTCTCCGACCGTCAGCATCACCGGCTCGTGCGGCGCACAGAGGGACAGGCCTTCACCGGCCAGCAGAGCCGCGTGCGCGACGAGAGACGCGGCGTGGTTCATGGTGATCCAGTAGCGCACCATGCCCGTGTCCGTCACGGTCAGCGGAACGCCCGCACGTGCCTGCCGTAGGAAGATCTGCGACGCCGCTCCCGCCGAGCCGAGCACGTTGACGAGCCGCACCGCCGTCCGCTGCGCGCCGGCGCGTCGTGCTGCAAAGGCGGTCAGCTGCTCCATGAACCGCTTCGTCCGGCCGTAGAAGCTCTGGGCCAGCGCGGCCTTGTCCGTCGAGGCGACTACCACCGTCTCGACGCCGGCGGCCTCGGCCGCGCGGAGCACGTTCCAGGACCCGTGCAGGTTC
>JBKOYZ010000126.1:0-9727 GCA_046725655.1 Actinomycetota bacterium | reverse complement strand
GAGCGCGAGCAGGGCGCGCGACTCGCCGCCACGATCGAAGATGAAAATCTTCGCAAAATCGTTGCACGAGCGGCGGCGGCAAGCCTCGCGCGGGGGTCTGACGGCCGCTCGGTCTGGTAGACTTACCTAGGTTCCGAAGTGGCCCGCTTGCAGGGCTTTTTTATTGACTGAAGCTTCCTATACCGCCAAGGACATCACCGTTCTCGAGGGCCTCGAGCCGGTCCGGTTGCGCCCGGGCATGTACATCGGCTCGACGGGCGCTCGCGGGCTTCATCACCTCGTGTTCGAGGTGGTCGACAACTCGGTCGACGAGGCGCTCGCGGGGCGAGCGGACCTGGTCGAGGTGACCCTCCACCCCGACAACTCGGTGACCGTGAGCGACGACGGCTCCGGCATCCCGGTCGACGTGATGGAGGACCAGGGGCAGCCGGCGGTGACGGTCGTCCTGACGAAGCTGCACGCGGGCGGCAAGTTCGGAGGCGACGGGTACAAGGTCTCCGGCGGCCTGCACGGTGTCGGGGTCTCCGTCGTCAACGCGCTGTCGTCGTGGTTGCGGGTGGAGGTGAAGCGCGACCGTAAGGCGTACTGCCAGGAGTTCGCGCGCGGGGAGCCGACAACCGACCTGAAGAAGATCGGCCCGACCAAGGAGTCGGGGACGACGATCACGTTCCTGCCCGACCTGGAGATCTTCGACGAACTGGAGTGGTCGTCGGAGGTCCTGATCCAGCGCCTGCGCGAGACCGCGTTCCTGACCAAGGGGCTTCGAATCGTCCTCGTCGACGAGCGTGAGGGCGAGGAGCGGCACGAGTTCCACGCGGAAGGCGGGATCAAGGACTTCGTCACCTACGTCAACGACCAGAAGGATCCGGTCCATAAGCACGTCATCTACTTCGAGGGCGCCTCGAACGGCGACTCGGCGGAGCAGGGCCAGGTCGAGGTGGCGATGCAGTGGAACACGTCCTATGTCGAGTCCGTCTTCTCGTTTGCGAACAACATCAACACGCACGAGGGCGGGTCGCATCTCTCCGGCTTCAAGGCGGCGCTGACACGCACGCTGAACGACTACGCGCGCAGGAACGGGCTGCTCAAGGAGAAGGAGGAGAACCTCGAGGGCGAGGACGTGCGCGAGGGGCTCGCGGCCGTCATCTCACTGAAACTACGGGAGCCCCAGTTCGAGGGTCAGACGAAGACGAAGCTGGGGAATCCATGGGTGCGCGGGCTCGTGGAGCAGACGGTGAACGTGAAGCTCGCCGAGTTCCTGGAGGAGAACGCCACCGAGGCGAAGCAGATCATCCAGAAGGCAATTGCCGCCCGGAACGCACGTCAGGCGGCGCGGAAGGCGCGCGAGCTGACGCGGCGCAAGAGCGCGCTCGACAGCATGTCGCTGCCCGGCAAGCTCGCCGACTGCTCCATCAACGATCCCTCGGCCGCCGAGCTCTATCTCGTCGAGGGGAACTCGGCCGGAGGCTCGGCCACCGACGCCCGCGACCGCACCTTCCAGGCGATCCTGCCGCTGCGCGGCAAGGTGATCAACTCGGAAAAGAACCGGATCAACAAGGTGCTCTCGAACGTCGAGATCCAGTCGATGATCACCGCGATCGGGACCGGAATCGGTGACGAGTTCGACCTCGAAAAGCTCCGCTATCACCGCATCATCGTTATGACCGATGCCGATGTGGACGGCTCGCACATCCGCACGCTGATCCTCACATTCCTCTACCGCCAGATGCAGGAGCTGGTGGAGGGTGGCTACGTCTACATCGCGGTGCCGCCGCTCTACCGCGTCAAGATCGGCGGCCGCGAGCAGTACGTCGAGAAGGAATCGCAGTTCGAGGACCTGCTCGTCGGCGAGCGTGTCAAGGACGTCGAGGTCACCTCGCGCGGCGGCGACAAGCAGAAGCTGACGGAGGCGCGCTACGGCCGCTTCACGAAGGCGCTGAACGAGTTCGACGGCTGGGCCTCCCGCCTGCGTGCCGACTTCGGCTCTGCACCCGCGAACTTCGTTATCGACCACCGCCTGGTCGAAGTGGACACCGGCGCCGACGCGACGGGCGACCTCGTCGGTGCGCTGGAGGCAATCGGCGAGAACGGCTACGAGCTGTCGGTCGTCGAGGAGACGCCCGAGGGGACGCGGATCAAGGTGGTCGAGCGCGAGACGAGCGCCGCTAGCCACGTCACCGTCCCGGCCGAGCTGCTCGCGTCACCCGTTTACGCGAACCTGCGAAAGAGCTACGGCCGGCTCGTCGAGATCATCGGCGCGCCGCCGTTCGCGCTGGCGCTCGGGAAGAAGACGCGCCGGGCCGAGACGTTCGAAGACCTCCGTCACGAGGCGCTCGAGCTGGCCAAGGAAGGCATCTCGGTCAGCCGCTTCAAGGGCCTCGGCGAGATGAATCCCGAAGAGCTGTGGGAGACGACGATGAACCCGGCGAACCGCATGCTGATCAACGTCGAGGTCGAGGACGCCGCGGCCGCCGACCGCATGTTCTCGATGCTGATGGGCGATCAGGTCGAACCGCGCCGCGCATTCATCGAGAGCAACGCAAAAGACGTCCGCTTCTTGGATGTCTAGCGTTGTCGAGACGCTTCGCTGCGAAAAAGCAAGGAGGAAATAGTTGACGAACGTTGAGCCCTTGGGCCCGGGCCGAATCGAACCGCGCGAGCTCGAGCAGGAGATGCGCTCGAGCTTCCTCGACTACGCGATGAGCGTGATCGTCGCCCGCGCGCTCCCCGACGTGCGCGACGGGCTGAAGCCGGTTCACCGGCGTGTCCTCTACGCGATGCACGAGGCGGGGCTCCAGCCGAACCGGCCGCGGCTGAAGTGCGCCCGAGTAGTCGGAGACGTCATGGGCGCCTACCACCCCCACGGCGATGTGGCCATCTACGACACGCTGGTCCGGCTCGCGCAGCCGTTCTCGATGCGCTACCCGCTCGTCGACGGCCAGGGCAACTTCGGGAACATCGACGACTATCCCGCTGCCGCGATGCGGTACTGCGTGGCCCCCGGAACGCGGATTGCGACGCCACACGGGACGGTCAAGATCGAGGACCTCGTCGGCCACACGCCGCCGAACTCGGAGCGCGGGGCCTCGTTCGAGGTGCTCGACCGACTCGGCCGCCCGGTCCGAGTGTCGAAGGTCTTCCATTCAGGCCGGCACCCCACTCTACGCCTGCGGACCCGCGAAGGCTTCGAAGTCACCGGTACGCACAACCACCCGGTGCTTTGTCTGGTGGACATGGTGGGCGTCCCGCTGTTGCTGTGGAAGCTGCTCGATGAGGTCAAGCCTGGTGATCGCGTGCTCGTCAACAGGACGTCGCGACCGCTCGACGATGGGCTTACCGAGACCGAGCGAGACCAAGCACTCCTGCTCGGTGCATTTGTTGCTGAAGGCTGGGTCGGCTCGACCCGTGCCGGCTTCAACAACGCCGCCGACGAGTACTTCGGCGAGGTTCTCGCTGCGTACGACGCCGTTGTAGGCGGGCCGCGCTACGTCTACGAGCGCGAAATCAAGTCCGGCAGCAGGCTGTGGGAGCTCGACGTGCAGCGAATCGACGCCGTTCTGGTAAGCCCGCTTGGTCAGCTCGCCGATCAAGCGAGCGCCGACAAGCGCGTGCCCGAGGCTGTCTGGCGCGGAACGCCCGGCTTCAAGCGCGTGTTCCTCCAGTCGCTCTTCGAGGGCGATGGCTCATCGTCGCTGCTGCCGCGGAAGTCGATCCAGATCTCCTACTCCACGTACAGCGACCAGCTGGCAAGGGACGTCCAGCTTCTTCTCTTGGAATTCGGCGTCGTGTCGCGGCTGTGTCGGTACGAGAAGGGCGAGATCAAGGTCGTGATCTCGAACCGGCGCGACGCGCGCCTGTTCGCGTGGCGAGTCGGCTTCCTCGGCCGCAAGCAGCGGAAGCTGGAGCGGGAGCTTGCGCAGATACCAGAGACGAGCCGCGCACTGTCGCGCGACCACGTGCCGTACGTCTCTGACTACATCCGCGCGGAGAGCGATTCGCGAGCTCTACGACGCACGAACTTCGACCGCGTCGAACGATTCGAGCGTGGCGGAACAGCCGTCCTGGAGCGCGTTTCGACGGAGGTCCGCACCGTCGTCGAGCCGTTGATGACAGGCGACTACTACTACGCCGAGGTCGAGTCGGTCGCCGACGCGGGTGTGCAGCCCGTCTACTCGCTGCGCGTCGAGAGCGACGACCACTCGTTCTTGACGAACGGCTTGGTCAGCCACAACACCGAGTGCCGGCTCACGCGGCTTGCGACCGAGATGTTGCGCGACATCGACGCGAACACGGTCGACTTTGCGCCGAACTACGACGAGTCGCGGCGCGAGCCGACGGTGCTGCCGTCGCGCTTCCCCAACCTGCTAGTCAATGGCTCCGCCGGCATCGCCGTCGGCATGGCGACGAACATGCCCGCTCACAACCTGGGCGAGGTCGTGGATGCGCTGGTGGCGATGATCGACGACCCGGCGATCGACGTCGACCGGCTGACGCGGCACATCAAGGGCCCCGACTTCCCGACTGGTGGGATCATCCTCGGGCGCGAGGGGATCCGCGAGGCGTATCGCTCGGGCCGCGGCCGGATCGTCATGCGCGCCCGCGCACACATCGAGGAGCTGCGCGGCGGGAAGACGGCGATCATCGTCAACGAGCTTCCGTTCGGGGTGAAGAAGGGCGGCGACTCGGGCGTGATCATGAAGATCGCCGACCTCGTCAACGAGAAGGTCCTGCCCGAGATCTCGGACGTCAAGGACTTGTCCGACAAGACGGGGATGCGGATCCAGATCGACCTCAAGCGCGAGGCGATCCCCCAGGTCGTCCTCAACAAGCTGTACAAGCACACGCCGCTCCAGACGACGTTCGGCTACAACGCTGTCGCGCTCGTCGACGGCGTCCCGCGGACGCTCGCGCTGCGCGACCTCCTCCGGCACTACCTCGACTTCCAGCGCGAGGTCGTCACGCGGCGGTCGAAGGACGAGCTTCGGAAGGCCGAGGCCCGCGCCCACGTCCTCCAGGGCTACCTGGTCGCGCTCGACAACCTTGACGCCGTGATCGCGCTGATCCGCGCCGCGGCGGATACCGACACGGCTCGCGAGGGGCTGATGCGCGAGTTCGAGCTCTCCGAGATCCAGGCGCAGGCGATTCTCGACCTCCGGCTGCGCGCGCTGACGGCGCTCGAG
This sequence comes from Actinomycetota bacterium, assembly GCA_046725655.1. Classification (GTDB taxonomy): domain Bacteria; phylum Actinomycetota; class Thermoleophilia; order Gaiellales; family Gaiellaceae; genus 13-2-20CM-68-14. Next base: position 4,547 of record JBKOYZ010000126.1, on the reverse strand, counting down.
CGCAAGCGGGTCGAGGACGAGCACGAGGACCTCCAGGAGCGGATCGGCGAGCTGCGGGCGATCCTCGGCGACGAGGCGCGAATCGACGCGCTGATCCGCGAGGAGCTGCTGGAACTGAGGTCGATGTACGGCAAGAACGACGACCGCCGCACCGAGATCGTGGCCGCCGAGGGCGAGCTCGAGCTCGAGGACCTGATCGCGGAAGAGGACATGGTGATCGCGATCACGCGCTCGAACTACATCAAGCGGCTACCGGTGAGCACCTATCGCGAGCAGCGGCGCGGCGGCCAGGGCGTGATGGGCATGGACCTGAAGGAGGAGGACTACATCGAGCACCTCTTCGTCGCCTCGACGCACGACTACGTCCTCTTCTTCACGAACGTCGGCAAGGTGTATCGGCTCAAGGTCCACGAGCTCCCGCTCGGGTCGCGTCAGTCGAAAGGGCGTGCGATCCAGAACCTGCTGCCGTTCCGTCAGGGCGAGCAGGTCCGCGCCGTCATCCAGACGCGCGACTTCGGCGAGTCGAAGTACCTCGTCTTCGCGACGAAGAACGGGATCGTCAAGAAGACGGAGCTCGGCGCCTACAACACTCCGCTGAAGGCCGACGGGATCATCGCGATCAAGATGCGCGACGAGGACGAGCTCATCGGAGTCCGCCATTCGTCCGGCGAGGACGACGTGCTCATGGTCTCGCGCAAGGGGCAGGCGATCCGGTTCGGCGAGAAGGACGTGCGGGCGATGGGCCGCGACACGGGCGGTGTCAAGGGCATGGCCCTTCGCAAGGGCGACGAAGTGATCTCCGTCGACGTGGTGGGCGTCAACGAGGGCGACCTGCTCGTCGTGACCGAAAACGGCTACGGAAAGCGGACGAAGCTGGCCGACTACCCGCGCAAGGGCCGCGGCGGCCTCGGCGTCAAGACCGTGCAGCTGACGGAGGCAAAGGGCCAGCTTGTCGGCGCACGCGTCGTCCGGGAGGGCTATCAGGTGATGCTGATCTCGACCGGCGGCACGGTGATCCGCATGCCGGTCGACGAGATCAAGCGCTCCGGCCGGGCGACGCAGGGCGTGATCGTCATGCGCTTCAAGAACGGCGACGAGCGCCTCTCCAGCCTCGCTCCGGTGGTCGAATCCGAAGACGAGGGATCGGTCGCAGAGGCAGAGCCGGCACCCGTCGACGCATAGGTTTTGTAGAAGCTGGCGGAATTTGCGATAGTTTCGGATCCGGCCCGTTGCGGCGACGAACCGGGTAGGCATACGTTCTAATCAATAAAAGAGTCGCCGCCGTGTTCCCCCGGCGAAGGAGAGGTCAGATGACGTACAGCAAGAACGTGGAACTCCTCGAACCGATCAACCTCTCCGAGCACCTAGACAAGGTGGAGCTCTACCTCGGCCAGGTGTGCCAGATCGCGGGCATCTCCAAGATGCAGCTCGACTACTGGACGAACAAAGCCCAGATCCCGACGAAAGGCAAAAAGCAGCGGATCTACGACATCGACGCGCTCGAGACGGTGATGCTGATCAAGCAGGCCAAAGACAAGGGTCTCAACCTCGGCGCTGCGATCGACGCGGCTAGAAGGTTCCGAGAAGCCGCCGCGAACGCTCCGGCCTAATACAAGTTTCGGCTCGGTTTAGCCGGCACCGCAAGCGATGCCTCGGCGCGAGGTCTCGGCGAAGGCCTCGGCTGCGACCACGAGCTAGACGGCGTCTCGAAGCGCCGCAGCCGCGTCCTCGGGCGCGAGTGAGTTGACGTAGATCCCGGCGCCGAGCTCGATGCCGGCGAAGACGGTGAGACGGGGCAGGACCTCCAGGTGCCAGTGGCCGCCGCCGTGGAGCCACGCGTTCACGGGGACTGGGCCCTCGACCGCCTGAAGCCGCCTCAGCGCCTCGGCCAGAACGGTGAGAGCCGGCCTGAGGAGATCGCTCTCGTATGCGCTCTCGCCCGGGTGCTCGCGCGGCGCGATCAGCATCTCGTAGGGCAGCCGGCCGCCGTAGGCGGCCAACAGGATGACTCCATCGAGGTCGAGAATCGCCCGCTCGCGCGGGGCGGCGAGTTCGGACGCGACGTGTCCGCAGACGGCACATTCGGGGCTGGACGCCTGCTCACCGACGACGGCCGGCGGCGGTTCGTTCAACCAAACGAGCTGCGTGTGGCTGTGTGGGAGGCTTGCTCCGGCCTCCCGACCCTCGTTGAGGAGAGCATGCACATAGGGGAAACCGCGCTCGCGTGCGACGCGCGCGCGTTCACGCCAGGCAGTGGCGACTCCGGCCACCTCCGGCTCGGCCAGCTCCGCGAACGAGCGGGCGTGCCGCGGCGTCGAGACGACGACTTCGTGGTGGTCGAAGACCGGGTAGAGGTTCGGCACGACACGGACGGACCAGCCCGGCGTGTCGGGGTCGCTTCCGTGCGGTCGGATCGCGAACGTCTCGGGCGGCGTCCTGTCCTCGCGGCCCTCGCAGAACGGGCAGGAAACGAGCTCCTCCTCGGTCGGGAGGTCGCTGTCGGCCCGCGCCGAGGCGCCGGGCCGCCGCGCCCGGTCGGGCGCGACGACGACCCACTGCCGCGTGACGGGGTCCTGCCGGAGCTCCCGCGGACGGGCGGGGCTCACCCGCCGCTGTTGTGCTTCTCGATGAACGGCGTGATCAGGTCGATCGGAGCCGGGAAGACGATCGTCGTCGACTGAGACGACCCCAGCTCGAGTAGGGTCTGCAGGTAGCGCAGCTGGAGTGCGATCGGATGGTCGCTGATCACGATTGCCGCGTCCTTCAGCCGCTCGGATGCCTGGTACTCGCCCTCGGCGTTGATCACCTTCGCGCGGCGCTCGCGCTCGGCCTCCGCCTGCCGCGCCATTGCCCGCTGCATCCCGGACGGAATCTCGACGTCCTTGACCTCGACGATCGAGACCTTGATCCCCCACGGAGACGTGGCCTCGTCGATGATCGCCTGGAGGATCGAGTTGATCTTCTCGCGCTCGGCGAGCAGCTCGTCCAGCTGGTGCTGGCCCAGCACCGAGCGCAGGGTGGTCTGCGCGATCTGGGACGTGGCGACCATGTAGTTCTCGACCTGGACGATCGCGCTCTTCGGCTCGACGATCCGGAAGTAGGCGACCGCGTTCACCCGCACGGGGACGTTGTCCTTCGTGATCACTTCCTGCGGCGGGATGTTCAGCGTGATCGTCCGGAGGTCGACCTTGACCATCCGGTCGATGATCGGGATGAGGAGAAACAGGCCGGGGCCCTTCGGCTCCGGGAGCAAGCGCCCGAGCCGGAAGATGATCCCGCGCTCGTACTCACGGGCGACCTTGATCGCCGAGATCAGGAACAGCACGACGAGGAAAAGCAGCGCTGCGACGATGATCAGGAGGGCGGCCATCCGAGTCCTTTCGCGTCGAGAGGGTTGATCCTAGGCAGAAGCGGGGTCGAGAGGCTCGACGTCGAGCACGAGACCCGGCTCCACGTTGTCGACGCGGACCTTCTGGCCCTGCTTGAGCGGCTCGCCTTCGGGCACTCGCGCGCGCCACAGCTCGCCGTTCACGAACACGAGCCCGGAGCCTCGGTATTCGCCGATCTCGCCGACGATCGTGTGCGCCCCGACCGCGACGGGGCTGCGGCGGATCTGGACCGCCTTGCTGATCGCGAAGGCCCAGGCAACGCCGAGGACGAGCGCGAGCGAGATCAGAAGCGGCGCGTTCGCGTGGTACGGCGAGGGCGCGTTTCGGAAGAGCATCAGCGACCCGACGACGAGGCTGATCAGGCCCGCGACCGTGAGCGCCCCGTGGCTCGTGACGTGGGCGTCGATGACCAGTAACGCGACCCCGAGCAGGAGCAGCGCCAGGCCGGCCCAGCTGATCGGCAGGATCGCAAAGCCGAACAGCGCTGTCAGCAACGCGACGGCCCCGAGCGCGCCCGGTAACACGACGCCCGGGTGGAAGATCTCGTAGCCGATCCCGGCCAGTCCCGCCAGGAAGAGCAGCGTGATCAGGTTTGGGTCGATGAGCGTGTTCAGGAGCCGCGTGAAGAAGCCGGGCTTCACCGTGGTGATGGTTGCGCCGGCGGTATGGAGCTTGAAGTGCTTCGGGATCGTGACGCGGCCGTCGATCTTGCGCAGCAGCGTCGTCAGGTCCGGCGCTTTGACATCGATCACATTGCGCGCGAGCGCCTCGTCCACCGTCAGGTTCGAGCCCTTGCGGACCGCCGCGTCGGCCCAGGCGGCATTGCGGCCATGGCTCTTCGCAAGGGTGCGCAACTTCGCCGCGAAGTGGTTGATCACCTTGCGCCGCAGGTCGCTGCCGAGGTTGCCGCCGCTCTGGTCGATCGGCGTCGAGGAGCCGATGTTCGTCTCCGGCGCCATCGCGAGCACGTCGGCGGCCTGCGCGACGAACACACCCGCCGACGCTGCCGCCGCGCCCGTGGGAGCGACATAGACGATCACGGGGATCTTCGAGGCGAGTTCCTTCTTGTAGATGCTCTCCATCGAGGTGGAGAGGCCGCCCGGCGTGTCGAGCAGGATCACGACGGCGTCGTAGTGGCCGTTGTTCGCCCGGTCGATC
>JBKOYZ010000122.1:0-6876 GCA_046725655.1 Actinomycetota bacterium | reverse complement strand
ATCGGCCCGCCCCACGCCCGCTCGAGCCTCGCCCCGGCGAGGTCGGGGAGCAGGAACGCGAGGCCGGCCGCCGCGCGCTCGATGGAAGCTCGGTCCGACGTGAACCGTCCGTCGAGGCGGCCGCCGAAGCCGATCGGGCCGGAGCCGCTCCCCATCAGGACGCGGCCGTCGTTGGTCGTGCGGAAGTAGTGCAAGAACATGCGCCCGTCGATGATCGGCTCGCCCCCGCTCCAGCCGATCCGCTCTAGGAGCTCCGGCACCGGCTCCGTCAGCACGACGTAGGAGCCGAACGCGGTCAGGCGCCGCGCGAGCGGCCGCCAGTCCGCGGCCGCCGCGTTCGTCGCGATCACGACCTCGCTCGCGCGCACGCTGCCGCGCGGCGTCTGGAGCACGTTCGGCGAGCCGCGGCGCAGCCTCGCCACCGGCGTGCGCTCGTACAGGAGGGTGCCTTCGTCGAGCGCCCCCGTCCGCAGCGCACGGGCCAGGCGTGCCGGCTGAACCGTGGCGCCCTCGCGAAAGCGGACGCCGCGGCGGAAGCGCGGCGAGGCGCAGTGCCTACGAACCTCTTCGGCGCTCAACGGCACCGCCTCCTCCTCGACGCCGAGCTCGCGTGCGGCCGCCACGGCGCGGTCGACAGCCTCGTCCTGCGCGGGCGCGGCCGAGACCTTCAGCATCGGCGCCTCGCGCAGCCAGACGTCTACGTCGCGCGCCTGCACGAAGTCATGCACGCCGGGGACGATCGCCGATCCCGCCTGGGCGACCGCGAGCGCGCCGCCGTCGCCGAAGACGTCGCGGAGGCGCGCGAGCGACGACCAGTAGCCGTGCAGGAACCCTCCGTTCCGCCCGCTCGGGCCCTCGCCGCAGCGCTCCGCCTCGAGCACCGCGACGCGCGCTGACGGCTCGAGCCCGCGCAGCGCGAGCGCCGTCCACAGGCCCGTGTAGCCGCCGCCTACGACCGCAACGTCGATCTCGAGCTCGCCCTCGAGCGGAGGCGCCGCCTCGACCGGCGGCGCCTCGTCGAGCCACCAGGGGCGCCCCGGCGTCATTCGCCCTCGACCGGCAGCAGCCGCCGACCGTCCTCGTCGTGCCGGCGGACGACGACGCGCCCGGCCAGAGAATCGTCCCGGGCGAGCTCGACGATCGCGTCGGCGATCTCCTCGGCCGGCACCAGCGTCTGAACGGCCCGCTGCTCGGGAAGCAGCTTCTCCAGCGAGCGCCGCACGGCCGGCGTGTCGACCCAGTCGGGGCAAATGCAGTTGACGCGAACGCCGCGCTCGGGGGCAAGCCCGGCGAGCGACGCGGTCAGCCGGACGACGCCCGCTTTCGCGGCTGCGTACTCCGGCGCCCCGTATGCGCTGAGCCCGAGCCCCGCGACCGACGCGACGTTGACGATCGCGCCGCCGCCTCGTTCGGCCATCTGCTCCAGCGCAAGCTGCGTCGCGAGCATGACGGCGCGCAGGTTGACGTCCAGCACGTGTGACCACCGGGCGAGCGGCGCGTCCGGATAGTTCGGCGAGACGACGCCGCCGGCGTTGTTCACGAGCACGTCCAGCCCGCCGTGCGCACGCTCCGCGTGGTCGATCATCGCCCTCAGGTTTTCGTCGACGGAGACGTCTGTCCGGACAAACGAGCCGTCGAGCTCGACGGCGAGCGCCCGCCCGGCCGCGTCGTCGACGTCTGCCACGACCACCTTCGCCCTCTCAGCCGCGAGCCGCAGCGCCGTCGCTCGTCCGATGCCTGCGGCGCCACCGGTCACGATGGCGACCTTGCCACTGAGCTCCACTCAGTCGATCCGCTCCCAGGCCTCCTGGAGCACGTCGCCGAGAACGCCGACGAGCTCGTCGAACTCGGCCTGCCCCGCGACCAGCGGCGGCGAGATCTGGACCACCGGGTCGCCCCTGTCGTCGGCACGGCAGATCAGCCCGCGCTCGAACAGCTCCGGCGAGAGGAACCCGCGCAGGAGCTTCTCCGACTCCTCGGCGTTGAAGCTCTCCCGCGTCTCCTTGTCCTTGACGAGCTCGAGCGCGTAGAAGCAGCCGGCGCCGCGGAGGTCGCCCGCGATCGGCAGGTCGAGCAGCTGCGACAGCGTCGAGCGGTACATGTCCTCGTTCTCGCGGACCCCTTCGACGACCCCCTCGCGCTTCATGATCTCGATGTTCTTGAGCGCGATCGTCGCCATCACCGGATGGCCGCCGAACGTGATGCCGTGCGTGAACATCGACGTCCGGTCGAGGAACGGCTCCATCACCCGGTCGGTCGCGAGCACGGCGCCGATCGACGCGTAGGCCGACGAGAGGCCCTTTGCGGACGTGACGAGATCCGGCCGGATGTCGTACTTCTCGGACGCGAACCAGTGGCCGATGCGGCCGAACCCCGTGATCACCTCGTCCGCGCAGAGCAGGATCCCGTGGCGGTCGCAGAGCTCACGGACGCCCCGGAAGTAACCCTCCGGAGGCGTGAAGGCGCCGCCCGCGCTCTGGACCGGCTCCATGATCACCATCGCCACCGTGTCCGGCCCGGCCGCGGTGATCGCCTGCTCGAGGTCGTCGAGCAGGAAGGCCGTGAACTCCGCTTCCGTCTCCTCGGCAGGCCGGTGGTAGCGGTTCGTGTTGCGCACGTGGACGACCTCGGGCACGAGCGGCTCGAACGGAGCCCGCAGGGCCGGGATGCCGTTGATCGAGAGGGCGCCCATCGTCGTGCCGTGGTAGGCGACGTTCCGCGCGACCGCCTTCCAGCGCCGTTCCCCACGGGCGTTGAAGTACTGGCGCGCGAGCTTCCAGGCCGACTCGATGGCCTCGGAGCCGCCGGAAACGAAGAAGACCCGCGTCAGCTCGCCGGGCGCCAGCTCGGCCACTTCGGCCGCGAGCTCGATCGCGCGCGGATGCGCGTAGGACCAGTTCGTGTAGAAGGGCAGCTCGCGCATCTGCGCGGCCGCCGCCTCGCCGATCTCGTCGCCGAATCCGTAGCCGATGTTGACCGCGAAGAGCCCGGCGAGCGCATCGAGGTAGCGCTTGCCGTTGATGTCCTCGAGGTAGCAGCCGTCGCCTCGGACGATGATCGGGACCTCCGTGGTGGCGTAGCCGCCCATCCGGGTGAAGTGGAGCCAGAGGTGCTCGCGGGCGGCCCGCTGGAGCTCTTCGGCGGTGAACGTGGCGGCGGTCTCCGTCATGCACGGACCTCCCGGCGGCGCTGGTAGATGACGTTCGCGAGCATCGCCGTCACCGCGACGACGAAGATGGCGGTTCCGATCACGTTGATCTGCGGCGGCGTCGCGACACGCGCGGCCCCCCACACGAAGATCGGGAACGTCACCTTCGAGCCGGCGACGAAGTAGGTCACGACGAAGTCGTCGATCGAGATCGCGAAGCAGAGGAGCAACGCGGCAAGGATCGCCGGCGCGATCAGCGGCAGCGTCACCTTGCGGAACGTGATCCATTCGGTTGCCCCGAGATCCATCGCGGCTTCCTCGAGGTGGCGGTCGAAGCCGATCAGACGCGCCTTCACGGTGACGACGGCGAAGCTGACGCAGAACATGATGTGCGCGATCACGATCGTCGGGAACCCGAGCGCGAACTTGAGGTTCAAGAACAGCGTCAGCAGCGACGCTCCCAGCACGATCTCCGGCGTCGAAAGCGGCAGGAAAACGAGCAGGTTCGTCGCGCCCCGGCCGCGGAAGCCGTACCGCACGAGCGCGAGCGCGATCAGCGTGCCGAGCGCAGTGGCGATCACGCTGGCGATCAGCGCGATCTCGAGCGAGAGCCAGAACGCGCTCGCGAGACCGGGCACGGCGTTCCAGTGCCGCCAGTTGTCGAACGTGAACCCCTGCCACGTGTAGTTGAAGCGCCCCGCGGGGTTGTTGAACGAGAACGCGATCACGACCCCGATCGGCAGCAGCAGGTAGGCGAAGAAGAGGAACGAGTAGGCGGCGAGCGCGTGGCGTCCGACGAACGCGAGCGTCCGCGACGCGAGGCCGGCGCGCTGAGGGCGGGCAGGGAGCGTTACGTCGGCAGTGCTCATCGGCCGCTCCAGCGGGCGATGAGCGTGTGGAGGGGGTTTTCGGGGGAACCGGGAGGTTCCCCCGGTTCTATGGAGAAGGGGGCTCGCGGGGGAAACAGGGTTCCCCCCACGGGAGCGAGCCAACGGCGAGCGACGCTCATCCCGTGAGCTTCTCCGTGCCCACGGCGCGGGCGTAGATCAGGACGGCGACGAGGATCGCCGCCATCAACACGAACGACATCGCTGCCGCGACCGGGTAGTCGATCAGCTCGTTGTACTTCGAGTTGATCACGTTCCCGATCATGTGGTTCTGCGGCGACCCGAGCAGCTGCGCGTTGATGAAATCGCCGGCGGCGGGGATGAAGGTGAGCAGCGTCCCCGCGACGACACCGGGCAGCGAGAGCGGCAGCGTCACTCGCAGGAACGCCTTCCACTTGCTCGCGTAGAGATCCTGCGCCGCCTCGATCAGGCTCTGGTCGATCTGCTCGAGCGAGACGTAGAGGGGCAGCGCCATGAAGGGGAGGAAGTTGTAGGTGATGCCGGCGACTACCGCCGTCCCGGTCGCCAGCAGCCTCCCGTCCGGGCTGACGATGTGCAGCGAGTGAAGCGTGCGCAGTACGAGCCCGTGGTCGGCGAGGATCGTTTGCCAGGCCAGCGTCCGGATCAGGTAGGTGACGAAGAACGGCGCGACGATGAAGAGGAGCAGCAGGTTCTTCCAGCGCCCGCCGCGAAACGCGATCCAGTAGGCGACGGGATAGCTGACGACGAGCGCGATCGCGGTCGCGATGCCGGCGTACGCGAACGAGCGCCCGAACTGGCCGCTGTAGTTACGGATCGCGTCGCTGTAGTTGTGCCACGCCCACGTGAATGCGTAGCCGAAGTCGATCGACCCGGACTCCAGCGACTGATAGGCGAGGAAGCCGAGCGGCACGAGGAAGAAGACGGCGAGCCACAGCGCGCCGGGGGCGAGCAGCAGGTACGGCGTCAGCCCCCGGTGGCGGTGGAGAAAACCCAAGCCTACGGCTCCTGGTTACGGGCGTCCCGGCATCGCGAGCGGGGGGCCCGCATGCCTACGCCGACACCAGGTTTTGCCAGGTCGTCTGGTACTTCTCGTTGTTGAGCGCGTTCGCGTCGATGATGTGGACGTTGTCCAGCATCTCCTTGGTCGGGAAGATCAGCGTGTTGTTCGCGACCGCGGGGTCCATCTTCTGGAGCTGCTTCTTCGCGCCCTCGACGGGGCAGATGTAGTTCACGTAGTCCTCGATCTCGGCCGCGACCTTCGGGTCGTAGACGAAGTTCATGTAGACCGAGGCCGTGTAGACGTTGCCGCCCTTCGGGATCAGCATGTTGTCGGTCCAGATGTCGCCGCCGTCCTTCGGCAGGTTCCACTTCAGATGCTTGTTGTCGAGCTGGAGCTGGACGATGTCCCCCGACCAGGCCATCGTCGCCGCCAGGTCGCCCTTGGCGAGCGCGCCGCTGTAGTCGTTGCCGTAGAACTGGCGGACCTGTCCTGAGTCGACGGCCTTCTTGATCTTGTTGATCGCGCGATTGAAGCTGGCGTCGGTGACCTTCGCCGGGTCGTCGCCGTTCGAGAGCATCACGAGCGAGATCGTGTCCGCGAACTCGCTCAGCAGGCCGACCTTCCCCTTCAGCTTCGGGTTGCCGAGCAGGTCGTCGATCGACAGCACGGGCTCGGTCAGCTTGTCGTTGTAGCCGATGCCCGTCATTCCGGACTGCCACGGCAGGCTGTAGTCGCGGTCGTGATCCCAGTTCGGATGGCGCTGCTGAGCGATCAGGTTCTTCATGTTCGGGATCGCGCTCTTGTCGAGCTTCTCGACCCAGCCCTTCTTGATCAGCAGGCTGGGGTAGCGCGAGTTGTCGGTCATCACGATCAGGTCACGACCCGTGCTCTGCCCGCGCGAGAGCGCCGGCTCGATCTTCGAGAAGAAGGTCGCGTTGTCGTTGATGTCCTCGCGGTAGTCGACCTTGACGCCGTACTTCTTGCGGAACTGGTCGAGCGTCGGGTGGCGGTTCCCCTTCTTGTCGATGTAGAGCGTCCAGTTCGAGAAGTGGAGCGTCTTCGCGAGAGTCTTGCCGCCGCCGGAGCCCGAGCCCGACGAGCCGCTCGACCCCCCGCCGCAGGCCGCCACCAGCCCTGGGAAGGCCAGGAACGCCCCGCCGGCGGCGGCGCGCTGCAACAGTTCGCGGCGGCTGAGCTGGTCTGTCATGCAGTTCCCTCCTCGGAGTCGACGACGAAGGTGGCTTCGGGGTCCCAGCTGATGGTCAGGTTCTCGCCGGGATCGAGAGGTCGGGTTCCGGGCCGGTCGTTGAGGACGACGACAGTGACGTTGCCGTTGCGCGTCTCGACGATGTACTGCGTCGAGACGCCGATGTAGGCGCGCTCTTTGACCACGCCGCGCAGCGCGTTCGCGTCCTGGTCGTCCGGCCGGATCTTCTCGGGCCTGATCCCGACGGCGACCGGTCCGGTGCGGCCGTTCAGCGAGCCTTCGCGCACGCGCACGGTCGTGCCGTCGTCGAGCCGGACGGCGTCCGAGCCCGCGACGGTGCCCGGCAGCAGGTTCGAGACGCCGAGAAAGCCGGCCACGAACGCCGTCTGCGGACGCTCGTAGAGATCGTGCGGAGCGCCGAGCTGGTCGATCTTCCCGCGGTTCATGACGGCGATCCGGTCGGCCATCGTCATCGCCTCCTCCTGGTCGTGTGTGACGTGGATGAAGGTGATCCCGAGGTCGTGCTGCAACGCCTTGATGAAGAGCTGCATCTCCTTGCGCAGCTTCAGGTCGAGCGCGCCGAGCGGTTCGTCCAGGAGCAGGACGCGGGGGCTGTTCACGAGCGCGCGTGCCAGCGCGACGCGTTGCTGCT
>JBKOYZ010000093.1:0-9094 GCA_046725655.1 Actinomycetota bacterium | reverse complement strand
GTCAGCGCTGCCAGCGCGCCCAACGCCACCGCCATCCGAAGCGACGACGACCAGCGCGCCGTGACGAAGGCGAGCAACGAGACCTCGAAGAAGAGCGGCTCGAGTTGTCCGGTGCGCTGCGCCGCGACAATCGGGACAATGACTGCGACAGCCAGGAGCGGAAGCGGGATGTCGCGCCGATAGGCCCAGACGCTGAAGGCCGCCACCGGGATCGCCGCGAGCGCGAGATCGGCTGTCCACCACGGGTCGGTGAGCGCGGCGAAGACGGCTGCGCCGAGCGCGATGACCGGAACCAGACGGCGCAGCTCGTCGGCCTCCGGCGGAGCCTGACGTGACTCGCCGGCCACAGGCCGACTGTACTCGTCGTCTCCGCTTTGCGACATCGGTCTGGAGACGGGACAGGGCTCTCCGACTGGCGGTGGAGTCGAAGGTGATCCTTTGCGGCGTCTTCGGCGAGCTCCTTGCACGAGCTGGCCTGGCGATCAAGCCTCACGGCGAGTCGCTCCTCCGACGGTCGGAGCGCAAATGGGACCCGTGGACCGATGCGCACGGCTCCCTTCGGGGCTAGCGTCGCCGGCGGGATGAAGCTCTCGACGCAGACGGTGGCGATGGTCAGCGCTCGGCATCCGTGGCGCACGATCGCAGCCTGGGTCGGTCTGGTCGTGGTCGGGGTCGTGGCGATCGGCGCGCTCCTTGGTGGCGCACTGACGACGGAAGGGAAGCCGACGAACAACCCGCAATCGCAGCGAGCCAAGGACGCGCTCTCCGCAGCGTTTCCGCCGACCGGGAGCGCAGTGGTCACGGACATCGTGGTCGTGCGCTCGCAGCGGTACACGGTCGACGCACCGAAGTTCAAGGCGCTCGTCGGCGCGCTCGCATCCGATGTGCGCCGGGCGGGCGTCGCCAGCGTTCGCACGTATCTACACCGCCGCGATCCCTCGCTTGTGACGAGGGATCGGCACGCGACGATGCTGCAGTTCTCGAAGGCCTCCGACGACGGCATCGACGCGATTGTCGGCGCGGTCGAGCGCGCCGATGCGAACCCGGCCTTCGCGGTCGCGGTCACCGGCCAGAAGACGCTCGACCGTGACTTCAACGAGCTCTCGCAGAGCGATCTGCAGCACGGCGAGCTGCGCGTTGGCCTCCCAGCTGCCCTGATCATCCTGCTGCTCGTCTTCGGGGCCGTCGTGGCCGGGCTGGTCCCGTTGTTGATCACGCTGCCCTCGATCGCGGTCGCGCTCGGACTGGTCGCGGTGCTTGCGCACGCGTTCAGCCTCTCGGTGTTCGTGATCAACATGCTCACCGGGATGGGGCTCGCGCTCGCAATCGACTATTCGCTGTTTGTCGTCTCGCGCTTCCGGGAGGAGCGTGACCGCGGCCGCGAGGTGCTGGAGGCGATCGCCGCCTCGGCAGCGACCGCGAACCGGGCGGTGGTGTTCAGCGGGACGACGTTCGTGATCGCGATGTTCGGGATGCTGATCGTGCCGAGCTCGATCATGCGTAGCCTCGCGGTCGGTGCGATCGTGGTCGGGATCGTCTCGGTCGTCGCCTCGGCGACGCTGCTGCCCGCGCTACTCGGGCTTCTCGGCGACGGGGTCGACGCGCTCCGGATCCCGCTCGTCGGGAGGCGCTCGCTCGAAGCCGCGAATCCCGAGGGTCGCTTCTGGGGCGCGATTGTACGCGCGGTGGTGCGCCGGCCGGGGTTGAGCCTGGCGCTCTCGGTCGCGCTGCTGCTCGCCCTCGCGTCGCCGATCTTCGGAATGCGCATCGGTACCAGTGGCGTGACCGCGCTGCCCGACCGGTTCGAGTCCAGGCAGGGCTTCGCGGCCCTCCGGCGCGACTTCCCCCAGGCGACATCCGACCCGGTCGAGATCGTCGTCGACAAGCGCGCAGCCGAACCCGCCGCCGAGCAGGCGCTCAGCGAGCTTCGGGGCAGGCTCGCATCCGATCCGCGCTTCGGCCCAGGAACGATCGAGCGCTCAGCCGACGGTCGCGTCACCGTCCTCTCGGTTCCCGTCCGCGGCGACCCCTCCGGCGACACAGCCGTTGCAGCGGTGCGCGACCTCCGCTCGACGCTCGTGCCAGCTGCGTTCGAGCACACCGAGGCCGAGGCGCTGGTCGGCGGAACGACCTCCGAGGACATCGACTACTTCGACTCGGTCATCGGCCCGGCGCCCTGGGTGATCGCCCTGGTGCTCGCGCTGACGCTCGTCTTCCTGACGGTCGTCTTCCGCTCGCTCGTCGTTGCGGGGACGGCGGTCGTGCTCAACCTGCTCTCGGTCGGCGCCGCCTACGGGCTGCTCGTGCTCGTCTTCGAGCACGGCGTCGGCGCCGGCCTGTTCGGCTTCGAGCAGGTGAACACGATCGAGGCCTGGGTGCCGCTCTTTCTCTTCTCGGTTCTGTTCGGGCTCTCGATGGATTACCAGGTCTTCCTGCTCAGCCGCATCAGAGAGCGCTTCGACCAAACCGGCGACACCGTCGACGCGGTCAGCTTCGGCGTCTCCTCGACCGCACGCATCATCACCGGAGCGGCGCTGATCATCGTCGCCGTCTTCGCCGGCTTCGCGAGCGGCGAGCTGATCATGTTCCAGCAGATGGGCTTCGGCGTGGCCGCCGCGCTGCTGATCGACGCGACGATCATCCGCTCCGTCGTGCTGCCGAGCGCGATGAAGCTGCTCGGCGACTGGAACTGGTACCTGCCCCGCTGGCTCACCTGGCTGCCTCGGCTCCAGGTCGAACAAGCCGGTCCGGGCGCCAACGCGCGGGCGGCATTCGAATGACAGGAAGGGAGAACGAGATGTCGAGTGCCCATCCTTCGCCGAACGATGAGGCGCTGGAGGACGCTCGGCGGCATATGCGCCGCAAGCGGATCTTCTACATCGTGCTGGGGGTCTGGATTGCCCTGTGCGTGATGTGGTTCGTGATCGACCTGACGGATGACAGCAGTTCGTGGTGGTTCTACTGGCCGGTGTTCGGTTCAGGCATCGCTGTAGCAATCACTGGAATCGTGCTGCTCGGGATCGGCGGGCTCTTCGGCGCCGACTGGGAGCGCCGCGAAATCGACAAGTACCTCCGCCGTCGAGCCAGACCGTAGGGGAAACGGACTGACCAAGGTGGCATGTGGTGATCGAAGGAGTGAGCCAGGTCATTGTCGAGGTGGAAGACCAGGATCAAGCGCTGAGGTTCTGGACCGAGACGATGGAGTTCGAGCTCGTCCAGGACGCCCTACGGCGCGGCGGGACGCTGGATCGAAGTGCGGACGCGAGACAAGGCAACCATCTTCGTGCTGCGACCTCCGCAGGACGACCGTCCTACGCGCCGTGAGCCCCGCAATCCGGGCAGCTTCAGCCTCCACTTGCAAGACGATCAGCGACGCACGAAAGGAGCACGATGAGCACCACGAGGAAGACCAAGCAGAAGAAGGACGGATTCACGGCCGAGGAGAAGGCGGCGATGAGAGCGCGCGCTCGTGAGCTGAAGGCCGCCGAGGATGGGGAAAGCGCGGTGCGCACCGCGCTCGCCGGGATGGCACCAGACGACCGCGCGACCGGCGAGCGGATTCACGCACTCGTCAAGGAGAGCGCGCCGGACCTCACGCCGAAGACCTGGTACGGGATGCCCGCGTACGCCAAGGATGGCAAGGTCGTCTGCTTCTTCCGCGACGCCGGGAAGTTCAAGGAGCGGTACGCGATGCTCGGCTTCAACGACAGCGCGAACCTCGACGAAGGCTCGATGTGGCCGGTCGCCTACGCGATCGAGGAGCTGACCACGGCCGACGAGGCCAAGATCCGCAAGCTCGTGAAGAAGGCGGTGAGTGAGCGATGAGCGAGACCACCGTCACCATCCCGAACGAGCTCGAGATCTGCGTCGAGCGGGTCTTCGATGCGCCGCGCGCGCATGTCTTCTCAGACGTTCCAGAACCACCTGCAGACGCTCGAGTTGCGCAGTCAATGATGAATTTTGGTGAGCAGCGTCGTGGTATTCGAGAGCTGACGCTCCGAATCGAAAGGAGTCGTCGATGGCCGAAGTGCACGTCCCGGTGAGCGATCTCGTCATCGGCGAGTCACCACGCTGGCACAAGGACCGCCTCTGGTTTGCTCACTGGGGGACGAGCTGGCGACGATCTGCGGCGCCGCCCCTCTCGCCGCGCGCGCCGAGAGCGAGCTGCTGGCGACCGGCGCCCGGCCGCGGCGGGTCGCCTTGACCGGCGTCGAGTCACTGACTCCGAGCGAGCGGCGCGTCGCCGAGATGGCAGCCGAGGGCCCCACCAACCGGGAGATCGCGCAAGCCCTCTTCGTCACGCCCAAAACGGTCGAAGTGCACCTCTCGAGCGTGTACCGAAAGCTCGGGATCAGCGCCCGGTCGCAGCTCTCGGCCGCGCTGGCGAAGACGATTCGCGGCTAGATCTCCGCCGTCCGCGTCTACGCGACCGTGGCGGCTGTCGTCGGCGGGACGCTCTTCGCACGGCGGACGCAACAGCGTAGCGCCCGCCCGTGCCGGTTCTAGGCGTTCGGAGGGCGGCGGAGGTCAAGCGTCCAGTTCCGGGGCGCGGGCTCACGCTGGGGGCCGTTTGCTCCCGGCACGGTCCGCGCCTCGGCCTCCCGCACGCGCTGAGCGAGCGCCTCGAGGAGCGCCCACGCCATCTCGGGATGGCTCTCGACGAAGGGGCGGAAGCTCCAGACCGGGAGCTGGTATCCGTGGACGTCGGTGTCGGCTCTGACCGTAGCGCTTCGCGCCGACTTGTCGATCAGTGCCATCTCGCCGAAGGCGTCGCCCGGGCCGAGGCGACCGACCTCCTGGCCGTGCACCGTCACGGTCGCTTCGCCGCTCTCGATGACGAAGAACGTCCGACCCGCCTCACCCTCCTCGGCGATGGGGTCGCCCGCGGGGTACCGGCGCTCCATGAACTCGCCCGCGAGCCGTTCGACGAATCGTTCGTCCGCCTCTGCGAAGAGCGGGATGCCGCGGATCAACTCGATGCTCGGCGCGGGCACGCGCGGATCGTACCCGTGCGATCGGGCCGAGTCCGCTTCACGACCAGGCCGATCGAGCCGGCGAACTAGCGGCGCTCGACGAATTGCTTCAACCCCGCCAGGATCTTCTCCCAGTTCGCGCGCGAGTGTTCGGCCGCGTCCTCGCTGGGGTTGTTGTCCTGGCTGAGCGAGACGTGAGTCACGCCGCCTCGGTCCTCGAGCTCGTAGAGGACGGTGTGGTAGTTCTCGGGGCGATCCTCCCGTCCGCTCAACGGACTGAAGTGCGTCACCTTCAGCCGCCGTTCTGGCTCGATCTCGACGATCTCGCCCTTGTCCTCGTAGGTCTTCCCCTCGTACTCGCCCTTCCAGACGATCGAGCTCCCCTGCCTCCAATCCGTTACCACCGCAGAACCGAACATGTATTCGCCGATCTGCTCGGGATCCGTCAGCGCGGCCCAGACTCTGCCCGGTGGCGCAGCGATGTCCGTTTCTGCAGTCGCGACGAAGCCGACCACGTTTCCTCCGTCCGCTAATTGTCGCCTGAATATCGCCCGCCGCGTCGCCGGGCCGGCCGCCAGTCGCGGTGGCGCTTTGCGGTCAGACGTGAATCGACGCCGAGAAAGTACGAGAGCGGCCCAACGAGGATCAGAAACGCCCCGACCAACAGGACACCCACCATGCCAGCCACCTCCCTTGTTCGTGCTTTTGACGAACGACGGACGACCCGCTGCCCTTCCCGGCGTGCGTCTCGCGGCACGCGCGCGTGCTCATCCTCCAGGGCCGCGGGCGGACGGATCGTCGTTGGGTCGGGCCGTGGCGCCCCGCCGATCCCAACCGCTTGCGCTGGTCTCGGTGAGTCGGCCAAGCGCAGTCACGTCGGCGGAGTCGGCCGGACGCGTCGCCGTGTGCCGACAATCCCTGAGCGCCGGGCCACGCTAGATCCTGGGGCGCTGAACCGCTGGGCGCGCGGAAATTCTCAGGCACTTCTTAGCGGACTCTCACGCCGGCCTTAGTCGCGCCTGCTGGATTGTCCTGATGGCAATCGCAGACGTCGAGCTCACGATCGAGCGCCGCGAGAGCGTCCTAGCGCGGTCGCCGCGACGCGCCGATCGGTCTCGTTCGGTCATCATCCTCGGCAAGCCGACCGAGACGAACTTCGCCCTGGCCACGGCGTTTGCCGACCTCGGGCAGCGAGCGAGGGTCGTCGACGCCGTGGCGCCGTCGCGGCTTCGGCGAGGCAACGTGGCGCTCGCGCGGCTCGACGTCCTGTCGACGCTCGACGGCATCGAGCCGGGGCTTTGGCAGCTGCCCCGACTGCAGCGTCAGGAGGTGCAGCTCCTGAACCGCGCGCTCGCGCTCTTCGCCGCCCACGACAAACTCTCCACCGCCCTGCTCCTCGGCCGCGCCGGGGTCGCGCAACCGCCGACGGCACATGTCCGCGAGGTCTCGCTTCCGAGCTTTCCTCCGCCCTACGTGGTGAAGCCCCGTTTTGGCAGCTGGGGCCGCGACGTCTACCTCTGTCGCGACGAGGACGAGTTGAGGGGACGGCTCGAACGGCTCGCGCGCCGGCGCTGGTTCCGTCGCCAGGGCGCACTCGTGCAGTCGCTCGTCGAACCCACGGGCCGCGACCTGCGCGTCGTCGTCGCCGGGGGCAGCGTGGTCGGGGCAGTCGAGCGCCTCGCCCTGCCGGGCGAATGGCGGACGAACGTGGCTTTGGGCGCCATGCGGCGCCGCGTCAGCGCCCCGCCAGCGGTACGTGCGCTTGCGCTCCGGGCGGTCGCCGCGCTCGGGCTCGACCTTGCCGGCGTCGATGTCGCCTGCGACGAGGCCGGCCGATGCTACGTCCTCGAGCGTCAACGGCGCCGTCGACTTCACCGGCATGTACGCCGACGACGTCTTCGCGAGAGCGGCCGCCGCACTGCTCGAGCGAGCCGCCGCACGGCGTCATGCGCAATCGCGAACGTCCGTCTTCCCCGCCGCCTGGGACCCCGCGCCCGAGGGAGCACGGACTACTGGAGGTGAGTCCGATGTTATGACGCCCAGACATTGGAGCGCGGCCTTTTGAGGAGCTTCTTGATGGCCGTCCGACGAGGCCGCTTCGGCGGCCTCGTCGTGAATTCAGGAAGACGCGGCGGCGGCAGCGCCGGCGTGCAGCGAGTCGAGCGAGGCGCGGATTTCTTGCGCCAGGGTCGTGTACATCGTTCGCTCGACGATCTCGAGCGCAGCGGCGAACGCGGCCTCGGCATCGTCTCGTCGGCCATGCGCGACCTCGACTAGGCCGCGCGCGTGCAACGTCGACGCGCGCGTCCAGACGTCGTCGCGACCGACGCGCCGCTGCACTTCGGCGATGAGGCGGTCCGCTTCGTCGAGTTTGCTGCGCTTGACGATTACCTCGGCCAGCCCTCGCTCGGCCTCGACGAGGTGTCCCTGCTCGTGCGTCGTTCGGAGCCGGCCGACGGCCTCTCGGAAGGTCTTCTCTGCGAGAGGGAGGTCGCCGCGCCGTCGGCAGACGTCGGCGAGGTTGGAGAGCGTCCAGCCGTAGCGCCCTGCGAGCGCCTCACGGAGACACGCTCGGCCTCGTCGGACTCGCCCTCGCCGCCCGAGGTGAGCTCAGCTGGGAGGTGAAGACATTGCCACTCGACGACATCACAACCGGCGTTCCATCGTTGCTTGTCGAAACGAGCAGGTGCGCGCCGTCTAATCGTGGACAACGCGGAGTACGACCTTGCCGCGCTTCGCCCTTGCCATGCTGCGCGCGAATGCAGCGCGCGCCTCGGCGAGCGGGACTGAGTCGACTTCGGGGCGGAGGTCGCCGCTGTCGACCAGGCGCCCGATCTCGATGAGCTGGTCCCGGTTCGGCTCGACCACGAAGTAGCTACCCGTGATCGCCGCGTCGGCGGGGAGCGGCGGAGGTTCTTGGGCGACCGAGACGACCTTCCCGCCGGGCCGCACGATCCCCGCCGAGTGCGCAAGCGCGTCCCCGCCGACGGTGTCGAAGACGAGGTCGACCGGCGCGAGTTCGCCCTCGGGATGAACGTTGTCGTACTCGAGCACCTCGTGGGCCCCGAGCCTCCGCGCCCTCTCCGCGTTCGTTCGCGATGTCGTCCCGATCACGTGCGCGCCGCGCCAGCGCCCGAGCTGGGTCGCAAATTGGCCGACGCCGCCGGCAGCACCATGGATCAGCACCCGCTGACTCGCCTGCAGGTTTCCGTGATCGAATAGCGCCTGCCAGGCGCTCAGGGCGGCGAGCGGGACAGCCGCCGCTTGGACGTGGTCGAGCGACTGCGGCTTGGGAGCGAGCAGCCTTGCCCTAACGGCAACGAATTCGGCCGCCGCGCCGTCGCGGTCGAACTCGGTCAGCGCATACACCGGCTGCCCAGTCAGGGCGGCATCGACGTCGGAAGCGACTTCTGCGACCACGCCGGACATCTCGTATGCCGGAATCGCGGGAAGCCGGTCCGCGGGCCACTCGAGTTCGTCCCGAGTGATCGCCGCGGCGTGCACCCCGACAATCGCTTCGCCCGGACCGACACGCGGGGTCGCCACGTCTTCGACCACCAGCTCCTCCGGCCCACCCGGCGACCGCAGCCTGACCGCACGCATGGTCACCGACGTGGCTTACGCAGTGCCGCGGACGAACTCAGGATCTTTGCCGATTCGATCCCGCCCCGGACGACTGCTCGGCAACCTCCCGCCGATAGCCGGGCAGATGGAACTGTGCGAGCGCGTCGAGTGCCGTCGACGTGAGCGCCGCCAGCTTGACTAGATTGGCCTCGTCCTGCTCGGTGAACTCACCCTCGAGCCGATCGGAGGCCTGGATGAACCCGTAGTTCGCGCCGTCCGATCCGATGAGCGGTACAGCCAGCCAGCCGCGCATCGGAGGGTGGCTGTCGACCTGGTCGCCGAAGTTCCGCCACCTGTCGTGGGCGCGGAGCTCCTCGTCAGTCAGGCGGATCGGCCGGCTGACCTCGTGTGCGTACGCGTGGATCCCGAATCCCTTGGCCGGTGCTCGGTAATCCGCCCATTGCGCGTACTTCTCCGAGAGGGAGAAGTACTTGCGGGCGTGAGCCCACCCCTCGCCGATCAGCTGCGCGGCCGCTCCCTGATGAGCCCGAGCTAGT
>JBKOYZ010000195.1:0-12927 GCA_046725655.1 Actinomycetota bacterium | reverse complement strand
GGCCGCGCCGGAGCAGGTCGAGCAGCCGCGGACGGACGAGCAAGGCGTTTCGGCCGAGGGGCGCGAGCAGCCGGCCGCGGAGCGGCCCGTCCGCGAAGGCGGACCGGTGGAGGGCGAAACCAGCGCGGAGCGAGTGGGAGCTTCCGCCGGCGACGAAGACGCGGTGGTCGAGGAGACGCCGGCGCCGGTTGCCGACGCCCCGGACACGACTACGCAGAAGCAGATGCACGAGGACCCGGCCAAGCTCGATCAGTCGGGTGACGAGTCCGCCGAGAAGAAGAAGAAGGGTTCGACGAAGGCGTCGAGCAGCAAGCCGTCGACGAGTCGCACCGGCTCGGGCTCGAGGCGGACGACCAAGAAGGAAGACTCGTAGTTGCTTCTGCCCAAGAAGACCAAGTACCGCAAGTACCAGCGAGGCCGGCGCCGCGGCTACTCCAAGGGCCAGACGAGCGTGCAGGCCGGCGACTTCGGGCTGAAGGCGCTCGAGAACGGCTGGGTGACGAACCGGCAGATCGAGGCCGCGCGGATCGCGATGACGCGCAAGATTCGCCGAGGCGGGAAAGTCTGGATCAACGTCTTCCCGGACAAGCCGGTGACTCAGAAGCCGGCGGAGACGAGGATGGGCTCTGGGAAGGGCGCCCCCGAGCACTGGGTGGCCGTGATCAAGCCCGGCCGAGTCATGTTCGAGCTGGCGGGGGTCCCGGAGCCTCTGGCCAAGGAAGCCCTACGCCTGGCGGGCCGGAAGCTGCCGATCAAAACGCGAGTCATCAAGCGTGAGGCTGATCTTTTTGCGAGTTGATTCTTCGACAACCTTGAACCGAGCCTCCGAAGGAGGGGGCTCATGGGGGAACCACGGGTTCCCCCATGCTGGGGAGGCGGACCTCTTTGCGAGCTAGAGACCTGAGAGATCTGACGGACGACGAGCTCGACCACCAGCTGGCGGAGCGCCGGCAGGAGCTCTTCAACCTGCGCTTCCAGGGCGCGACGGGCGCGCTGGAGAACAGCGCGCGGCTGAAACTGGCGAAGCGGGAGATCGCCCGCATCCTCACCGTCCGGACCGAACGAGAGATGAACGCGAACCGAGTGACGAATGGCTGACGAGAACCAGAACGAAGAGATAACCGACGCGAACGAGCCGACCGAGACCGGGCCGACGGAGGAAACGGTGTCCGCCCCGGAGGGGCCGGTGGCTCCGGCCGCCGACACCGAGGAGCCTGTCGCTGAAGAGGCCGCCCCGGAGGAGCCGCCGGCGGAGGCGTCCGCAGACGACGCCCCTGCGGAGGAGGCTCCCGCGGACGAGGCTCCGGCTCCCGCGGAAGAGGCTCCAGTCGCTGAAGCCGAGCCGGCGCCCGATGTCGAGGCTGAGGCCGCAGCCGCCGAGGCACCGGCCGAGGACGCCGAAGCTCCCGCCGAAGCTGCGCAGCAGGTTCGGCGGAAAAGAAAGCGCCTACCGCGCGCGCAGCGCCACCGGCATGCGAAGCCGAGGCGTGAGCGACCGGCCGAGCGCAAGCCGATCACGCGGCTGCCGAAGCCCGAGCATCCCCGCGGCCGAAGGCAGGAGCGGCGCGGCGTCGTCGTCTCGAGTGGCATGGACAAGACGATCGTCGTCCGCGTCGACGCCGTGAAGGCGCACCCGAGGTACAAGAAGGTCGTCCGGCGGTCGACGAAGTTCCACGCGCACGACGAGCAGAACGAGGCCAAGGTCGGCGACGTCGTCCGGATCGTCGAGACCCGGCCGCGGTCGAAGACGAAGCACTGGCGCCTCGCCGAGATCGTCGAGGTCGCTAAATGACGACCCCCCACCGCACGTGTCGGGCCCGCTGGGGTGCGGAGGCCGCCGCCTCGCGGCGTCCTCAGTCGCACGCTACGCGTCCTGGGATGACGGGCGCTCCCTGCGTCCTTGCGACGCGCCCCCCTGCGCAGCCATCGGGCGCGACCCGCACGGCAGGAGGCCGTTGGTGATCCAGCAGGAGTCGAGATTGCGCGTCGCCGACAACACCGGCGCTCGCGAGATCCTTTGCATTCGCGTCAAGGGCGGCTCGAAGCGGCGTTACGCGCGCGTCGGCGACATCATCACGGCGACCGTCAAGACCGCGACTCCACAGGGCGCGATCAAGAAAGGCGAGGTCGTCCAGGCCGTCGTCGTTCGGACGCGGAAGCCGTTCGGGCGCGACGACGGCACCTCCATCGCCTTCGACGAGAACGCCGCCGTGATCATCGACAACGCGAACAACCCGCGCGGCACGCGCATTTTTGGACCAGTCGCGCGTGAATTGCGCGAGAAAAACTTCATGAAGATCGTTTCGCTTGCGCCCGAGGTGTTGTGAGCATGACGCGCGCAATTCGCCAACGGCAGTTCATCGCAAGCCGGGTGAAGCCGGCCATGGCGGCAAAGCCGCCCTGGCCTTTGAGCGGCATCGCAAGCGACGCCGCAGGACCAGTCGCGCGTGAATTGCGCGAAAAGAATTTCATGAAGATCGTTTCCCTAGCTCCAGAGGTGTTGTGACATGGCGACGAAGATGAAGGTTCGCAAGGGCGACCTCGTCCACATGATCAAGGGCAAGGACCGCGGCAAGCAGGGCCGCATCATCGACGCGCGCCCGGCCGAGCGGCGCGTGATCGTCGAGAACCTGAACGTGGTCAAGCGGCACACGAAGCCGCGGCCGCTTCGCGACTCGAGCCGCATGGGCGGGACGCAGATGACCCCCGGCGGCGTGATCGAGAAGGCGGCGCCGGTGCCGGTCGCGAACGTGATGGTCGTTTGCCCGACGTGCAACCGGCCGACGCGGATCGGCATGCAGGAGAAGACGGTCAAGGACAAGCGCATCCACGTGCGCGTCTGCAAGCGCGCCGACTGCGGCCAGGAGATCGACAAGTGATGGCGGCGAAGAGCGAGAACGGATACAGCCCGCGTCTGAAGGACCGCTACGACGACGAGCTGCGCGCGCGGCTGCAGGAGGAGCTGGGCCTGTCGTCGGTGATGGACGTCCCGCGCCTACAGAAGATCACCCTCAACATGGGGGTCGGCGACGCGAAGACCGAGGCGAAGGTGCTCGAGAGCGCGCTCGACCAGCTGACGACGATCGCCGGCCAGCGCGCGCAGGTGCGACGCGCCCGCAAGTCGATCGCCGGCTTCAAGCTGCGCGAGGGGATGCCCGTCGGCGTTCGGGTCACGCTCCGCGGCGCGCGGATGTGGGAATTCCTCGACCGGCTGATTTCGATCGCGCTCCCGCGCATCCGCGACTTTCGCGGCCTGAGCCTCCGGTCGCTCGACGGGCGCGGCAACTTCTCGCTCGGGATCCGCGAGCAGATCATCTTCCCCGAGATCAACTACGACGACGTCGACGCGATCCGAGGGCTCGACGTCTCGATCACGACCACGGCCAAGGACGACCGCCAGGCTGAGGCGCTCCTACGCGGCCTCGGCATGCCCTTCCCGGGCATGGCGGAACCGGCGCCGGAAGGAGACGAGGAGTAGTGGCGAAGAAATCGCTGATCGTCAAGGCGGCGCGGCCGCAGAAGTACAAGGTGCGCGAGTACACGCGCTGCCGGCGCTGCGGCCGCCCGCGCGCGGTGTTCAAGAAGTTCGGTCTCTGCCGGATCTGCCTGCGCGAGCTCGCGCACGACGGCGCGATCCCCGGCATGACCAAGAGTTCGTGGTAGGAGGACAGAGGTGCTGACCGATCCGATCGCAGACATGCTCAGCCGCATCCGCAACGCGAATCGCGCGCTCCACGACCACGTGGAGATGCCGAACTCGCGGATGAAGGAGGAGATCGCCCGACTTCTCAAGGAGGAGGGCTACATCCGCGACTATCACGTCGAGAACGGCGGCTCCTACAAGACGCTCGTCATCGACCTCAAGTACGGCCGCAGCCGCGAGCGCGTGATCACGAACCTGCGGCGCGTCTCGAAGCCCGGCCGGCGCATCTACGCGCGCAAGGACCGCCTACCGCGCGTGCTCGGAGGCATGGGCGTCGCCATCCTGTCGACGTCGAACGGCCTGATGACCGGCCGGACCGCCGAAGAGCGCGGAGTCGGCGGCGAAGTCGTGGCTTTTATTTGGTAGTGCAGTGAGTCGAATCGGAAAACAGCCAATCGAATTGCCGAGCGGGGTCAACGTGGCCATTAGTCCTGGTCGCGTCCAGGTCAACGGACCTCTCGGCGAGCTCAGCCAGAACGTGCCGGCGCGGATGAAGGTCGAGCAGCAGGACGGCAACCTCGTCGTCAGCCGGCCGACCGAGCGCGGCGACGATCGGGCGCTGCACGGCCTCACCCGCTCGCTGATCGCGAACATGGTCGAGGGCGTCACGAAGGGCTTCGAGAAGCGGCTCGAGATCCAGGGCGTGGGTTATCGCGCCACGCTGCGCGGCACCGACCTCGAGCTGAGCGTCGGCCTGTCGCATCCGGTCGTCGTGAAGCCGCCCCAAGGGATCACGTTCGAGGTTCCCGATGCGACGACCGTCCTCGTCAAGGGGATCGACAAACAGCAGGTCGGCGAGATCGCCGCTGAGGTGCGGAAGATGCGCCCGCCCGAGCCCTACAAGGGCAAGGGCATCCGCTACGCCGGCGAGCACGTGAGAAGGAAAGTAGGAAAGAGAGCGTGACGGTCCTGACGAAGCCACAGGCCCGCGCGCGTCGCCACCGCCGTGTCCGCGGCAAGCTCTTCGGCACCGCCGAGCGGCCGCGGCTCGTCGTCTTCCGCTCCAACCGCGGCATCGAGGCGCAGTTGGTCGACGACATGCAGGGGAAGACGCTCGCCGCCGCGAGTTGGCTGCAGCTGAAGAAGTCGTTCAAGGGCAACAAGACCGCGCAGGCTGCCGAGGTCGGCAAGCTGCTTGCGCAGAACGCGAAGAAGGCGAACATCGAGGCCGTGGTCTTCGACCGCGGCGGCTACCTGTACCACGGACGCGTGAAGGCGCTGGCCGAGGCCGCGCGCGAAGGAGGACTCCGCTTTTGAGCACGACCCCAGTCGAACGTGAAGTCATCGAGCGCGAGCGAGAGCGCGAGCTCAAGGAGCGCGTGGTGGAGATCAACCGCGTCGCCAAGGTCGTCAAGGGCGGCCGCCGGTTCTCGTTCACGGCGCTGGTCGTGATCGGCGACGAGGTCGACCGCGTGGGGGTGGGCTACGGCAAGGCGCGTGAGGTTCCGCTTGCGATCTCGAAGGCCGTCGACGACGCCAAGAAAAATCTGTTCGCGGTGCCGAAGAAGGGGACGACGATCACGCACGAGATCCTGGGCGAGTACGGCGCCGCGCGCGTGCTGCTCCGGCCCGCGAGCGAAGGAACCGGCGTCATCGCCGGCGGCGGCGTCCGTGCCGTGCTCGAGCTCGGCGGCGTCCGCGACATCCTCGCGAAGAGCCTTGGCACCACGAATCCAATCAACATGCTGAAGGCCACGGTGAACGGCCTGCAGCGGTTGCGGCGTCCCGAGGAGGTCGCGCAGACCCGAGGCCTGACCGTCAGCCAAGTGCTGCCGGTGGCGAAGCGACCGCAGGAAGAGAATGCCGACCCTGCTGCTGCTGCTGCTGAGCCCGCCGCGACAGAATCCGCCGAAGGCGGACCTGCTGCTGAAAGTCCGGAGGACGTTCAGCAGTGAAAGTTCGGGTAACGCAGACACGTAGCCAGATCGGCCAGAGCGAGCGGCACCGCGGCACGCTGCGAGCCCTCGGGCTGGGCAAGATCGGCCGCTCCGCGGAGCACACAGAGAGCCCGCAGCTCGCCGGTATGCTCAGGAAGGTCCGTCACCTCGTCCGCGTCGAGGACGCGAAGTGAAAATGCAGCTGCCATGCCCGAGAAGCTGAACCTTTCGACCCTGAAGCCTGCGCAGGCGCGCAAGGATCGCAAGCGCGTTGGCCGCGGCCTTGGCTCCGGCAAGGGGCGCTATTCGGGCCGTGGCATCAAGGGCCAGAAGGCACGTTCGGGGTCGAACAAGCTGCGCCCGGGTTTCGAGGGCGGTCAGATGCCGATCTACATGCGGCTGGGCAAGCAGCGCGGCCCCTACTCGAAGGACGCGATGCCGATGGGGCCCCACCGCACGCGGACGGTCGCGGTCAACGTCCGGGACCTCGAGCGCTTCGACGCCGGCAGCGAGATCACGCCCGAGTCCCTGGCCGCGGCCGGCGTGATCCGCAACACGAAGTTCGATCTCAAGATCCTTGGCCAGGGTGATCTGAGCAAGAAGCTCACTGTCAGTGCGCACAACTTCTCGAAGACCGCGCGCGAGAAGATCGAGGCCGCGGGTGGCTCGATCACCTGGCTTCGCGGCGAGCCGGAGCCCAGGAAGCCCAAGCGCCGGGTCCAGGCTTACGTTCCGCCGCAGGCGGAGCCGGAGCCGCCCCCGGAGACCGAAGAAGAGTCCGCGGAGAGTCCCGCAACCGAAGAGCCTGAGGCAGCGGACGAGCCCGAGTCGTCCGCCGAAGCCGATCAGGCTTCGGCGGAGTAAGTGTTCGCCTGGCTCGCCAACGCGTGGCGTGTGCCGGAGCTCCGGCGCCGCGTTCTGTTCACTGCCCTCATCCTGGCGCTGTACCGGCTCGGCTCGTGGATGCCGGCCCCGGGCGTCGACTCGCAGTCGATCACCGACTTCTTCGGATCGGGCGGCCGCGGCAGCTCCATCCTCGGCCTGCTGAACCTCTTCTCGGGCTCTGCTCTGTCGCGCTTCTCGATCTTTGCGCTCGGGATCATGCCGTACGTCACCGCGTCGATCATCCTGCAGCTCCTCGCGGTCGTCATCCCGAAGCTCGAGAAGCTGCAGAAAGAGGGCGAGGCGGGCATGGCGAAGATCAACCAGTACACGCGCTACCTGACCGTCGGACTCTCGGCGGCGCAGGCGACCGGCTACGCGTTCCTCTTCAAGCGCGAGGGCGTGCTCCAGGCGAACTCCGGGCGGCTCGTCCTGATCATCGTCACGCTCACCGCCGGCTCCACCGTGCTCATGTGGATGGGCGAGCTGATCACGAAGCGCGGGATCGGGAACGGCATCTCGCTGCTGATCTTCGCCTCGATCCTCGCCACGGCTCCCGCCGGCGTGGTCGCCTGGTACAACGGCGGCCCGATGGAGAAGCTGTTCTTCCCGCTCGTCGCGATCGGGATCATCGTGGCGGTCGTCTTCATCCAGGAGGGTCAGCGGCGGATCCCGATCCAGTACGCGAAACAAATGGTCGGGCGGCGGATGACGAGCGGTGGCTCCACATACATGCCCCTGCGCGTGAACATGGCCGGCGTGATCCCGGTCATCTTCGCCGCCGCAGTGATGGCGTTCCCGCCGACGATCGCCGAGTTCATTCCGTCGACGTCGACGTGGATCAACAGGAACTTCCAGCCCTCGAGCTGGGCGTACCTCGGGCTCGAGGCGTTCCTGATCATCATCTTCACGTACTTCTACACGGCGGTGCAGTTCAACCCGGTCGACCAGGCCGACAACCTGCGCAAGTACGGCGGCTACATCCCGGGCATCCGGCCCGGCCCGCCGACGGCGCAATACCTCGACCGCGTGTTGACACGCCTGACGCTGCCGGGGTCGCTCTACCTCGCTCTCGTCGCGGTCCTGCCGAGTCTATTCATCCGCTACGGCGGCTTCTCGCAGGCGACCTCGCGCGCGCTGGGCGGCACGTCCGTGCTGATCGTCGTGGGCGTCGCCCTCGACACGATGCGGCAGATGGAGTCGCAGATGATGATGCGCTCCTACGAAGGCTTTCTCAGGTAGTGAACATTCTGCTCTTGGGGCCGCAAGGCTCCGGGAAAGGAACGCAGGCGAAGCGGATCTCGGCCGAGTACGGCATCCCGCACATCGCGACCGGGGACATGCTGCGGGCCGCCATCGCAGCGAGGACGCCGCTTGGGCAGCGGGTGAAGCCGATCCTCGAGAGCGGTCAGCTCGTCCCCGACGAGCTGACGATCGGGCTCATCCGCGAACGGCTCGAGGCCGACGACGTGCGTGACGGATTCGTCCTCGACGGCTTTCCGCGAACACTCGTCCAGGCCGCAGCGCTGGACGCAATGCTGCGCGAGGTGGATCGCGAGCTGAGGGTCGTCTTCGAGCTGCAGATCTCGGATGAGCTGTGCATCGCGCGGCTGCTGAAGCGCGCTGAGCTCGAGAATCGTCCCGACGACACGCCCGAGGCGATCAAGAAGCGGCTCGAGATCTACCACCTTGAAACCGAGCCGCTCGTCGAGCACTACCGGGCGCAGGGAATCCTGGTCGGCATCCATGCCGACGCGTCACCGAACGAGGTCTTCCACGAGATCCAGCAGGCGCTGGAGCAGGTCGCGGTCAGGTGAGGGCGCGCGGCTACGGTGACGACACGATGATCATCAGGAAATCGCAGCAGGAGATCGAGGGAATGGCGCGCGCGGGCGAGGTCGTCGCCGACACGCTGGCCATGATCGGCGACGAGCTGCGACCGGGGATCTCGATGCTCGAGCTCGATCGGCTCGCGGAGGACTTCATCCGCGAGCGCGGCGGCGTGCCGACGTCGAAGGGCTATCGCGGCTATCCCGCGACACTCTGCATCTCGCCGAACGCGATGATCGTGCACGGGATCCCGACCGAGTACCGCGCCGAGGAGGGAGACGTGATCGCTGTCGACGTCGGCGTCACCCTCGACGGGCTCGTCGCGGACAGCGCCTACACCTTCGGCGTCGGCGAGATCGATCCCGAGGCGCAGCGGCTGCTCGACGTCTGCCAGGAGGCGCTGGCCGCGGGCATCGACCAGGCGCGCGTCGGCAACCACGTCTCCGACATCGGGCACGCCATCCAGACCGTGGTCGAGGGCGCCGGGTTCTCCGTCGTCCGCAGCCTCGTCGGCCACGGCGTCGGCCGCGCGTACCACGAGGATCCGCAGATCCCGAACTTCGGCTCCCCGGGCCGCGGCCCGCAGTTGCTTCCGGGGATGACACTGGCGATCGAGCCGATGATCAACGCGGGAGGCCCGGACGTCGTGATGCACGCCGACGAGTGGTCGATCTCGTCCGCCGACGGCTCGCTCTCGGCTCATTTCGAGCACACCGTGGCCGTCGCGCCCAAGGGCCCCAGGGTGCTGACGCCGCGGAAAACGCCTGCCCAAGCGGGTTTGCTACCATGACGACCCGCGGCGCGAGCCGTGTTTTTCCGTGTTCCGACAACCGCGCTGACGAGGCGCGGTTTCTGTGAGGTAAGTGGCGAACGGTTTCTGTGAGGTAAATGGCGAAGACAGACGACAAGATCGAGGTCGAAGGCGAGATCACCGAGTCGCTCCCGAGCACGATGTTCCGGGTGCGGGTCGACGGCGGCCACGAGGTGCTGGCGACCATCTCGGGGAAGATGCGCAAGAACTACATCCGCCTCCTGCCCGGCGACCGGGTGAAGGTGGAGCTCTCGGCGTACGACCTCAGTCGCGGCCGGATTACCTACCGAAACAAGTAAATGACTCTATGAAAGTCAGAGCCTCAGTCAAGCCCATGTGCGAGCGGTGCCGCGTGATCAAGCGGCACGGCAAGACCATGGTCATCTGCACGAATCCGCGACACAAGCAAAGGCAGGGCTAGTTACATGGCACGGATTGCCGGAGTCAATCTCCCCAACCAGAAGCGGCTCGAGATCGGGCTGACCTACATCTACGGGATCGGGCAGCCGACTGCACGGAAGGTCTGTGCCGAGCTCGGCCTCTCACCCGACGAGAAGATCAAGGACCTGACTGACGAGGAGGTCACGAAGCTCCGCGAGTACATCGACGGGAGCCTCCAGGTCGAGGGTGACCTGCGGCGTGAGCGCACGCAGGCGATCAAGCGCCTGCAGGAGATCGGCGCCTACCGCGGCCTTCGCCACCGGCGCGGCCTGCCGGCGAACGGACAGCGCACGAAGACGAACGCGCGCACGCGGAAGGGGCCGAAGAAGACCGTCGGCCGCGGCAAGAAGGCGGTCCAAAAGACCTAGTGTTCGCGACCCCCTCCCACGTCCCGCGCACTCTGCCGGGCCCTGCAACGCTCCGTCTCGCGGCGTCCTCAGTCGCACGCTACGCGTCCTGGGATGACGGACGCTCGCTGCGTCCTTTCGACACGCGCGTTTCGCGGCGGCAGAGTACGCGTGCCGCGGCAGGTGATCGCTGATGGCCCCGCCTCGAAGACAAGCGACGAGAGGTCGCACGCGCCGCCGCGTCCGCAAGAACATCGCCATTGGGCAGGCGCACATCAAGACGTCGTTCAACAACACGATCGTCTCGCTGACGGACAACGAGGGCAACGTGATCGCCTGGGAGTCCGCCGGCTCGGCCGGGTTCAAGGGCTCGCGCAAGTCGACGCCATTCGCGGCTCAGGTGACGGCCGATGCGTGTGCGCGGAAGGGAATGGAGCACGGCCTGCAGAAGGTCGAGGTCTTCGTCAAGGGACCGGGCTCGGGGCGCGAGACGGCGATCCGCTCGCTCCAGGCGGCCGGGCTCGAGATCCTGGGCGTCAAGGACGTGACGCCGCAGGCCCACAACGGCGTGCGGCCGAAGAAGCGGAGGCGCGTCTAGGTGGCCGCCCCCTCCCGCGTGTCTCGCACCCGCCAGGGCGCTGCAAAGCCCACTGGCGTCCGCCCTGGTTGCGCAGTCGCGCCCGTAGCCTCACGTGATCCTAGGACGCCTATGCGTTTGCGTCCTGCCCAGGGCGGCTTTTCGCGGCTGGCAGGCACGAGCCCCACGGGAGGTGACGGCTAGTGGCCCGCGATCTCGGTCCCAAGTGCCGCGTCTGCCGCCGCGAGGGCATGAAGCTCTTCCTCAAGGGTGAGCGCTGCCTGACCGAGAAGTGCGCGATCGAGCGCCGCTCGTACCCGCCGGGCGAACACGGCCGCGGCCGTATCAAGCAGAGCGAGTACCTGCTGCAGCTGCGCGAGAAGCAGAAGGCCCGCAGGTACTACGGCCTGCTCGAGAAGCAGTTCCGCACCTACTACACGAAGGCGGCGCGCGGCTCCGGCGTCACGGGCGAGAACCTCCTGCAGATGCTGGAGACGCGTCTCGACAACGTCGTCTACCGGCTCGGCTTCGCCGCTTCGCGCGCGCAGGCGCGTCAGCTCGTTCGCCACGGCCACTTCCACGTCAACGGCCGCCGCGTCAACATCCCGAGCTATCAGGTCAAGCCCGACGACGTCGTCTCGGTCGCGCCCGGCAGCTCTGCCGAGCCGGTGATCCGGGACGCCACCGACCTGACCGCCTCGGTCGCGCCCTGGCTCCAGGCCGACCACGACGGCCTCACCGGCAAGATCCTGAAGCTGCCCGAGCGCGAGGAGATCGACACGCCCGTCCAGGAATCGCTCATCGTCGAGCTCTACAGCAAGTAAGGGCTGCGGCCTGGCCTACGGCCCCTAGTAAGCACGGAAGAAAGGCGACATGGCAACACGAACCAGTTTGATGGAGTTCCAGATCCCGAAGATCGTCCACGAGGAGGTCGACGAGAATCGGGGGGTCTTCCAGATCGAGCCGCTCGACCGCGGCTTCGGCTACACGTTCGGCAACTCGCTCCGCCGCGTGCTGCTCTCCTCCCTCGAGGGTGCGGCCGTGACCTCGGTCAAGGTCGAGGGCGTCGCGCACGAGTTCACGACGCTGCCGGGCGTCCGCGAGGACGTCACCGACATCCTGCTCAACTTCAAGAACCTGATCTGCCGCCTGCACGGGGAGTCGCCCGAGATCGAGGTGCGACTGTCCAAGCGCGGTTCCGGCCCGGTCAAGGCCGGCGACATCGAGGCGCCGGCCGAGCTCGAGATCCTGAACCCGGACCTCGAGCTCGCCAACCTGTCCGAGCGCGGCAAGCTCGAGGTGACGCTGACGATCGGCCGTGGCCGCGGCTACGTCCCGGCCGAGCTGAACCGGGGGCCCGAGCACACGATCGGCGTCATCCCGGTCGACTCGATCTTCTCGCCGGTGCGGCGCGTCTCGTACGACGTCGAGGCGGCCCGCGTCGGGCAGAGGACCGACTACGACAAGCTGATCCTCGACGTTACGACCGACGGTTCGATCGATCCGCGCGACGCGATCGGCCAGGCGGCCGAGATCCTGATCAAGCAGCTCGCCATCTTCACCGACCTCGAGCGGATCGAGGGATTCGGTGAGGCCGCCGCGGCGGCCGACGGCGGCGCCGGCGCGGAGCCTGCACTGGCCCACGGGATGGAGAACTTCCCGATCGAGGAGCTCGAGCTCGGCGTTCGCTCGTACAACTGCCTCAAGCGCGTCGGTATCGAGACGATCGGCGATCTCGTCACCAAGACCGAGAACGAACTGGCAGCGATCCCGAACTTCGGCAAGAAGTCGATCGAGGAAGTCAAGGAGACGCTCGCCACCCACGGGCTGACGCTGCGCGGCGAGAACGGCGGAGGCGTCTGAGCTCATGAACCACCGGCGGGCCGGTAGGAAGCTCGGGCGCGACGCCGCCCACCGCAAGGCGCTCTACGCGAACCTGACAGCGTCGCTGATCGAGCACGGGCGGATCAAGACGACGGTCGCGAAGGCCAAGGAGGTTCGGCCGGTCGCCGAGGAGATGATCACGCTTGGCCGGCGCGGCGACGTGCCGGCCCGGCGCCAGGCGCTCAAGTTCCTGCGCTCGCAGGACGTCGTCTACAAGCTCTTCAGCGACGTCGGGCCGCGGTTCGCCGACCGGGCGGGCGGCTACTCCAGGATCGTCAAGCTTGGGCCGCGTCAGGGCGACGCGGCCGAGATGGCATACCTCGAGCTCGTCGACTTCGTTCCGGACGCGTAAGCGTCCTGTCCGCGAAGCGGACCGGTGGAGGGGGTTCGGGGGAACCGGGAGGTTCCCCCCGGCTAGACGCCAGCTAACTAGCTGACCTGCCTACACACGTTGTGAACGGCTGAGGGTTCTCTATCCGGCCCTCCTTTGAGGCTGTGGGTCTTCCCGGACTCACGCTCAAAGGAGGGCGCGGATGTATCTGCACGCTAACGCCAAGCTCGGACTGGCTGGTCGA
>JBKOYZ010000065.1:0-5914 GCA_046725655.1 Actinomycetota bacterium | reverse complement strand
GGTCGTGCCGTCCGAGTACTTGATCCCCTTCCGGATGTGGAAGACGTAGGTCTTGCCGCCGTCCTGCGGCTTCGGGATGTCGGTGGCGAGGTCGGGGACGAGCTTCGTCCCTTCCTTGCCGCTCGTTCGCTTGAAGGCGAGGAGGCCGTCGTGGGTGAAAATCAGCCACTGCCACTCCTGCAGCGTGTAGTTGATCTGCGGGTCCGGCGAGCCGGAGGGCGCGCCCTTCGCGACGGTGTTCAGCGTGCCGCCCTGGCCGCCGGACGAGGACGAGGACGTCGACGAGGATGATTTGCTGCTGCCGCCGCACGCGGCGACGACAAGGGCGACGAGGCCGAGGACGGTGAATAGAAAGAACAGCGAACGAGCGCGCATACTCGACCTCCCGCACGAGATTTGTGGATGTTTATGGAGACGCCTCGTGCCCTCGCGATGTTAGTTGCGGTCGGCGCGCTTTGGGCGACCCAAGCGCGAATTACACTCGCGGCGTGAATCTCGTCGAGGCGCTCGGGGTCGACGTCGGCGTCCGCATGGCCGGGACGCCGGAGGCGGGCCGCGCCGCCGACCTCGTCGCGGCGGCGCTCCGGGAGGCGGGTCTCGAGCCGGGATTCCACGAGTTCGACCTGCTCGCCTACGAGCCCGACGAGCCGCTGCTCGAGATCGAAGGCGAGCGCTGGGACGCGGGACCGTGCATGTACGCGACGCCGACCGACGGGACGGTCGAAGGCCGTGTTCGTCGGCTCGGCGTCTTCTCGATCGGCGGCTTCTTCCCGCAGGCCGACGTCTTCGCGGTCGACGACGCGGAGGGTGTCGAGCTGGCCCGCCTCCATATGAGCCCCTTTGGCGGTGCGGCGATCCCGTTCCTGGCGGGGCCGCGCCAGATCGCCGTCGTGCCGACCGTCTTCATCTCCGGGGCCGACGCGGAGCGACTGCGCGGGCTCGAGGGAGCGACGGCGCGCGTACGCGTGGGTGGCCGCTTCATCCCCGGCCGGAGGGAGCGGAACGTCGTCGCGGATCTGCCCGGCGAGAGCGAGGAGACGATCGTCGTCTCCGCCCACTACGACTCCGTCTGGCGTGGCCCCGGGGTGATCGACAACGCGACCGGCGTCGAGGGCGTGCGCCGCATTGTCGAGCGACTCGCGGGCGGTCGGCACGCCCGGACGCTGCGGTTCATCGCCTTCGCCGCGGAGGAGATCGGCCTCGTCGGCTCACGCCAGTTCGTCTTCGATGCCCAGATCACCGGCGAGCTCGAGCGCGTTCGCGCCTGCGTCAATCTCGACTGCATCGCTCACGGCGAGCGTTTCGAGCTGATGGGCTCGCCGCCGGTGCTGGCGGAGCGGATGCGGGCCTTCGCGGAGGAGCTCGGGCTTCACGAGCGCTACGAGCTCAGCGTCGGCCCGGCCGGGCCCGGCGTCGACTCGTTCGCCTTCGCCGAGAAGAACATCCCTGCGGCGACGCTCTGCCACTTCCCGTACGACGAGTATCACCTGCCGAGCGAGCGGCTCGAGCTCGTGGACGAGCGCCTGCTCGCCGACACGGTCGAGCTCGCGACGCGGCTGATCGAGAGCCTGCTCGAGGATCCGGTGGTGGCCGATCCAGGCCAGCGGCGCGTGAGCGACTAGCGGCCGTCCTTGCCGGGAGCGATGGGGCTCGATCGGAAGCAGTTTCTGAGCCGGACTGGGCTCGCGCTCGGCGCGGCGGCCGGGTTCTCCTGGCTCGAGGACGTTCCGCTCGGCCACGCGGACGAATCGCTGCGCGGATGGTCGGCGGTCCGCGGCCAGTTCCGGCTCGACCGCGACCTCGTTCACCTCGGGACATTCCTGCTCGCCTCGCACCCGGCCTCCGTGCGCGAGGCGATCGACCGCCACCGCCGGCGGCTGGACGCAAACCCGGTCGAGTACCTGCACGAGCACTGGGCGGCGAACGAGGCCGCCGTCCTGCGGGGGGCGGCGCGCTACCTGGGCGGCCGGCCGGAGGACATCGCGCTCACGGACAGCACGACGATGGGCCTGTCGCTCCTCTACGCCGGTCTCGACGTTCGCGCAGGCCAGGAGCTCCTGACGACGACGCACGACTTCTTCGTCACGCACGCGGCGCTCGAGCGCAAGGCGCGGGAGAGCGGCGCGACTGTGCGGCGGATTGCGCTCTACGACCGGCCGGCCGCGGCGTCGGCCAGCACGGTCGTCGAGCGGATCGCGAGTGCGGTCACACGACGGACGCGGGTCGTCGCGCTCACGTGGGTGCACTCGAGCACAGGCGTCAAGCTGCCGCTGCGCGCTATCGCCGACGCACTCGCGCCGCACAACAAGGGGCGCGACGAGCATGATCGGATCCTGTTGTGCGTGGACGGCGTCCACGGCTTCGGCGTCGACAACGTCCAGGCCGCGAAGCTCGGCGTCGACTTCTTCGCAACGGGGTGCCACAAGTGGCTGTTCGGGCCGCGCGGCACCGGCCTCGTGTGGGGAGCGCCGGGTGCGTGGCCGGCGGCGAGCCCGACCATCCCGTCCTTCACGGGAACGGGTACGCCGGGGGACGCGAACAGCCCGGGCGGGTTTCACTCGTTCGAGCACCGCTGGGCGCTCGGCGCGGCGTTCGCCTTCCATCGCGGCATCGGCAAGGCGAGGGTCGCGGGGCGGGTCCATGGCCTCAACAGCCGGCTGAAGGACGGGCTCGCCGGCATGCCGCACGTGAGCCTCCACACGCCGCGCGCGCAGGGCCTCTCGGCCGGCCTCGTCTGCTTCGACGTCGACCGGCTGAGCCCGGAGGCGGTGGTGGCAGCGCTGCGCCGGCGGCGGATCGTGGCGACGGTGACGCCGTACTCGCCCTCGTACGCGCGCGTCGGCGCGGGGATCCCGAACACCCCGGCGGAGGTACGGCGGGCGCTCGACGCGATTCGAGCCCTCCGTTAGGTCCTCCCCGTAGACTCCCTCCATGGAGGGCCTGGCCGAGCTGCACACGCACCTCGGCGGCTCGGTTTCCTCCGACATCCTCTGGAGCCTCGCCCACGAGCAGGGGATCGCGCTGCCGGTCAAGGACTACTGGGAGTTCGAGCGGCTGGTCACGATCTCCGACCCTCGCGGCGTCGCCGACCTCGACGCGCTCGACGCGATCTACCACTGGACGGAGGTGATCCAGTCGAGCCCGATCGCGGTCGAGCGCTCGGTTCACGCTGCGATCGGCGGGGCCTACCGCTCACAGGGGATCACGACGCTCGAGCTGCGCTTCAACCCGATGAAGCGGAACCGGGGCGGCGAACGCGATCTCGATCACATCATCCTCGCGGCGATCCGCGGTCTCGACCGCGCCAGCCTCGAGTACCCGCAGACGAACGCCGGCCTGATCCTGATGATGGACCGGACGTTCACGCAGGACCTGAACGCCATCATCGTCGAGAAGGCGATCCGCTGGGCGCCACGCGGAATCGTCGGGATCGACGTCGCCGGGCCGCGGCCGCGCGGAGAGCGCTACCCGTACCGCGACCTGCAGCCGCTCGTCGAGGACGCGCGCGACGCCGGGCTCGGCGTCACGATCCACGTCGGCGAGGAGGGCGGTGACGCGGGCGTCGAGGAGGTCGGCGAGGTGGTCGAGACGCTGCGGCCCGACCGGATCGGCCACGGCATCCTCGCCGCACGGGATCCGGAGCTGATGGACGCGCTCCGAGAGCGCGAGATCGTGCTCGAGATCTGTCCGACGTCGAACCTGCTGACCAAGGCGCTCGAGTCGGAACGCGCGGTCCGCGACACGTTTCGCGCCTTCGTCGCCGCCGGCGTCCAGTTCACGATCGCCACCGACGGCCCCGAGATGATGCGGACGCATCTACGCGATGAGTTCGAGCTGCTGATCCGGATCGGCGCACTCGAGCGCGAGCAGGTCGTCGAGGCGAACACGCGCGGGCACGCAGCGTCGTTCCTGAGACGCGAGCCGGTCCTGCCCGCGGCCTGAGCCGTGCCGGGGCCTCTCGTCGGAGGCACCGGCAGAGCCTCCCCCTAGCGCCGTTTCCTCTTCGAGGCCGGCGCGACCTTGACGACCTTGCTGAGCGTGTTGCTGACGAGGGACGCGGTGCACGGCAGCCCGATCGGGCTCGTCGAACAGGTCGACAAGGACGGCGGCCGTTCGACGAAGAAGTACGTCACCTGCTTGGGCAGGCGCCGGTTGAACGCGTACTTGCCTCCCCTGACCGTCCTCGTCGCCGCGACGGCCTTGAGGGTGAGCGTCCCGCTCTGTCTGATGCCGGACAACAGCAACAGGCGTGTGTTGATCGGCGCGGTGCCGGCCACGTTCACCGTCCCGGCGAGCCGGAAGAACCCGCGGCGCGTCTTGATGCGCTTCACAGACACCGAGTACGGCACCGGCACGAGGCCCTGCGCCTCCCGTGTGCCGGTCGGATTCGGGGTTCCGGTACCTGGCCTGTACGGCGTGAAGACGGAGCGCCACGTCGTGTTCCCGGCGACGCTCGGGTTCTTGAACACGCCCTTCACCGTGAAGGAGGCGTCGAGGAACTTCGTCCCGTTCGGCGCCCGACGCGGGTCGCTCGGCGGCAGCATCGGATCTCGGAAGCACGTCGTGATCTTGGCCGAGCTGAACGCCGCCTCGGCCCCGGTCGTGTGGTCGACGTACACCGGAATCGGGTTTGCTGGCTGGCCGGGGAGCGCCGCGTTCAGCGTCCAGACGGCCTCGTGCACGCCCGGCGAGCACTGGTTCGAGACGAAGCCGGCGGGATCCTCCGCCTTGACCGGGCCATTGAGCTCGAGCCGGTTCGGGCTCAGGTCGAGTACCTGGACGCCAGCGACGACGGTGCCGATCGTCGCTCCCGCCGGCTGGCCCAGCGTGACGGTGTAGCCACGCCCGACGTAGGTGACGATCTGCGCCGTCGGATCGTCGGCCTTCTCCTGCGCGAGGACGATCGTCACCGGGCTTGCGGCGCCGGGCTTGTACGTCGACTGGAAGATGCCCATCGACGGCGTGTAAGACGCCGCGGCCAGCGCGACGACGGCGAGCGGGAGCGTCGCTGCGCACGCCAAGACGAGCAGGCGGATGGATTTCTTCATTACCCCTTCCTTCGGGAGGTCGCCGGCGGTCCTCCGGGTGAGACGAGCGTTTCGGCCCGAGAGTTGTAACCGCAAACACGAAACCGTGCTATGCCCTTCTACAATCGCCGCGATGGATCCGCGGCCGATCGGCGTGTTCGACTCGGGCACGGGCGGGCTCACGGTGCTGCACGAATGCCTCGTGACGATGCCGCACGAGGACTTCGTCTACCTCGGCGACCATGCGCGGCTCCCGTACGGTCCGCGGCCGCTCGACGAGATCCGCGGCTTCGCGCTCGAGATCGGCCAGTACCTCGAGCCGCAGGTCAAGCTCGTGCTCGTTGCGTGCAACGCCGCGACCTCGGCGGCGTTGCCGCAGCTGCAGGAGGAACTGTCGGTGCCGGTCGTCGGGGTGATCCAGCCGGAGGCGCACACCGCCGTGCAGGCGACGCGGAACCGGAAGATCGGGCTGCTTGCGACGCAGGCGACGGTCGACGGCGACCGCTACGCGGAGTTCGTGCACGCGCTCGACGCTGGCGCGAAGTTCGTCGCACTGCCCTGTCCGCGGCTCGTGCCGCTGATCGAGGGAGAGGATCCGTTCGGTGCCGAGACGACCGAGGCCGTGCGCGAGTACGCGGCGCCGCTGAAGCGCGCGGGGGTCGACACCGTGATCCTCGGCTGCACGCACTACCCGCTGATCCGCCCCATCTTCCAGCGCGTGTTCGGCCGCGGGGTCACGCTCGTCTTCTCGGCCGAGGAGACGGCGCGCGAGGTCGCCGAGACACTCGCACGAAAGGGCATCGAGAACGCAGAGGAACGGGAGGGCGGCTACCGGTTCCTGACGACGGGCGAGCCGGAGGCGTTTCGGGCGCTCGGCCAGCGCTTCC
>JBKOYZ010000200.1:0-28216 GCA_046725655.1 Actinomycetota bacterium | reverse complement strand
AGGTTCCAGGCGGAGCGCTGCCGCTTCGCTTGTCGGACGCGCTTCGAGAGCTCCGCGAGCGCGGCCTCATCGCCGGAACGGCCGCCGCCGGCGCGTGCTTCGGCGGAGACGTCGAGTGTGTGACGCCGGCATCGGCGCTGGGATGGGCAGCTGCCGAAGGCTACGACGCCGTCGTCTGCGGGATCGGGCCCGGCATTGTTGGCACCGGCTCGCGGTTGGGGCACGGCGGCCTGGCGGCCGCGGAGGCCGCCAACGCGGCTGCCGCCCTCGGCGGGACACCGATCGTCGCCGTACGTGTCTCCGGGGCAGACGAGCGAGATCGTCACCGCGGCGCCTCGCACCACACGCTTGCGATCGCCGAGCTCACGCGCGGCGGTGCCACTTTCGCCTGGCCGACGGGCCTCGAAGCGCCCGACTGGCTGCCGGCCCACGAAGAGGTCGACGTGGCGGAGTGGCGCGACGCCTGCGTCGGCCTGCCGCTCTCGCACATGGGCCGTGGTCCCGACGAGGATCCGTGGTTCTTCGCCGCCGCCTTCGCCGCGGGGAAGCTCGCCCGCGCGCGCGTCGGTTGATGGACGAGCGGAAGCTCGGGCCGGTCATCGGGCTCGGCACCTGGGCGACTTTCGACGACGATGAGCAGCTCGCGCGCGAGGTCGTCGGTGCGGCACTGGAGGCCGGTTGCCGCCTCCTCGACTCGTCGCCGATGTATGGAAGCGCCGAGGCGTCGTTGAGCGCGGCCGTCCGCGGCCGGCGCGACGGCGTCAGTGTTGCGACGAAGATCTGGGCACGTTCGGTCGACGAGGGACGCGAGCAATATCGGCGTCAGCTCGCGTGGTTCGGCAGGGTCGAGGTCGAGCAGGTGCACAACCTCGTGCTCTGGGGCGAACACGTCGCCTGGCTCGAGGCCGAGCGCGAAGCCGGCCGGATCGGGCGGCTCGGCGTCACGCATTTCAGCCCCTCGGCCTTCGACGAGCTCGGCGCGGCGCTCGAGACGGGCCGGTTCGATGCGGTTCAGCTGCCCTTGAACCCGCGCGAGCGCGCCACGGAGCGGCGGCTGCTGCCGCTCGCGGCCGAGCTCGGCGTCGCAGTCATCGTCATGCGGCCGCTCGGAGGTTCGCGCTCGACGATCCCGGCGCCGCCCAGGGCCGAGCTGGAGCCGCTGCGCGAGCTCGGCGTGGAGACGTGGGAGCAGGCGCTCCTCAAGTGGGCCCTGTCGGACGAACGCGTCGACGTCGTCATCCCGGCCACGCGCGACCCGCAGCACGCCCGTTCCAACGCCGCGGCGGGCTCGCCGCCGTGGTTCGGCGCCGCCGAACGCGCGCTCGTGGAACGATTGGCGGCGTGAAACCCGACGCGACCCGCAAGGCCTTCGAGGGCAAGCAGATCAGCGTCGACATCGAGCACTGGGGCGACACCGAGCGCGAGATCGTCCGGCACCCGGGCGCCGTCGCCGTCGTCGCGGTCGATGATCGGGATCGGCTCACCTTCGTCCGGCAGCCGCGCGAGCCGGTGCGGAAGCGGCTGCTCGAGCTTCCCGCGGGGACGGCAGAGGACGATGAGGCGCCGCTCGAGACGGCGAAGCGGGAGCTCGAGGAGGAGGCCGGGTTGCACGGCGGCGAGTGGCGCCTGGCGGCGACCTTCTACTCCACGCCGGGGTTCTGCGACGAGGTCGTGCACGTCTATATCGCCGAAGGAGTGGTCGAGAGCGAGAACGCGCCGGAGCCCGAGCCGCAGGAAGACCTGGAGATCGTCAGGGTCCCGGTCGCCGAAGTCGAGGGGATGCTGGCCGAGATCGAGGACGCGAAGACGCTCGTCGGCCTGCTTCTGTATCTGCGCGAGGGGTAGGGTTCGCCCGCATGAAAATCGGCGTTGCCAGGGAGATCAAGCCCGACGAGTACCGCGTCGCGCTCACTCCCGCCGGCGCGCGAGAGCTGATCCAGCGCGGCCACGAGGTGCTCGTTGACGCCGGCGCGGGCGTCGGCAGTGCCTTCGCGGACGACGCCTACGGCGGTGTCGGCGCGCGGATCGTCTCCGTCGACGAGGTCTGGGAGGCGAGCGACCTTCTGCTCAAGGTGAAGGAACCGATCGAAGAGGAATACGGGCGATTGCGCGAAGGGCTCGTCCTCTTCACCTACCTGCACATCGCGGCCGACGAGCCGCTGACGCGCGCGCTCATCGACAGTGGCGTCACCGCGGTCGCGTACGAGACGGTCGAGACCGACGGGGGGACGCTGCCGCTGCTCGCGCCGATGAGCGAGATCGCCGGCCGCATCGCGGCCCAGGCGGGCGCGCACTTCCTCGAGAAGCCGCTCGGCGGACGCGGCCTGCTCCTGGGCGGTATCGCCGGTGTCGCGCCCGGCCGGGTGGTCGTGATCGGAGGCGGGATGGTCGGGTACAACGCCGCCGTGATCGCGCTCGGGCTCGGTGCGAACGTGACGATTCTCGAGCGCTCGGTCGACCGGATGCGCCACCTCGAGGAGATCCTCTCGGGGCGAGTCAGCCTCGTCATGTCCTCGAGCCTGCAGATCGAGGAGTCCGTGGCCGAGGCGGACGTGGTGATCGGGGCGGTGCTGATTCCAGGCGCGCTGGCGCCGAAATTGATCACGCGCGCGATGCTCGGTGAGGTGAAGGACGGCGCGGTCCTCGTGGACGTCGCCATCGACCAGGGCGGATGCGCGGAAACCTCCCGTCCCACGACGCATAGCGACCCGGTCTACGTCGTCGAGGGGGTCACCCACTACTGCGTCGCGAACATGCCGGGGGCCGTTCCGATCACGTCGACGAAGGCGCTCACCAACGTCACGCTGCCGTATGTGGAGGCGATCGCCGAGCACGGCCTGCGGGAGGCGGTGGCGAGGGACGCGGCGCTCGCCCGCGGCGTCAACGTGCTCGAGGGAAAGGTCACCTACGAGGCGGTCGCCGACGCGCACAACCTCGACTTTTCGCCCTTGGACGACGTCCTACCGCTCGCGCCGGTCTGAACCGACTGACTCCGCGACGATGGGCGACGCACGGCCGGGCCGGCTCTTGCACCCCCACCCCTAATTGGGTGGGGCGCTGCCCTCCGCCCTCGGGCATGACGATATCGCCGAAAGCCCGACGTTTCTGGAACCGATGCGTGCCGA
The DNA here is from genome assembly GCA_046725655.1 of Actinomycetota bacterium. Classification (GTDB taxonomy): domain Bacteria; phylum Actinomycetota; class Thermoleophilia; order Gaiellales; family Gaiellaceae; genus 13-2-20CM-68-14. The sequence goes on along the minus strand of JBKOYZ010000200.1, from coordinate 25,091 downwards.
AGGTGTGACTCTTCTTCCCCCGGCAGTGCCGTGCCGGGCGATCGCTACGCGGCGGGCTGCTTGGGCTTCGGCTCGCGCGGCGGGCTGAGCTTGACCACCGTCCACGTGACACCGGCCGCGAGCGCGATCACGCCGACGATGAAGAAGGCGAGACCGATGAGTCCGAGGACGGTCGACACGGCCGACCTAGAATAGCCGCGTGTCGCGCGCCTGCGTGATCGTGCTTGACGCCGTCGGCGCGGGAGCGCTGCCGGATGCGGCTGACTTTGGAGACGAGGGCTCGGACACGCTCGGCAACGTCGCGCGCGCGGTCGGCGGGCTCGATCTGCCCAATCTCGAGGCGCTCGGCCTCGGCAACGTGGAGCCGCTCGAAGGCTGTCCACCGCAGCCGGGCGCCCCTGCCGTCGCGGGGCGTCTGGTCGAACGATCGAAGGGCAAGGACACGACCACGGGCCACTGGGAGCTGATGGGGGTAGTCACACCGCAGCCGATGCCGACCTACCCGCACGGCTTCCCGCACGACGTGATCGATCCGTTCATGCATCGGACGGGGCGCGGCGTTCTCGGCAACAAGGCCGCCTCGGGAACCGAGATCATCCAAGAGCTCGGCGAGGAGCACCAGCGAACCGGCAAGTGGATCGTCTACACGTCGGCGGACTCGGTCTTCCAGGTGGCAGCCCATGAGGAGACGATCCCGCTCGAGGAGCTCTTCGAAGGCTCCCGGATCGCGCGCGAGATCCTGACGGGGAAGCATGGGGTCGGGCGGGTCATCGCTCGCCCGTTCATCGGCGAGCCCGGGAACTACGTCCGCACCGCGAACAGACATGACTTCTCGTTGGAGCCGAAGCGTCCCAACTACCTGACGCTCGTGCGAGAGGCCGGTCAAAGAGTTCACGGGGTCGGCAAGATCGGCGACATCTTCGCCGGCCAGGACATCGACGACTCTCATCCGACGAAGTCGAACGTCGAGGGCATCCAGCAGACGGAGACTCTCCTGCAGGAGCTCGACGACGGGCTGGTCTTCGTGAACCTCGTCGAGACCGACATGCTTTGGGGGCACCGCAACGATCCGGTCAACTTCCACCGGTGCCTGCAGGATTTCGACCGTCGGCTCCCCGACCTACTCGAGGCGCTTCGGTCGGGCGACCTCCTGATCCTGACCTCCGACCACGGGTGCGACCCGACGACGCCTTCGACCGATCACTCCCGCGAGCACGCGCTCCTGCTCGCCTACGTCGCGGGCAAAAATGCCGCCGGCCGAATCCACGAGGGCGAGTTCTCGGACGTGGGCGCGACCGTCAACAGCTGGCTCGGCGGGAAGGCGCCTAGCCGCGGGATTCCCGGCGAGCCGATCCTCGAGCGTTGAGGCTGAACGACCCGGACCTCGTCCGCCGAGAGTACGCGGACGAATCTCGCTTTGCCGCGCGTGCGGCCGCCTGGGCGAGCGCGACCGGGCCCGACCCGCGCGAGCTCGCGTTCGAGGCAGTCGCGGAGGTCGCCCCCCAGCGCGTGCTCGAGGTCGGCTGTGGCCGCGGCGAGGCGGCGGAGCGGATACAGCGCGACGCCGGAGCTGAGGTCATCGCGCTGGACCAGTCCGAGCGGATGGTCGAGCTGACCCGCGCCCGCGGCGTGAGCGCACGGCGCGGGGACGTTCAGAACCTCCCCTTCGACGACGGCAGCTTCGATTGCGTCCTCGCTGCGTGGATGCTCTATCACGTGCCCGATCTCGACCGCGCACTCGCGGAGCTCGCGCGCGTTCTCCGATCGGGTGGGCGGCTCGTCGCCGTGACGAACACCGAGTTCAACCTGCCAGAGCTGTGGACGCTCTTCGGGGAGCGCGCGTTGCGATTGCACGGGTTCAACGCCGAGAACGGCGAGGAGATCTTGCGCCGCCACTTTCCTTTCGTCACACGGCGCGACGCCCGGGGCACGCTTCGGTTCGCGGACCGAGATGCCGCGCTGCGCTACGTGGAGGCGTCGACCACGCGGAGCCATCTCGCCGCCGAGCTCCCCTTATGGGAAGGACCGCTGGACTGCAGTCGCTTCTCCGTGGTCTTCGTGGCGGAGAAAGTGTGATCCACGTCCCGGAACTGATCGCGCGCAAGCGCGACGGCGGCGAGCTCTCGACGGAAGAGATCACAGAGCTGATCCTCGGTTATGCGCGCGATGAGGTTCCGGATTACCAACTCGCCGCCTTCTGCATGGCCGTCTTTTTCCGCGGACTCACGAGCGCCGAGACGTATGCACTCACGGATGCACTGATCCGCTCGGGCGAAACGGTCGACCTCCACAGCGCGCTCGGCCGGAAGGTCGTCGACAAGCATTCGACCGGGGGCGTCGGTGACAAGACGTCGATCGCTGTGGGGCCGATCGTGGCCGCGTGCGGTGTGCCGTTCGGGAAGATGAGCGGCCGGGGCCTCGGTCACACCGGCGGGACCCTCGACAAGCTCGAATCGATTCCGGGCTTCCGCGTCGAGCTCACGACGGAGCAGCTGATCGAGCAGGTGCGCGCCGTCGGGATCGCCATCGTCGGTGCGACTGCGGATCTCGTCCCCGCCGACAGGCGTCTCTACGCCCTGCGCGACGTGACGGCAACGGTCGACAACCACTCCTTGATCGCCGCGAGCATCATGTCGAAGAAGATCGCCGGCGGAGCCGACGCGATCGTTCTCGACGTGAAAGTCGGCGACGGAGCCTTCATGAAGTCACGTTCGGAAGCCGAGAGGCTCGCCGACGTGATGATGGACCTCGGCGGCCGAGAGGGCCGCGAGGTGGTCGCGCTGATCACCGAGATGGACGAGCCTCTCGGCCGCGCAGTCGGGAACGCGCTCGAGATCCGGGAGGCCGTCGCGACCCTCCGGGGAGACGGGCCGCCCGACTTCGTCCAGCTCGTCGTCGAGGCATCGGCGCAGCTCCTCGCGCTCTCCGACCTCGGGGTTGACGCGACAGAGGGTCGTGCACGAGCGGAGCAGGCGATCGCGGACGGGACGGCACTCGAGGCCTACGAACGCTGGATCGCCGCACAGGGCGGCGATCCCGACGAAGCTGCTCTGGCGACGGCGGCGATCGTCCGCGACGTCCCCGCCCCTCGGTCGGGGTACGTACGGGATCTCGGCGCCGTCCGGGTAGGCAGCGCTGCGCTGCGACTCGGGGCAGGACGGCGCGAGAAGGACGACCCGATCGACTACGCGGTGGGCGTCATCTGCCGGAAGAAGCGAGGCGATGCGGTCGACGAAGGCGAGCCAGTGGCCGAGATCCACGCCAACGACGAGGCTGCAGCCGAGCGAGCAGTTGCCGACGTTCTCGCCGCGTACGAGGTTGGCGAGACGCCGCCGCCGAAACGCAGCGTGATCCTCGGAGTCTTGATGCCTTAACCGCGTTCGGTCGCGCGCGCCGATGCTTGGCAACCGTGCAGGCGGCGGTACTGTCCCCGCGCATGCCCGAACTGCCCGAGGTCGAGACCGTCCGCAGGCTCCTCGCGCCCGCCCTTGTCGGACGCACGTTTGAGTCGGTGCAGATCCTCGACTCGCGCCTAACCCGTCCCTTCGAGCCGGCAGAGGTGGCTGCAGAGCTCGAGGGCGAGCGGGTGACGTCAGTGGACCGCCGCGGCAAGTATTTGATTTTTCGGTTCGAAAGCGGGTTGGTTCTCCTGGTTCACCTCCGGATGACGGGGAATCTGCTCCATCGTCGCAACGGGGCTTCGGCCGTGCACCCTCATCTACGGGCTGTTGTCAGATTAGACGACAAATCGGACGTCATGTATACGGATGTGCGACGGTTCGGCACCTGGGCTGTACTCGGCCGGGACGAGCTCGAGCCCTACCTCGCCGCGCGGATTGGAGCCGAGCCGCTCGAGCACGGTTTCTCGGCGAGCGAGCTGGCCCGGCTGCTGGCCGGGCGGCGCGCGCCGATCAAGACGGCGTTGCTCGACCAGAGGACGCTCGCCGGGATGGGCAACATCTACGCCGACGAGGCGCTCTGGCGCGCAGAGATCGAGCCGCGCCGACCCGCCGGTCAGCTCCGGGCGGTCGAGATCCGGGCGCTCCACCGTGGCGTCCGCCGTGCCCTCGAAGCAGGAATTTCCCGCCATGGGGCGACGCTTCGCGACTATCGAACGCCGGACGGCGAGCGTGGGCAGATGCAGGACGAGTTCAAGGTCTACGGACGGGCGGGCGAGCCCTGCCCACGCTGTGGCGCCCCGATCGAGAAGACGCGTCTCGGCGGCCGTGGCACCTGGTTCTGTCCTTCATGTCAGCGCTGACGCGCCGACAGCGGGGGTTCGTTCCTAGGCGGCGAGCTCGGCGTCGAGCCGCCCGGTCTTGTCGAGCTGCCAAAGCTCTGTGTAACCGCCGAGCGGCCGGCCGTCGACGACGATCTGAGGCACGGTCCAGCCACCGGTCATCTCCAAGAGCTTCTGGCGGAACCCCGGGTCATCGTCGAGGTTGATCTCCTCGAACTCGATTCCCCTCGACGAGAGGAGCGCCTTGGCGCGCACGCAGTAGCCACACCAGGCAGTCGTGTAGATCTGGACACGCGCCATCACGTTCTAGAACGCCGAACCGCCCCGTCGCGATTCTCGACGGGGGCGCTCTCTAGACTTCGGCGGGACGTGGCCGGGCGGACGTACAAGACCGAGGCGGTCGTCCTGCGGTCGTTTCGCCTCGGCGAAGCGGATCGCGTCCTGCATCTCTACACGCTCGATCGCGGACGAGTGGGGGCGGTTGCCAAGGGCGTCCGGCGAACGAAATCGCGTTTCGGCGCCAGACTCGAGCCGCTCAGCCACGTCGACATGCTCTTGCACCAGGGGTCGGGAGAGCTGCAGACGGTCACGGGTGTCGAGCTTGTGCGGTCGCACCGGGCGGCGCGTGAAGATCCGTATCGGCTCAACGTGGGGCTCGTGGGCGTGGAGGCGATGCTGCGGCTGTTCACCGAGCAGGAGGCGAATCCGCGGGCGTTCCGCGCGCTGACCCGTTTTCTCGACCTGGCGGACGAGTTGCCGGGGCCGGTCGCCAGGAGAGCGCGTCCCGCTCTCGACCCGCTGGCGCTCTCGTTCCAGCTCAAGCTCCTCTGGCTGTCGGGATATCTCCCTCACGTAACGAGCTGCGCCGAGTGCGGCAGGGAGGGGGATCTCATCGGCTACTCGCCGCGGGCCGGCGGCGCGGTCTGCTCGGACTGTCGCGACGAGAAGACACTGGCGCTCGCGCCCGGCGGGCTCGCCGGCATCGAGTCGCTGCTCCGGCGCCCGCTCGCCGAGGCCGCTGGCGCAGGCTTGAGCGCTCGAGCGAGTCGCGATGCGCTTGCCGTGATCAACTCGTCGTACGAGTTCCACGGCGGCTTCCGGCTACGGATGCTGTCCGCCTGACCTGTCGGCACCCAGGCCTTTGTTGAGGCACAGCCAACCTCCTCCCCGCGTCGAGCCTACTGCGAAAGCCGGCACGTGTGAGTCACGCGAGTGTGTCGACTTCGTGACAACAGAGCTGGTGCTGCTCGCGGCAGCGACCGGCGCCCGATGACGGGCTGCCATCCATGAAGCGCGAGCTCGGGGACGGCTACGAGCTCGACGACGATCGAGCACGGATCGACCTCGATGCAGTCCACGACTATCTCTCGCGCGAGTCGTATTGGGCCAAGGGACGACGGCGCGACGTGCAGGCGGAGATGAACGAGCGCGCGGCGCGGCTGGTCGGGCTCTACCGCGACGGCCGCCAGGTCGGCTTCACGCGGACCGCGATCGTCCCCGGGATGCGCGTCGCGTACCTGTATGACGTGTACGTCCTCGAGCAGCACCGCGGCCGCGGACTCGGCGAGCAGCTCGTCCGCGAGACCGTCGACCGCGGCCCGTACGCCGACTACCGGTGGCTGCTCGACACGACGGACGCGCACGGTCTCTACGAGAAGTTCGGGTTCGGCAGGCCGAGCGAGCGCCTCATGGAGCGACAGTGGCGGCCAGGAGGAGACGCCTCGCGCGAGAACCGACGTTCGTGACGGCAAATGCGACACTCCTGACGCGGTGAACTACCAGGAGATGATCATCGCGCTCGAGCGCTACTGGGCCGACTACGGCTGCGTCCTCATGCAGCCGTACCACACCGAAGTCGCCGCCGGAACGATGAACCCGAACACGTTCCTGCGCTGCCTCGGGCCGAAGCCCTGGAACGTCGCGTACGTCGAGCCGGTGATCCGTCCCCTCGACGGCCGCTACGGCGAGAACCCCTTCCGCTTCCAGCACTACTTCCAGTACCAGGTCGTGCTCAAGCCGGCGCCAGAGAACGTCCTCGACCTCTACTGGTCCTCGCTGGAGGCCCTCGGGATCGACCTCCGGCGGCACGACATGCGACTCGTCGAGGACGACTGGGAGCAGCCGACGCTCGGTGCCTGGGGGCTCGGCTGGGAGGTCTGGTGCGACGGGATGGAGGTCACGCAATGGACGTACTTCCAGCAGCTCGGCGGCTTCGACGTCGAGCTCGTCCCGGCCGAGATGACCTACGGGCTCGAGCGGCTGGCGATGTTCCTGCAGGGCAAGCGCACCGCCTTCGACCTGGAGTGGGCGCCGGGCGTCACGTGGGGCGACGTCTACCGCGAGGCGGAGCGAGAGTGGTCGATGTACAACTTCGAGGAGGCGCCGGTCGACGTTTTGATGCGCCGCTTCGACGAGCACGAGTCGGAATGCAGACAGCTCCTCGAGCGCGGGCTCCCGCTGCCGGCCTACGACCAGGTGCTCAAGTGCTCGCACACGTTCAACCTTCTCGACGCGCGCGGCGCGATCTCGGCCACCGAACGCGCCGTCTACATCGGCCGCGTGAGGAACCTCGCACGCGCGGTGGCGCAGGCGTATCTGGAGCAAGGCGCGACGAGGGACGAGGATGCCGTCGCTGCTGCTTGAGATCGGCTGCGAGGAGCTCCCCGCGACGGCCTGCGGGGAGGCCGCGGCGCAGCTGCCTCAGCTCGCCCGCACATACCTCGGTGAGGCGCCATCGCAGCTCTATATCGGCCCGCGCCGCCTCGCGCTCCTGATCGACGACCTCCCGGAGCGGACGGCGGACGAGTGGATCAAGGGACCGCCGGAGAAGCTCCGCGACCGAGCGGCCGCGGGGTTCGCCAAGAAGCACGGTGTTCCGGTCGAGAAGCTGGAGATCCGTGACGGCTTCCTCGGCCTGACGGTGTCCGGCCGCGAGCTCCACGAGGTCCTGCCCGAGCAGGTCGACCAAGTCGTCCGCGGACTGTCGTTCACGAAGTCGATGCGCTGGGACGACAGCGGGATCCGTTTCGCCCGGCCTGTGCGCTGGATCCTGGCGAAGCTGGACTCCGAGACCGTCATCGGAGAGTCGTCCTACGGCCACCGCTTCACCCACGGGGCCGTCGCGATCCCTCATGCGCGGGAGTACGCGCGCGCGCTCCGCGCCGCCGACGTCGAGCCGGTCGCCGAGGAACGGCGACTGCAGATCGTCGAAAGGCTCGACGCGATCGGCGCGTGGAGCGACCCTGCCGGCAAGCTCGACGAGGTCGTCTACCTGGTGGAGAAGCCGCTCGTGCTCGAGGGCACGTTCGATGCGCGCTTCCTCCAGCTTCCCGAGCGTGTCGTGGTGACGACGATGCAGTCGCATCAGCGTTACTTCCCTCTGGGGCAGAATCGGTTCGCGGTCGTCGCGAACGGCGGTGATCCCGACACCGTCCGCGGCGGGCACACGCAGGTGCTCGAGGCGCGCCTCGAGGACGCCACGTTCACGTTCGAGCGCGACGTCGCGACGGGAATCGACGCGCTCGCCGGGAGGCTCGGTTCGATCACGTTCTTCGCCGGCGCCGGCTCGTTCGCCGACAAGGCCGAGCGGGTCGCCAAGCTCGTCGAACGACTCGGTGGCGGCGAGGCATCGCTCGAGGCGGCGCGGCTGGCCAAGGCCGACCAGGCCTCGGAGCTCGTCCGGGAGTTCCCCGACCTCGAGGGTTACATCGGCGGCGAGTACGCGAGGCTTGCCGGCTACCCGGAGGCGGTCGCGAAGGCCATAGAAGACCACTACCTGCCGGACTCGGCCGGCGGGCCGCTGCCGCAGACCGAGCCGGGGAAGGTGCTGGCGGCCGCCGACAAGCTCGACACGCTGATCGTTTCCTTCGCGCTTGGGCACAAGCCGTCGGGCTCACGCGATCCATACGGGCTCCGGCGTGCGGCGATCGGGCTTCTGCGCCTGGCGCTCGAAGGCGGCCTCACGATCGACCGCGCGCTGCTGCCGGACGAGGTGCGCGACTTCGCGGAGGAGCGGCTCGAGCCGCTGCTCGACGTCCCCGTCGAGTACGTCCGGGCTGCGCGCGCGTCGAACGCGCCGGATCTCGGCGCGCTCGCCCGCCGCGCCGAGGAGCTCTACCGCGAGCGCGACTCGGCAGCATTCGACGGCGTCTACACGGCGTACGACCGTGCCCATCGGCTCGCCGGGAAGGCTCAGGCCGACGCAGCGCCGACAGTGGATCAGGCGCTTCTCCTCGAGGACGCCGAGCGAGCGCTCGCCGAGGCGCTCGCGAAGGTGGCGATCGACAGCAACGGCGACCTGAGGGCCGCGCTGGAATCCGGCGCGCAGCTAGCCCCGGTGATGGAGCGGTTCTTCGACGAGGTGCTCGTGATGGCCGAGGACAGCGCCGTGCGCGCGAACCGCCTGCGACTGCTGCTCGACGTGCGCGACACGCTCGGCGCACTGGGCGACTTCTCGCAGATCCCGCGCTGACCCACGGAACCGCCGCTCCCCGGCGGGTGTAGAAGGCGGAAAACCACCGTCGCAAATCCTGGCCTCTGCGCTGGCTGCGCTTGGCGCAGTCAGCGCCGTTCCGCTCGCGACGTGCTCGTCGCCGTCGCGGTCGCCGGCCTCGTCAGCGCGACGATCATCTGGATCCCGACCGACCTCGTAATCGCAGCCGCAGTCGTCCTGCTGAGCATCGAGCAGACGGCGTCACCGCGCGCAGCGTGACGCCGGACGGAACAAATCGCGTCGCGCGGTACCCTCCTCGCCGATGGCGACGACGCCCGTCGAGCTGCACGTGGTCTCGGACTCCACGGGTGAGACCGCGACCCGCCTCGTCCACGCGCTCGAGGCGCAGTTTCCCGGTCAGGAGTTCGAGGAGATTCGCCACCCGCGCGTCGAAACCGTCGACCACCTCCGGCTCGCGGTGGAGCGCGCAAAAGGACGGCCGGCCGTGGTCGTCTACACGCTGGTCGGGCCGGAGCTGCGGGAACAGATGCGGACCCTCTGCCGCCGCGCGAGGCTCCACTACTGCGACCTGCTCGGCCATCCGATCGAGGCGGTGGCCAAGGTCTCCGGCGTCGCTGCCCAGATGACTCCGGGTGCGCGTCCGCCGCTCGACTCGAGCTACTTCAAGCGGATGGCCGCGATCGAGTTCGCGGTCAAGTACGACGACGGCATGGGCAGCGGCCTGCACGAGGCCGACATCGTCCTCGTCGGCGTCTCTCGAACCTCGAAGACGCCGCTCTCGATGTACCTCGGCTACCTCGGCTACAAGACGGCGAACGTCCCAGTGGTCAAGGGGATCGAGCCGCCGGGCGCGCTCTTCGAGATCGATCCGCTCAAGGTCGTCGGTCTCACGATCGAGGCCGAGCGGCTGGCCGAGATCCGCGAACAGCGGGCACGCCGCCTCGGAGGCAACAACCGCCGCTACGCGAAGCTCGTCGAGATCTACGAGGAGCTGGAGGCCGCCGAGGCGCTCCACCGCCGACTCGGCTGTCCCGTGATCGAGATCTCAGAGCTGTCGATCGAGGAAACGGCGGCACGAGTGATCCGCATGATGGAGCAGCGACGCGCCGAGGCCGGCGCGGCTGCAGCGCCGGGGTGAGGCGTCGCTTGCGATGCCGGCCTGGAGGCCGCGGCGGCTCTGCCGCTGCGGCCGTCTTTACCCGGTCGATGGACAGGCCACCGTTCCCAGTCTCGAAGGGGCCGGGGTGAGGCGTCGCTTGCGATGCCGGCCTGGAGGCCGCGGCGGCTCTGCCGCTGCGGCCGTCTTGACCCGGTCGATGGACAGGTCGCCGTTTCCAGTCTCGAAGGCGCAGGGATGAAGCCGAAGCCGCCCGTTCCGGTCTGGCGTTGGGCGATGTGGTGGGTGATCCTCGGCGTCGCGCTCGTCATCTTCTACGGCTTGTTCACGCCGTTCTGGATGGCGACGCGCGCCCTGGCCTGGCTGGCCGACTTCCAGGCGCGCCGGCGTCCCGGTTACCGGGCGCCGGTCCGCGGCTGAAGCGCCGTTGGAGTCGGCCGTGATGTTGAGGTTGACCCGGCTGATTTTCTGACGCCTGTCGTCATCCGGTTGCAAATGCGCTCTTCTTCAACAAAGACGACCGTGTTTTACAAGAAGCCCACAAACGCGCCGCTGGCGGCCAGAAATGCGTGATCCCGCTGCTGATGGGAGAATCGAGGTGATGGGGAGCGGGCGCTACGTCTACGACTTCGACGAGTCGACGGAGGGCGGCAAGGAGCTGCTCGGCGGCAAGGGGGCGGGGCTCGCCGAAATGACGGCGCTCGGAATCCCGGTTCCGGCGGGGTTCACCATCACCACCGACGCATGCCGCGCGTATGCGCAGAACGGGCGGCGGCTGCCGACGCGGCTCGAGCCCGAGATCGACGAGCACCTCGCGGCGCTCGAGGAGAAGACCGGCAAGCGATTCGGCAACACCGAGGACCCGTTGCTCGTGTCCGTGCGCTCGGGAGCGGCCGTCTCGATGCCGGGGATGATGGACACGATCCTCAACCTGGGCTTGAACGAGCACGCGGTCGAGGGTCTCGCCCGGACCACGAGCAACGAGCGGTTCGCGTACGACTCGTACCGGCGGCTGATCCAGATGTACGGCGATGTGGTCGACGGCATCGACGCGCATCGGTTCGAGGACGCGCTCGACGCGCTGAAGAAGGACCGCGGCGCGCAGCAGGACGTCGAGCTCACGGCCGAGGATTTGAAGGAGCTCGTCGAGACGTTCAAGCGGATCTACGAGCGAGAGGTCGGAAGCGCGTTCCCGGAGGATGCACGCGAGCAGCTCCATCGGGCAGTGCGCGCCGTTTTCGACTCCTGGGACACGCCGCGCGCGCAGGTCTACCGGCGCGCGCACCACATCCCGGACGACCTGGGGACGGCCGTGAACGTCGTCGAGATGGTCTTCGGCAACAAGGGCGAAGGATCAGGGACGGGCGTGGCCTTCACGCGCGATCCGTCCACGGGCGAGCAAGGCTTGTACGGTGAGTTCCTCGCCAACGCCCAGGGCGAGGACGTCGTCGCCGGGATCCGGACGCCCGAGCCGCTCGGGCAGATGAAGTCGAAGCAGCCGGAAGCCTTCGAGCAGCTGCTGGACACGATGCGCCGGCTCGAGGGGCACTACCGCGACATGCAGGACATCGAGTTCACCGTCGAGGACGGTCGGCTCTACCTCCTGCAGACGCGCAGCGCCAAGCGCACCGCCGCGGCGGCGCTGAAGGCCGCGGTGGAGATGGTCGAGGAGGGGCTGATCGCCCGCGAGGACGCCGTGGCGCGAATCGACCCCGCTCAGCTCGACCAGCTGCTCCACCCGATGCTCGATCCGGACGCCGACTATGAAGTGGCCGCCAGGGGCCTCAACGCCTCGCCTGGTGCCGCGTCCGGGAGGATCGTGCTCGACGCCGACGCTGCGGCCGAGCGCGGCGAGACCGAGGACGTGATCCTCGTCCGCTGGGAGACAACGCCGGACGACATCCACGGCCTGATCGCCGCAAAGGGGGTACTGACGGCGCACGGCGGGATGACCTCCCACGCTGCCGTGGTCGCGCGTGGGATGGGGAAGCCCTGTGTGGCCGGCTGCGAGAACCTGCAGATCGACCCGGCGGCCAGGAGCGTCCGCCTCGGAGAGCAGGTGGTCGCCGAGGGGGACGTGATCACGATCGACGGCGGCAGCGGCATCGTCATCGCCGGAGCTGTCGACCTCGTGCCGCCGCAGATCAACGAGGACTTCGAGACGATCCTCGGCTGGGCCGACGACTATCGGACCCTGAAGGTGCGCGCGAATGCCGACACGCCGGAGGACGCCGCCAAGGCGCGCGAGTTCGGGGCGCAGGGAATCGGCCTCTGCCGCACCGAGCACATGTTCATGGCCGACGACCGGCTCTCGATCGTGCGGGAGATGATCATGGCCTCGGGCGAGGACGAACGGCGAACCGCGCTCGAGAAGCTGCTGCCGATGCAGCAGGCCGATTTCGAGGGGATCTTCGAGGCGATGGCCGGGCTGCCCGTGACGATTCGCCTGCTCGACCCGCCGCTGCACGAGTTCCTGCCCCCGCTCGACGAGGCGACGGACGAGCGGATGCGGGAGCGGATCAAGGCGCTCCAGGAGACGAACCCGATGCTCGGCACGCGCGGGTGCAGGCTCGGGCTGCTCTGGCCGGAGATCTACGAGATGCAGGTGCGGGCCGTCATCCGCGCGGCCGTGGCCGTCGAGGGGCGGACGGGCGAAGCGCCCCTGGTCGAGATCATGCATCCGCTCGTCGGCTTCGCCGAGGAGCTCCACCGACTGCGCTCGATCACGGTTGCAACCGCACAGGACGAGAGCGAGGAGGTGGAGTACCTCGTCGGGACGATGATCGAGCTCCCGCGCGCGTGCATCCGCGCCGACGAGATCGCCGAGTACGCGGACTTTTTCTCGTTCGGGACGAACGATCTCACGCAGACGACGCTCGGGCTCTCCCGCGACGACGCCGAGGGGAAGTTCCTCGCCCGCTACCTCGAGGACGGCGTCCTCGAGCGAAACCCTTTCGAGACGCTCGACCAGAGCGGCGTCGGCGACCTGATGCGGATCGCCGTCGAGCGCGGCCGCTCGACCCGCGAGGACATCAAGCTCGGCATCTGCGGCGAGCACGGAGGCGAGCCGGCGTCGGTCGCGTTCTGCCACGAGCTCGGGCTCGACTACGTCAGCTGCTCGCCGTACCGCGTCCCGCTGGCGCGCCTGGCCGCCGCGCAGGCCGCGCTGGCCAAGCAGGGCGCGGCGTACGTCGCGGCCGGCGGCTGAGACCGCCATATTTCGGGCACTCCGATGCCTGCGTCCCGAAGTGATGCGAAAGCGGCCCTGCGCGAGTACGCGGGCCTCAGCGACGCCGCCGCGCAGCAGCTCCTGAACGCCGTTCTCGCGGCGGCGGAGCGCGAGGTGCTCGAGACGGTTGCCGGCGGCGAGCCGGTCCCTTCGTCCATCGCCGATGCGCGGGCGCTTCGACTTCGTTACATCTGCGAGGCGGCGCAGCGCGTTCTGAAGCCGCGGGAGGTCGAGGTCGTCCTCCGCGTCGCGCCCTCGACCGCGACGGCGATCATCCGGCGAATGAACGCCACCTACGCGCGTTCCCTCGACCAGTACCAGAGGGCCGTGGTGCGCGACACCGCGACCGTGAGGCCCACAGGTAGCGCGGACACGCAGCTGCGGTACGACGTCTTCTTCGACGAGCCGAGCGGGCTCGACTACGCGTACCAGCTTCTCCAGCGGCGCGGGCTGACGCACGGCGTCCGGCTCCGTCGTACAGAGCAGGTCCTCGATCTGCCACGCGACCTGAACGGGACGAATCCTCTGACGGCGCTCGGTCTCGAAGCGCCGAAATGACGCTCGACAACGAGATCGGCGATCTCGCCGGCCTCGTCGGTCTCCTGCTCGTCCTCGACACGCTCTTGACGGCGAACCGGTCGACGGCGCTCGATCGTCTGCGGGCGAGTGCGACGCCCACGAAGGAGAAGGCGGCCACGGAGCTGGCCCTCGCCGCCTCGCTTGCGATCGTGACCCTCCTCGTGTTCCTGGCCGGGCTGCCGCTGTGGATCCGGACGGTCGACGACCTGCACCCAGTCCGGCACGGCGGCTCCGTCCGCGCCGTGTTCGTGCTCGCCTGGCTCCTGATCGTGCCGCTCATCGTTTGGCAGGCGAATCTCGCCCGGGCAGCCTGGTCTCTGCGCAGGCGGATCCCCTGACGCGCACGTCGAGGCGCTTCGGCCCGCGCTCGCGACCTCCGGCTCGGCCGTACTAGACTCCTCGCGTTCCCGAGACCGACGCAAGGAGGAACAGATGCTTCGTTTGAGCGCCCCCGCGCTTGCGGCCGCGCTTACGCTGTTGGCGGCCGGCTGCGGCGGTGGGGGCGAGAAGAAGTCCGAGGAGAGCGATCTCGGCAAGGAGGCGCAGGCCGCCTGCAGCGGGTCGCCGCTCTCGGAGAAACCGAGGCTGCCGGCGAGCTTCCCGCAGATCGAAGCGGACAAGCTCACCTACACGCAGCAGTCGACGCAGGGCCCGACGAACGTCGTCGAGGGCTACTTCAAGGGCGACGTCAAGGAGGCGCACGACGAGTTCGAGAAGGAGCTCAAGGCCGCCGGCTACGACATCCTCTTCAACGAGCTCGAGGACCAAGACTCCGAGATCTCGTGGAAGGGAGAGGGTCGAACCGGACAGGTCGCTATGCGCGAGGAGTGCGGCGACAGCGACAAGACCTACGTCCACATCACGAACCGGGCCGCGTAGGCCCCGCCACGACACCCGGGCGGCGTCCGTTTGCGCCGTCCGGGTCCGTCTGACTCGCGACGTACTGTGAAGGCATGTGGGACGGCGATCGTTACGACGACCGCGTCACCGAGATCGTCGACGCGGCGCTGGAGGACGGTTACACGCTCGCCTTCCGGCAGCGAAGCGGCGGCTGGGAGGCGGCCTGGCGCCCGGTCGGCGTGCGGACGGCCGCTGAGATGCCGGCCGCGTTTGCAGGGACGCGGACCGAGGCGGCGGAGCTCGCCCTGGCCGCCATCCGTGCGGCGGCGAGAGCGGCCTGATCAGTTAGGCGGATGCGCTAGGCGTAGCCGCGGGCGCGCCAGTACGCGATCGCGATGCTCGCGACGGCCACGGCGAGCACTCCCCCGATCCCGACGAGCCCAACGCGGCCGTAGGCGGCATGGACCCGGCCGAAACGCGTAAGCGCGAGCATGCAGAGCACGCCGCCGATGAGGCCGCCGATGTGGCCGCCGATCGAGATGTTGGAGAAGGTGAAGCTGAAGACGAGGTTGATCGCGATCACGCCGAGCGCCTGGCCGCCGAGGACATACGCCCCTTGCCGCTCGAGCACGACCGCCGCGCCCATGATCCCGAAGATGGCGCCCGACGCTCCGACCGTGGGCGAGTTCGGCGTCACGATCAGTGCGCCCGCTGAGCCCGCGAGGCCGGAGACGAGGTAGACGAGCAGGAAGCGGAAGCGGCCCAGGTACTGCTCGACAGGGGTCCCGAACCAGTAGAGGGCCAGCATGTTCAGCCCGAGATGGAGCGGGCCGTAGTGCAGGAACGCCGCTGTGATCAGCCGCCAATACTCTCCGTGCGCAACGCCGACCAGGTGCCCGGCGCCGATGTCTCCTGGAAACAGCTGGCCGCCGATCTCGGTCGCCGAGGACACGAGAACGCCGTTCGTGTAGATCGAGCCTGAGTTCGCCTGGATGCCTGCGCCCTGCGCGAGCTCGGCCAGGTAGATGAGGACGTTGATCGCGATGAGGATCCGCGTGACGACGCCCGTTCCGCCTTCGTACGCGGCACGTCGGACGCCGGTGGTGACGCGAGCGACGCCCTGTGCCTTGCCCGAGTGCTCGGGGCAGCGCTGCCCGACGGGAGTCGGCGTCATGCACTCCGTGCAGATCGGCCGCCCGCACTCCGAGCACGAGATGTACGTCTCGCGGTCCGGATGCCGATAGCACCTCATCGGGGAGGCCATGGCTAAGTAGCGTAGTGACCGCGTGAGACTGGACGTCGCGTTCACGCCTGCCGAGGCGGGCCCCGCTCACGTCGCCGTCGTCGTGGACGTGATGCGTGCGACGTCGACGATCGCGCAGGCGCTCGCCGCCGGCTACCGGCGCGTCCTCTGCTGTCGCGAGATCGACGAGGCCCGAGCCCTCCGCGAAGAGCTCGGTGACTCCGCGGTGGTCGGTGGGGAGCGGAACGCGATCCTGGTCGAGGGGTTCGACCTCGGCGCCTCGCCCCGGGAATACCTCGAGCCGCGCGCGGAGACCGCCATCATCACGACCACGAACGGGACGAAGTCGATCCTTGCTGCCGCCGCGACCTCGGAAGTCGTCCTGCTCGGCAGCCTGCTCAACCTCGACGCCGTCGCTGCCGAGGCCCGCGCCCCCGGCAAGGACGTGACCGTCGTCTGCGCGGGCTATCAGGGCTCGTTTGCGATCGACGACGCCTACTGCGCGGGCCGGATCATCGCGCTGCTCGACGGCGCGCGAACCGACGCCGCCGTTGCCGCGGCCGCCCTCGCGCACTTCTACCCGAGCGCCTGGGAGGGTGTGAACGCGCGCACGTACGGGCCCCCCGGCCTGGAGGCCGACCTGCGCTGGTGCACGCAGGAGAACACGCTCCGGGTGGTGCCGCGCTTCTCGCGTATGGTCGGGGCGGCCGCGGAGATCGTCGTCTAGTCGATGGCTGACCCACCGGCCGCGACAGCGATGTCGCGTGACGTCAGGCGAGGGTCAGTTCGGCCGGCAGAGCCGATCCGAATACGAGGCGCGCTGCTCGGCGTTGGCGCGTTCGTCCGCGGCGCGGTCGTACGGACCCGGGGCGGCCCCCTGCCACATGATGTCCGGAGTCACGCCGGGGCCGATCGCCGTCGCGCGGTAGCGCGCCCCCTTCCCCATCGGATGGCTGCCATGCGGGAAGAACCCGTAACAGAAGATCCCGCTCGGCCGATGCGGCACGAAGCTGTTCTCGCGGCGCCAGCCGGCGCCGTATCTCGAGCCGAACGTGTCGACGTAGATGAGCCGTCCATAGCCGTCGAGCGGATTCCCCAGCCCTGTCGTGCGGAAGCCGTAGACCGGCTTGCCGCGGTAGGTGAGCGAGCCGTAGAGGTGATCGAAGCGACGGTAGGTCCAGTCGGTCTTGACCGTCAGCGCCGCCTGAAGCCCCGTCCAGTGCGAGAGCCGGAGGTCCCAAGCAGAACGCGGGCCGGGCGCGAACACCCCGTAGTCAGGGAGTGACCGCTGCCATGCCTGCAGCGCCCAGGTGGTGCCGTCCGGGGCCGTACAGGCGGCGACGAGCCACGCGATCGGCTGCCCGGTGTACGCCCCGCACCGGTTGCCGAAGCTCTTCCAGTAGGCGCGGTGGTACTTCCCGAACCCACCCGCATAGTCGAAGCGGAAGGAGACTTGCGGGCGCGCCAGGCTCGGTGAGAGCGCGTTGATCGCTCCCCAGGCGAGGACGTGCTTTAGCCTGCCGTGGGCGGTGTAGGTGATAAGTGCCTCGCCTCTGCCGTTCACGGCGAGCCTGACCCCGGAGGCGTTCCGGTCGACGAGCTCCGACGCGGTCGCGGCAGGAGCAACCGTCGCCGCACAAATTGCCGCAGTCACGAAGAGGCGCCACATGCGCCACCTCCCGACTCGATCCGCGGCCGAGTCTACGCCCTTGCGACCGGAAGATAAAAGGGCGCCTTGACAAGCGAACGTGTGTTCGTGTAGAACGTACGTTCGCAGATGATCGTGTGCCTCCTCATCCCTGGATTCGACTTGCGCGCGGCGTTGCGCGAACGGCCCGGACTGGCGCTGCGGCCGGCCGCGCTGGGGCCGGCGCCTGGTGAGGAGCCGTTGCTGGGGCCCGTGACCGCCGCGGCCGAGGCGGTGGGGGTCGACCCTGGCATGCGGCTGGGGGAGGCGCTCTCGCTCTGCCCGGAGCTCGTGCTCGTCGAGCAGGATCCCGCCCGCGCCGAGCACGAGTGGGAGCTCCTGTTGAAGCGGCTGGAGGACTCCGGTTTCGCGGTCGAGCCGACCGCCGTCGGCTGTACGTACTTCGAGAGCCGCGGTATCGAGCGGCTGTACGGCGGGCTCGAGCCGGCGCTGAAACGCGCGCTTGCCGCGGTGGGGGCCGCCTGGGACGCGCGTATCGGCGCCGCGGAGCGGCGGTTCGCCGCACTCGCGGCCGCGAACGTCGCTCGCTCGGGACAGGTCCTGATCGTCTCCGACCGCAGGACGCACGAATTCCTCGGGCCGCTTCCGTTGACGTTGCTGCCGGTCGACCCTCAGCGCCGGGAGGAGCTGGAGCAGCTCGGGGTGCGAAGGCTTGGACAGCTTGCTGGGCTACCAGGTGCCGCCGTTGCCGAACGTTTGGGGCCGGACGGCCGGCGGGCCTGGAGCCTGGCGAGAGGCGAGAGGCGCGGCAGGGTCCGCCCGCGCAAGGTCGCGCACCCGCTCGCGGAGACGCTCGAGTTTCCCGAGGCGATCGCGAACGAGCTGACGCTCCGCCGGGCGCTGGGAGCACTCCTCGACCGGCTCCTCGCCCGGCCGGAGCGCGGCGACAAGGCCGTCCGAAAGCTCGCGCTGTCCGCGAAGCTCGTGGGCGGGGGCTCATGGCGACGGACTGTGACGTTGCGAGACGCGACGGCCGCGCGCGACCGGCTGCGCGCGGCGCTCGGGCCGAAGCTCGCGGAGCTGCCGGCGCCGGTGACGCGGCTCGGGCTGGAGGTTGTCGAGCTCGCGGCATCGGTCGGGCAGCAGCTCGAGCTCGTCCGGCCTGAAGGCGTCGAGCTGCGCGCCCATCTCAGCGAGGGACTTCGTCAGGTGCGTGCCGGCGCCGGGTCCGGCGCGGTGTGTTCGGTCGTGGAGGTCGCTCCCTGGTCGCGGATCCCGGAACAGAGGGCGCTGCTGGTTCCCCGCGACGATTGACCCGAGGCGTCGCTTGCGATGCCGTCCAAGAGGCCGTGTCGGCTTCGCCGGTACGGCCGCGAAACCCGGGTGGCGAGGTCGATGAGATCCGGAGCGACGACACGACGACTGCCGAGGCGTCGCTTGCGATGCCGTCTAAGAGGCCGTGTCGGCTTCGCCGGTACGGCCGCTAAACCCGCATGGCGAGGTCGATGACGTCCGAAGCGACGACACGACGACTGCCGAGGCGTCGCTTGCGATGCCGTCCAAGAGGCCTGACCGATTCACTCGGGCAGGCCGCGAAACCCGGGTGGCGCCGTCGATGACCTCTGGTGCGACGACACGACGACTTAACGCACCGCAGGCGGCGCTTGTCGAGATGCATGTCGACGGCGCGCCGCGGAGCGTCAACCGTCAGCAGGTCGCGCTCGTGCGGGAGGAGTGGCGCGTCGTCGACCGCTGGTGGACGGAGGAGCCGGTCGACCGCCGGTACTTCGACGTCGTCCTCGCGAGCGGCGAGAACGTCGTCGTGTTCCTCGACGGGGAGGCACAGCGGTGGTTCTCGCAACGCGGGTAGCTCGCGAACGATGCGCGAACGGAACGGTGTCAGCTGCGGAGGCGGCCTGCGAACCCCGCGTCCGGCGCGTGCAGGTTGAGCATGCGGAGCACGCCGGGGCCCGGGTTGGAGAAGCCGTGCCTCGATCCGGGGGGCGCCGCCAGGAACGTGCCGGGGCCGACGCGATGCGTGTCCTCTCCGGCGAGGAAGTCGACGGCACCCTCGAGGACGAGGAACGCGTCGACGAGGTCGTCGTGGGCGTGCGGGTCGACGCCTTCGAAGTCGGGGCGGAAGCTCATCTCGAAGACGGAAAGCTCCGTCAGCTCCGCCTTGATCAGGTGGGACGTGTCCCGGTGCTCCACACGCTCGCCCTCGCCTCCGGGCTGCAGGATCGCGTCGTCGAAGGGACGACCGCCGTCCTCCGGTGGGTCGAACTGGTCGAAGTGCTTTCGGCCGCGGCCGCGGAGGACATCGCCGAAGCCCATGCTCGGCGCATGGATGTTGAGGAAGATCGCGGTCGCGTCGCTGGAATTCTTGAAAGTGTGGACGACGTTCGGCGGCGCCGCCGCAAGCGTGCCCGGGCCGCCGGCGACCCTTGTCACATCGGGTCCGAGCCCGAAGTCGACCTCGCCTTCGAGCACGTAGAACGCGTCCGTGTGCTGCCGATGGATGTGCGGGTCGGGCCCGTCCTGGCCGGGCTCGTAGCGAAACCAGGTGACGATGATCTGCTCGAAGTCGCAGAGGATCCGCAGCGTGCGCTCCGGCCGGTCGGTGGTCGTCTCACCCTCGCCTGGCAGGCGCAGGATCGGTTCGATCATTGTTGATGTCTCCCGAGCGAAGCGATGGGACAAACCAGCCCCCGCGGAAAATGCGGAAGCATTTTTCGCGGAAATACGTCGAGCTTCACGCCCACTCAGCCTATTCGTTTCTCGACGGCGCCTCGCTGCCCGAGGAGCTGGCGATCCGGGCGGCGGAACTCGACTACCCCGTGATGGCGCTGACCGACCACGACGGCGTCTACGGCTCGCTCGAGTTCGCGCAGGCGGCGAAGGCGTTCGGAGTCCGTCCGATCACCGGGGCCGAGGTGACGCTCGCCGACGGCTCCCACGTGACGCTGCTCGTGGAGACGGCGGCGGGATACGCGAACCTCTGCCGGCTGCTGACGGCGGCGCATGCGGGAACGCGGCTGCCAGGTAACGAGCGGGAGCTGCTGGAGCCGGCGCTCGACCCGTGGCTGCTGGCGGAGCGGAACGACGGCCTCGTCTGCCTCTCCGGCTGCGCGCGGCAGGGGCTCGCGGTGCGGAACCCGAACGCGGCCGCGCGGCTGGCACAGGCCTTCGGCCGGGGCCGCTTCTTCGTCGAGCTGCAGCGGCCGTACGAGCGCGGCGACGCGGAGCGGAACGCTCGGCTTCGCGACCTGGCGGAGGCGATCGGCGGCGCGACCGTCGTCACCGGAGACGTCCATTCGCACGTGCCCTCCCGAACGGCGCTTCAGGACGTCCTCGTTGCCGTCAGACACCGCACGTCGCTCGACGGCTGCGAGCGCGAGCGGCGCGGCAACCGCGAGAGCATCCTCCGCGCGCCGACCGAGATGGCGGAGCTCTTTCCGCTCGACCGAGAGGCCGTCGCGCGAACCGGCGAGCTGGCGGAGCGCCTGCAGTTCGACCTGACCGAGGATCTCGGCTACCGCTACCCGGACTTCTCCGAGAACGGCGAGCCCGCGATCGCGCAGCTGGCGCGCGTGTGCAACCACGCGTTCGCGGAGCGCTACTCCGGCCGCAACGGCCGTAAACAGAAAGCCAGAGCTCGGCTCGACACCGAGCTGAAGCTGATCGACGACCTCGGTCTCGCCGGCTTCTTCCTCCTGCACTGGGAGGTCCTGGAGCTGGCACGGGAGCTGGCCGTCGAGGTGCGCGGCCGCGACTCGGCGCGCTCGAGCTTGCCGCCGGGGCGGGGGAGGGGCAGCTCGGTCGGCTCGATCGTCTGCTACCTGACCGGGCTCTCCCACGTCGATCCCGTCGCCGCCGGCCTCTCGCTCGGACGCTTCCTGAATCGCGACATGGCGGGAGTGCCGGACATCGACCTCGACTTCCCACGCGACATCCGCGAGAAGCTGCTCCCGGCGGTCAGCGACCGCTATGGGCGAGAGCATGCCGCGCTCGTCGCCAGCTTCTCGACGTACAACGCGCGCGGCGCGATCCGCGACGTGGGCAAGGCGCTCGGCCTCCCGCACGCGGAGCTCGAGCGGCTCGCACGGGTAACCGAGGGCAACCCTCGCCGGGTCGTCGAAGAGGTGGCGTCGCTTCCGGACGCCGAGACGAAGCTCCGCTCGCCGCGCTGGCGCGCCTTCTGCGACTTGTGCAGGGAGATCGGCGGCCTCCCGCGCCACGCCTCGCAGCACCCGGGCGGGATGGTGATCTCGAGTCGCCCGCTCGTCGAGCTCGTGCCGGTGATGCCCGCCGCGATGGCGGGGCGCCAGCTCGTTCAATGGGACAAGGACTCGTGCGCCGACGCGGGCTTCCTGAAGATCGACCTGCTCGGGCTCGGGATGCTGTCGGCGGTCGAAGACTGCGTCGAGCAGATAGCCGCGACCCGAGACGAGCCGGTCGATCTCTCGCGCATCGCGCTCGACGACCGCGATGTGTTCGCCGACATCCAGCGCGCGGACACGGTCGGCGTCTTCCAGATCGAGAGCCGGGCGCAGATGCAGTCGCTCCTGCGGACGCGCCCCGAGAACCTCGACGACCTGACGATCCAGGTCGCGCTCGTCCGGCCGGGGCCGATCCAGGGGAAGGCGGTCCACCCGTACATCGAGCACCGCGCACGGCTGCGCGAGGACCCGACGTTCGTGCCGCCGGTCGACCACCCGCTGCTCGCGGAGGCGCTGTGCGAGACGCTCGGCGTCGTGGTCTTCCAGGACCAAGTGCTCGAGGTGGCGATGGCGCTGGCCGGGTTCACCGTCGGCGAGGCGGAGGGACTCCGCCGGGCGATGAGCCGCAAGCGGAGCGAAGAGGCGATCGAGGCCTATCGCGACCGCTTCGTGGACGGCGCCGCTCGGAACGGGGTGGACGCGGAGACTGCGAACCTCGTCTACGACAAGCTCGCCGGCTTCTCCGGTTTCGGCTTTCCCAAGTCACACGCCGCCGCCTTCGGCCTGCTCGCGTACCAGTCGACGTGGCTCCGCCACCGCTACCCGGCCGAGTTCCTGTGCGCGCTGCTGAACGCTCAGCCGATGGGCTTCTACCCGCCGGCGTCGCTCGTGCGCGATGCGCAGCGGCGCGGGGTGGAGGTGCGGCCGGTCGACGTGAACCGCAGCGCGGCGAGATGCGCGCTCGAGGACGGTGCCGTGCGGGTCGGGCTCGAATACGTGGCCTCGCTGGGGGAGCCGGGCGCGAAGGCCGTGGTCGAGGAACGCGAGTGTCGTGGGCCGTACGGCGGCGTGCGCGAGCTCGCCCAACGCGTCGAGCTCGACCAAGACCGCTTGGAGGCGCTCGTCGCCTCGGGCGCCTGCGACGCGTTCGGCAAGCGCCGCAAGCTGCTCTGGGAGCTCGGGCTCGCCTTCCGCCCGGCGACCGTGCCCGGGTCTGGCGGCGAAGAGCGCCAGCTGGCGCTCTCCCTCGACCCGACGGCAGCGACACCGGAGCTCCCGGACCAGACATCGTGGGAGCGGATGCTCGCCGACTACCGCACGACGAGCCTTTCGGTCGGCGTGCACCCGCTCGCACTGCTGCGGCCGCGGCTGCCGGAAGGAACGCTGTCGAGCCGCGAGCTCGCCGAGCGCGCGCACGGCCGCCGCGTCGCCGTGGCGGGCCTCGCCGTCGCGCGCCAGCGGCCGGCGACGGCCAACGGCGTGGTCTTCATGCTCCTCGAGGACGAATTCGGCCAGGTGAACCTGATCGTGCCACCGCCGGTCTACCGGCGATTTCGTCCGCTGGTTCGCGCCGAGCCGTTGATCCTCGCGCGCGGGAAGTTCGAGCGGTCGGGCCGGAACCAGAACGTGCTCGTCTCGGACTTCGAGTCGCTCGTGCCGCTGGCGAAGCAAATCGCAAACGGCGCCGACGTCTTCGGCTCCCTGCCTCAGGCGCACCACTTCGGGCACCGCTGAGCTGCGGCCGCGGGCGTGGCCGGCGCAGCTTCGTCACACTCGCGGCACTGACGCGTGCGTCATTCCTCGATACGCTCGCCGCAGGGCGGCGGGTGGATCACGGCCCCACCCAAACAGGGTGGGGTGGTGAGTGTGGGGCGTGGCGCGGCCCTCGCTCGGACGCGGGCTCAGCGGTTTTCGATCTCCAGCGCGAACCGCGGCAGACGCTTCGCCACCGCGCGGT
Source organism: Actinomycetota bacterium (assembly GCA_046725655.1). Classification (GTDB taxonomy): domain Bacteria; phylum Actinomycetota; class Thermoleophilia; order Gaiellales; family Gaiellaceae; genus 13-2-20CM-68-14. Next base: position 1,565 of record JBKOYZ010000200.1, on the reverse strand, counting down.
TGAACGCCTCCTCGTACTCGTCGTCGTCGCCCTCGGCCAGCGTCGCCGCGAAGTGGTCACGCAGGTCGGCAAGCGCCTCGGTGCCGGTCTCGACGAGGTCGACGTAATCGCCGTAGCGCTCTTCGGCCTCGTCCCGGTCTGAACGGTCGTACGCGCGCTCGGCCTGCTCGCACTCCCGAATCAAGTTGGCCTGCTCGCGTTCGAACAGGTCGAGCTGACGCGAGATGACGTCCGCGAACCGACCGCGCCGAAACACGCGCCTAGACTAGCCCGGCGTTGCCGCTGCTCATCCGGACCTGGAACCTCTTCCACGGCAACGCGCAGCCGCCGGAGCGCCACGCGTACCTGGAGGAGATGGTGCAGCTCGTCACCGCCGATGCGCCGGACATCGTCTGTCTTCAGGAGTTACCGGTGTGGTCGCTCGGCCACCTCGGCGCGTGGAGCGGCATGCAGGCGCTGACCGCGATCGCGCAGGGACCCCGGCTGGGGCCGGTGCCGATCGGCGCCGAGCTCGGGCGGATGATCACGTCGGTCAACAACGGCCTCTTTCGATCGTCCGTCTCGGGGCAGGCGAACGCGATCCTCCTGCGCGACGACGCCGCCGTCCTCGACCACGACACGCTCGTCCTGAATCCGCGCTCGTACCGCCAGGCGCAGGGCGAGTGGCTCCGCCTCGGCCTGATCGCGCGCCTTGCGTGGGGGAAGGAGCGGCGCGTCGCGCAGGTCCTCCGCGCGCGCCTGGCCGACGGAAACGTCGTCACCGTCGCCAATCTGCACACGAGCAGTTACCCGGCCGACCAGCGCCTGGCCGACGCAGAGCTGTTGCGAGCGGCGGTCTTCGCGGACGGCTTCGCCGACCCGACGGACGTGTGCGTCCTTGCCGGCGACTTCAACGTCCCGGCAGACCGTTCCGCGACGCAGGCCGAGCTGACCGAGGCGGAGTGGGGGTTCTCGGCGCCGATCGGCACGGGAATCGACCAGCTGCTCGTACGCGGTGCTCGGCTCGCGCGGCTGGAGCGGTGGCCGCGCGAGCGCCGAACCGTCGACGGACGTGTTCTTTCCGACCACACGCCGGTCGAGGCGAGGGCCGCGTGACGTTCGAGCAGGCTCGGGCGCAGTTCCCGGTGCTGGAGCGTCTCGCCTACCTCAATGCCGGCACCACGGGCCCGCTCAGCCGCGCCTCGGCCGAGGCGATGGCCGAGCAGGCGCGCTCGGATCTCGAGCGCGGGCGTGGCGGCAAGCCGTACTTCGAGCGGATGCTGAGCCTGCGCGAGGCGGTTCGCGAGCGGATCGCCCGGCTTCTCGGGGCTCCGGTCGACCGCGTCGCGCTGACGATGTCGACGACGGACTCGGTTCACGTCGTCCTGGCCGGCCTCGACCTTGGCCCGGACGACGAGGTAGTCACGACCGATTCGGAGCATCCCGGCCTCGTCCTGCCGCTGAACGCCTCCGGCGCGCGGGTCGTCGTCGCTCCGGTCGCGGCGCACCCCGCCGCGGAGGCAGCCGGCGTGATCCTCGACCGCGTCACCGAACGGACGCGGCTGATCGCGGTCTCCCACGTTCTC
>JBKOYZ010000198.1:0-36165 GCA_046725655.1 Actinomycetota bacterium | reverse complement strand
TAGCGCGCCGCGGTCGCGCTGATCGAGACGACGTTCTCGCCGATCAACAGCCAGAGGAGAATCAAGACGATCGCCGCCGTCTGGCGCCGGAGGATTCCGGCCAGGCCGACTCCAGCCGCTGCGGCGAGGGCCGAGGCCGCGACAGCACCGGCCACCGGCGTCAGCGTCCCATCTCCGAGGTGGAGCGTGACGCCCCGGCCGGCGTACCAGGCTTCGCCGAGCACGAAGACGGCCACGGCCGCCAGCACGCCGAGCCCGGCGCCGACGAGTGCCGCAGCGGCGAGCTTCGCCGCCACCAGGCGCTCGCGCACCGGAACGGCGAGGAAGCTCTGGTTGATCGTCCCATGCGCGTACTCGCCGGCGAGCAGGACGGTACCGACGAGGATCGCGACGATCGCCGCAAGCCCGCTGACGGCGAAGAGGGAGCGCTGCGTCGATGCGGTCGCGAGATCGGACGGGTCATCGGTCCCGAGATGGATCGAGACGACGAAGATGAGGAAGCCGACGAGCCCCACGCCGTACCAGAGCAGTAGGCGCGTCGTTCGCGCCTTCAGAAGCTCGGCCCCGAGAAGGTTCATGCCTGCTCCTTCGTCAGCTCGAGGAAGGCTTCCTCAAGCGTGCCGGTCTCGGCGACGAGCTCGTGCAACGGAATGCCCGCCTCCGCGGCCAGATCGCCGACCTGCTCCGGCGGCGCGTGCACGTTGAGCCGGTCGTCCGACGCCTCCACTTCGATTCCCGCCGTGCGCAGCCGCTGCAGCAATTCCTCGGCGCGCGGCGACCGCACCCGCGTCGCCCCCGCCGCCCGCGCGGTCAGGGCGGCGACGGACTCGTGCGCAACGAGTTTGCCGCGGTGGATGATCACAACCTCGTCCGCGAGCTGCGAGACCTCGGCGAGGACGTGGCTGGAGACGAAGATCGTGCCGCCGCGGCCTGCGAAGTCACGCAGGAAGTTCCGCAGCCAGCGGATCCCCTCCGGGTCGAGCCCGTTCGCAGGCTCGTCGAGCACGAGGAGCTCGGGCTCGCCCAGCAGAGCGGCCGCGACGCTGAGCCGCTGGCGCATCCCGAGCGAGTAGGCGCCGACCTTGCGCTTGGCCGCCGCTACGAGCTCGACCTCTGCAAGCACCTCCTCGACGCGGGAGCGCGGGATCCCGGCCGTAGTCGCCATGACGCGCAGGTGGTTACGGCCGCTCCGCGCCGGGTGGTAGTTCGAAGCCTCGAGCACTGCACCGACGGTCCGGAGCGGCGAGTCGAGCTCGCGGTACAGGCGTCCGGCGACGGTCGCCCGCCCACGGGTCGGGAGCGCGAGCCCGAGCAGGATCCGCAGCGTCGTCGTCTTGCCGGCGCCGTTCGGGCCGAGGAAGCCCGTGATCCGCCCCTTCGGGATGCTGAAGCTGAGGTCGTCGACGGCGGTCGTGCTGCGGAACCGCTTCGTCAGGTTCTGGACCTCGATCACAAGGTGCCGGTTACGGACTGAGGCTCTCGACGATGCCGTAGACGTTACGGGGTTGCGGCACGTGCGTGATCCGGAGCGGTCCGGCGATCAACGTGCCGTAACCGAGCAGGCGGCCGAACAGGTTCTGGTCGACCTCGATCGACCCGACCCGGTCGAGCCCGACCGCGGCGGTCCGGCGGCGAAGCGTCCCGCGCACGAGCGCCACCTTCTCGGCCGTGACGATCACGTGTGTCCGCTCCCACTGCCAGACCGCCCGTACCGCGACTAGCGCCGCTGCGATCACGAGCACGGCGCCGACGACCGGCAGTGGCCAGCCGAGCGAGCAGAGGAAGCCGCCCGCGGCGGCAATAAGGAACGCGCGCAGCATCGCCGGAAGCAGCACGACAGCGTGCTTGCGGGCGTCGAGATAGACGCGGTCGCGCTGATCTTGCCGCACGAGCGCGGCTTCGCCGCCGCGGTTGAGCCTCCTGCGCGCGTTTGCGCGTACCGCCGTAAGGGGGACAACGATGTGATGGCAGGAATTGCCCGCAAAGCAGCGGTTGCGACGCTGGTCGTGCTCGGCATCCTCGTCCTTGCGGTGGCGCTCTGGAAGCTGCGCGTCCTCCTGTCGCTCTTCTTCCTCGGACTGGTGATCGCGGCCGCGATGCGACCGGGAATCGACGCCCTGAACAGGCGTGGCGTTCCGAAGAGCGTGGGCCTCACCCTCCACTACCTGGCGCTGGCGGGTGTCGTCGCCGTGTTCCTGTGGCTCGTCGTCCCGCGCGCCGTCACCCAGGTCGGCGATGCCGTTGGCACGGTCCCGACCTCGCGGAGCGAGCTGAACCAGGCCGCCAAGAACTCCACGGGGATCAAGCACGAGATCCTCGTCTCCCTGCAGAAGCGGCTGAAGAAGCTGCCGGCCGCCGGCTCGCTCTTCCACGCCTCGATAACCGTGACGAAGGCCGCCTTCGAGGTCATCATCGGCATCTTCTTCACGTTCGCGGTCGCGGCCTATTGGATCTTCGAGCGGGAGCGTGCGATGCGTGTTCTCTTATCCATCCTGCCGCGCGCGCGACGGAGGGTCGTCCGCGACACGTGGGAGCTGATCGACGCGAAGCTCGGCGCGTTCGTGCGCGGGCAGCTCGTCCTGATCCTGTTCGTCGGCACGGTGCTTTCCCTCGCGTTCTGGGCGATCGGCCTCCCGTTCTGGCTACTGCTGGGGATGTTCGCCGGTGTTGTCGAAATCGTCCCGGTCATCGGGCCGCTCGTGGCCGGCGCTGTAGCGATCGGCGTCGGCCTCACGGTCTCATGGCAGGTCGCCCTGGCCGCCGGTCTGACGGTGCTCGGGGTGCGGCTGTTCGAGGACTACATCGTCGTCCCGCGGGTCCTCGGCCATGCAGTCGGCCTGTCGCCGCTCGTCGTCCTCGTAGCGGTGACGGCGATCGGGCTGCTGCTCGGTGGCGTCTACGTGCTCCTCGCCGTCCCGCTCGCGGCCGTCCTCGTCACGCTCGTCGACGTGATCGTGCGCGACAGGGACCCGGCGCGGGAGGAGGCGCCGACGGTGCTCTTTCCGGCGCAAGATGCAGAGGGATAACGGCCGCGTACCCTCAACCGGGATTAGCGGCCGTGCCGCACAGGTCGGCACGGCCTCTTAAGCGGCATCGCAAGCGATGCCGCGGTCCGGCGCAAGATGCGGAGGGATGACCGTCGCGAACCCTCGACCGGGATTAGCGGCCGTGCCGCACAGGTCGGCACGGCCTCCGAAGGCTGAGCGCGCGCCTAGGCCTTACGCCACTTACCGAACACCAGGCCGCCGAGCGTAAACCCCAACCCGAAGGTCCCGAGGCCGAAGGCACCGATCGCGACGCCTTTGCGCACGGTTGAGAGGCGCTGCCAGCGGCCGAGAGCCTCTTGCTCCTCGGAAGTCAGCGGTTCGCCGCGGCGCTGCTTCCGCAGAGCGCCGCCCGCGCGGAGCCCCAGGTAGAGATCGTCGAAGATCTCGGTGGTCTCGTCGGGCACGTAATCCAGTGTACTAGCCTGCTTCGCCGGTGCCCGTGCGGCTCCTTCACCTCTCCGACCTCCACGTCGGCACCGTCGAGGAGCCGGCGGTCGAGCGTGCGCTGGCCGCCCTGATCGAGCGCGCCGACCCGCATTTGATCGTCGCGAGCGGTGACTTGACCCACCGCGGCCGGCGCGAGCAGCACGAGCGAGCGGCCGCCTTTCTCAAGCGCCTGGCGCGCCCCTTGCTCGTCGTCCCCGGCAACCACGACATCCCCTGGGCGTTTCCGGCTCGGTTCACACACCCGTTCCGGGAGTTCGAGCGGCAGTGGCAGACATCCGAGCCGGTTCACCGCTCGGCGGAGCTCCATGTCGTGGGGTTGAACTCGGTGCGGCCGTGGCGGCACCAGTCCGGCGGCGTGCGGGCGGCCCAGCTGCGGCTGGCCGAGGAGCTGCTGCGCGAGGCGCCTCCGACAGCCTTACGGGTGGTCGTGCTGCACCACCACCTGATCGGCGCCCCGTGGCGTTCGCGCAAGAAGCCGGTCGCCCGACGGAGCCACGTCCTCGCCGCACTCGTCGACGCCGGCGCAGAGCTGATCCTCGCCGGCCACATCCACCAGGCGGCGGTCGCGGAGCGGCACGAGTTCGAGGTTGCCCCCGGAAGCCTCCGTGGCGTGACCGTCTCGGTCGCTCCGGGGCTCGGCCAGCCGCGCCCGAACCGCCGTGGCGAGGCGCGTGGACTGCACGTCTACGACGCGCGCCGCGACGAGCTCGTGGTCCAGACGTACGTCTGGCGCGAGCAGGACTGGGGGCTGACGGCTTTGCGGAGGTTCCCGCGCGGCCGTCAGCCGCTCCAGATCCGGCCTGCCTAGATCCCTGCGGTTGCGCCTCGCCCGCGTTCCCCGAAGAACCGACCGACGACCGCGACGAGCACGATCGCGACGACGATTCCGACGAGGAACTCCAGCCAGCCGCTGCTGAAGATCAGGCCTGCGACGACGAGAGACGCGATGCCGATGAGGATCGTGACGATCCAGCCCATCGGGTCACGGCCCGGATGGAGAAGGCGTCCGAGGGCACCGACGATCGCGCCGACGATGATGAGCCATACCCAGTGCATGAGCGCGCTGTTTCCGCGCGCTCATGCCAGAAAACATGCGGGCGGCCTACCCACGGTTTCAGAAGACTCATCCGACCGGTCTTCGCAACCCGGATCAAACGGACGCCCGGGCCAAGCCCAGGCGTCCTCCAAGACGGCGTCGCAAGCGAGCGCCTCACATGCGGCGTGCGCCCGGGCCCCAGATGTCGCGCTTTTGGACGTACTTCCGGTAGAGGACGACCAGGAGCACAGCGCCCAGGAACGCGAAGAAGAAGCTGACCGGGGTCCCGAAGAGCAGGCGCGAGATGATCCCGCCGATCAGCGAGCCGCCGATGCCGATCGCAGTCGTCATCCAGATCGGCATCGGATCCGGCCCGGGGATCGCGAAGCGCGCGAGCCCGCCGATGATGAATCCCCAGACGAGGATCAGGACGATGAAGCCGAGCGTCACGGCGGTCTTCTAGGCCGCGGCCTCCGCAGCCGCGAGCAGCTCGCGCCGGAGATCCTTGATCTCGTCGCGCAGCTTCGCGGCGTACTCGAACCGCAGCTCCTCCGCCGCGGTGAACATCTCCTCCTCGAGCGTCACCACGAGCCGTTCCAGCTCCTCCGCGCTCATGCCCTCGACCTTGCGGCCGTCGCGGCGCCGACGCGCTGGGACGGTCGGCGCCTCGAGCGAAAGGAACTCGGCGATGTCCGAGACACCTTTCTGGATCGACTCCGGCGTGATCCCGTGCTCCTCGTTGTACGCGAGCTGCGCGCGTCTTCGCCGGTCGGTCTCGTCGATCGCGCCCTTGATCGCCTCCGTCAGCTTGTCGGCGTACATCAGCACCTTGCCGTTCGTGTTCCGGGCGGCGCGGCCGATCGTCTGGATCAACGCGGTCTTGCCGCGCAGGAAGCCCTCCTTGTCGGCGTCCAGGATCGCGACCAGCGAGACCTCGGGCAGGTCGAGGCCCTCGCGGAGAAGGTTCACGCCCACGAGCACGTCGTAGTCACCGAGTCGCAGCTCGCGGATGATCTGGATCCGCTCCAGCGTGTCGACCTCGGAGTGCAGGTACCGGGCCTTGACGCCGGTCTCGAGCAGGTAGTCGGTGAGGTCCTCGGCCATCTTCTTCGTCAGCGTCGTCACCAGGACGCGCTCGCCCGCGTCCTCGCGGCGACGGATCTCGTTGAGGAGGTCGTCGATCTGGTTCTTCGTCGCGCGCAGCTCGACCTCCGGATCGACGATCCCGGTCGGACGGACGAGTTGCTCCGCGACCCGCGTGGACTGCCGGAGCTCGAACGGCCCGGGCGTCGCCGACACGAAGACCATCTGCGGCACCTTGCCCAGGAACTCGTCAAAGCGGAGCGGCCGGTTGTCGAGCGCCGACGGCAACCGGAAGCCGTAATCAACGAGCGTCTGCTTGCGTGAACGGTCACCCTCGTACATGCCGCCGAGCTGGGGCACCGTCTGGTGCGACTCGTCGACGAAGATCACGAAGTCCTGCGGGAAGTAGTCGAGCAGCGTGAAGGGGTGCGAGCCCGGCGCGCGGCCCTCGAGGATCCGCGAGTAGTTCTCGATCCCGTTGCAGAAGCCCAGTTCCTGCAGCATCTCCAGGTCGTATTCCGTCCGCTGGCGGATCCGGTGCGCCTCGAGCATCCGGTTCTCGGACTCGAAGTGCTTGACCTGCTGCTCGAGCTCGAAGCGGATCTCGTCGACGGCGCGCTCGATGGTGGGCTTCGAGGTGACGTACTCCGTCGCCGGCCAGATCGCGACGTTGTCGAGGTGGGCGAAGATCTCCCCGGTCAGCGGGTCGAAGTGGCTGATCTGCTCGACCTCGTCGCCGAAGAACGAGATCCGATACGCGGTCTCCTGGTTCGCCGGCTGCACCTCGACGACGTCGCCCTTGACCCGGAAGCGGCCGCGGCCGAGGACGGAGTCGTTGCGCACGTATTGGCTGTCGATCAGCTTCCGCAGCGCAAGATCGCGGTCGTGTTCCTCCCCCACATTCAGGATCAGCACCCGCTCGCGCCACTCCTCCGGCGAGCCGAGGCCGTAGATGCAAGAGACGGAGGCGACGACGACCGCATCGCGGCGCGTGAACAGCGCCGACGTAGCTGCGAGCCGCAACCGGGCGATGTCGTCGTTCTGCGACGAGTCCTTCTCGATGTAGAGATCGGCCTGCGGCACGTACGCCTCGGGCTGGTAGTAGTCGTAGTACGAGACGAAGTACTCGACCGCGTTCTGTGGGAAGAACTCGCGGAACTCGTTGCACAGCTGCGCCGCCAGCGTCTTGTTGTGCGCGATCACGAGCGCCGGCTTGCCGACCTTCTCTATCGTCCACGCCATCGTCGCCGTCTTGCCGGTGCCGGTTGCGCCGATCAGCGTCTGGTAGCGCTCGCCGCCCTCGAGGCCGGCCGCGAGAGCCGCGATCGCCTGCGGCTGGTCGCCGGTGGGGCTGTAGGCGTCCGATGTTTTGAACTCGGGCATCGGGAACAAGGCTAGCTGCGATGTCCGCGGTCGAAGAACGGCCGCCCTACGGCTCCTACGCCACGATCATGGGCGGCTTCACGGGCTTGCTCGGGGCCGCCGGAGTGCTGAGCCGGCTGACCGGGCGCGACCCCCAGTGCCAGACGCCGCTCGACTTCTTCGTGCTCGCCGCGGCATCGTTCAAGGCCGCCCGGACGCTGTCGCACGACGAGGTGACGAGCTTCATCCGGCAGCCGTTCGTGCGCTGCCACGCCCACGGCGGCGACGAGGAGCCGGTGACCGGCGGGATGGAGCAGGCGATCGGCGAGCTCGTCACTTGTACGCGGTGCGTCGGGACCTGGGCCGCGGCCGCACTCGCGTCGACACAGATTCTCGCGCCCCGGTTCGGACGTCTGCTGACCTGGTCGCTCGGAGCGGCGGCCGCCAACGATTTCCTGCAGGCGGCGTTCGGGGCGTTGACGGCTAAGACGAACGAAGTCCAAGAACGGGTCGACTGAGCGCCCGCAGGCTGACGACCGACGCGAGCGCCATCGCGCCGGTCTGGACGGCCGCGAAGCCCACCAGCACCGGATGCGCGCCTGCGGTGCTCAGGACCGGCCCGGCGAACACGAGCCCGAGCGGCGACGACAGCATCGAGATCGCGTTCCGGGCCGACATCACCCGCGCACGCATCGCCCGCGGCGGGCGCAGCGTGATCAGCGTGTGCAGGGACGGATTGACAAGGCCGTTGAAGACCCCGGAGACGAGCATCGCGCCGACGAGCGTGGCCGCCGGGACATGGAAGGCGAAGACCCACAGCGGCAGCGCCTGGCCGAGCGTGAGCGTTGCCACGATCAGCAGCCCGTCCACCCGGTCCTGGAGCCGGTACGCGGCGGCGTTCCCGAGGACGGCGCCGACGCCGAAGGCCGCGAAGATCCAGCCGGCGATGCGGGGATCGGCGTCGTACTCGGCGACGACCAGCACGGGCACGGCCGCAAAGCAAGCCGTCCACGCGGCATCACCGGCGGTGAACGCAATCGACCAGCCGCGAAGCAGCGGGTCCCGAAGGACGAACCGCAGCCCGTCGAGGAACCGCGTACGCTCAACCGCCGTGGGCTTCGACTCATGCCGCTGGCGGACGAAGACGCCGACGAGCACGAACGAGACGGCGTACGTCGCCGCGTCGATCACGAGCACGCTCGGCGCGCCGAACCAGGCGATCAGAAACCCGGCGACGGCCGGACCGAGGAGCAACGTCACGCGGGTCGCGCTCTGAAGGAAGGCGTTCGCCTTGCCGACGACGCGCTCATCCTCGCCAACGAGGTCGGGCACGATCGTCCGCTGCGCCGCGAAGTAGGGCCCCGTCAACGCCCCGACCGCGAAGACGAGCGCGAGCAGGAGCGGAAACGAGAGCGAGTCGGTCCAGTGCAGCACCGGCACCGCCAGCGTGAGCGGAAGGCGCGCGGCGTCGGAGACCATCATCATCCGGCGCGAGCCGATTCGCTCCAGCGCCGAGCCGGCCGGCAGCGCCAGCAGCACGAGCCCGACGGCCTCGGCTGCGAGCACGAGCGTCATCTTCCCGGCCGACCCAGTGGTGATCAGCACGAACCATGGCAGCGCGAGCCACGTCATCTGCGTCCCTGTCGTCGAGATCGTCTCGGCGACGAGCAGGGCGAGCAGGCGCCGGTCTCGCAGCATGCCGCTACCGACCCGGCTCGACCCGCGCGCGTGAGACGGTGACGTCGCCGCTCATCGAGGTCGCCCGTAGCTCCACCAGCGGGGCGTCTCCTGCGGGCGGGACGTCGTCGAGCTCGAGCTCGGAGCGCGTCCTACCGCTCATCGCCCTGGCGTCGACCCAGACGTTCGACCCCTCACGGATCCCGACGCCGATGTCGCCCGAGGCCGATTGCAGCGTCACGGCTCCGGCCGTTACGGCGCCGACGCGCTGGTCGCCGGACGCGGTCGAGACGTTGACGGCGCGGCCACCCTCCCGGACGGTCACGTCGCCCGAAGCCGTCTTGACCACCGCCTCGCCGGCCACGCGGCCGAGCTCTACGTCACCCGACGCGGTGTTGACGACGGCGTCGCCGCCCACCTCCACGAGGCCGACGTCGCCGCTGGCCGTCTTCGCGAGGGCATCGCCTGTCACCTCGTCGAGATCGACGTCGCCGGAGGCGCTGCGCGCCTCGAGCGACCCGAACCGGCCACGGCCGCGCAGCTGCGCAGCGGCAGTCTCGCTCCGAACGTGGGCGCCGTGAGGCGCGCGGATCGACAGCTGCACGTCGAGGTCTCGGAGGAAGCCGAGGATGCCGCGCTTCCGCACCTCGACGACGACGTGGTTGTCCCCGCGGAGCTCGATCCGGGCGTCGTCCAGCATTCGCTGCGCCTCGTCCCCGTTTCCGCGCGCGTCCAGCTCGACCTCCGTCTTCGTGCTCTCGGCGGTGACGATCTCGATCCGACCCCCTGCGAGACTCAGTTCGAGCGTCACATCGCCCGGCGTTTCGAACGCCTCGCGCCTCATGACGGGCGCCGCCGAACGCGGCGAACGACCTCGAGCGACGGCCGCACGCGGGTGTCGCGCGGCCTCCGCGAGTCGACACGAACCTCGACATGCCCGAACGGTGAATGGAAGAACATGCTCCCCTCCTAACTCCGGCCGAAGCCGGTCAGACGGTTTCCAGGGCCACGGCGCGCGCCGCCCGAGCCGACGGCGCGGCCGAGGGCCCGGACGAGCCACGTGTTGACGGACACCCCTTCGCGCGCGGCGGCGGCGTCGACGGCGGCCTTGAGGGCCTCCGGGAGACGCAGCGTGATTCGCGCCGCCTGCGCGTCCTCTCCTGCGGCGGGAGGGGCCGCCTCCGCCTCTTCCTCGACGTAGACGAGCGACGGGTCCTGGCCGGCGACCCGCACCTCGACGTGCCCGGACGGCAGCTGGGCCGTCAATTCCAGCGCCGCCTCGCTGAGGACGTCCAGCAAGCGCAGGCCCGCCGACGCGCGGACGGCCGCGATCAGGCGGCGCGCCGCCTCGGCAGTCGCGTCGTCCCCGACGGCCGCGATCTGTTCGAGGTCGGCCTGAAGGCCCTCGACGAATCCCTCCAGCTGCATCGTGACATCATTATGACATCACTCTGGCGGTTGTCAAATGTCGCTATGGTGCGGCGCCGAGTCTACTGCCGTAGCCACGCCGATAGAGCGTCTTCAGGTGCTCGACCCGGTCGACGTAGTGGCGGGTCTCGCCGAACGCGATCCCCTTGCCGTCGCGGCGCCACTCGTCGACGTTCTGCTGGCCGGCGTTGTACGCAGCGAGCGCCGTCCGCTCGTCGCCGTACTTGTCGAGCAGGTGGCGGAGGTACCAGGAGCCGTAGCGGACGTTGATCTCGGGGTCGTAGAGGTCGTCGACGCGAAACCTCGTGCCGCCGGTGTGGATCGCGATCCCCTTCGCGGTGTCAGGGAGCAGTTGCATGAGCCCGATCGCGCCGGAGTCCGACCTGACGCGCGGGCGGAACTTGCTCTCCTGGTAGATGACGGCGGCGAGCAGCGCCGGGTCGAGGTGGTAGTTGCGCGCATGGCCGCGCACGATGGCGCCGTACTTGAGCGGGTACCACAGGCGAACCCACCAGCCGGGGTTTGCCGTCTGGACGTACGCGAAAGCCGCCCCCACCACGACGAGCAGGCTGACGAACGCCGCGAGCCGCCTCACGCCCGCACCTCCAGGCGCTCGACGACGCCGGCAACGAATTCGTCGAGCTGCAGGCGCGTCCCGTCGTTGACGTAGACGAAGTCGGCGCGCTCGGCCTTCTCCTCGTCGGGGATCAGCCGGACCTCGCGTTCCCCCGGGCTGAGCACACGCGCGCGCTCGCGCCGTATCTCAGGCGGCGCCGTGATCAGGACGACGACGTCGAAACGCTTCTCGCCGCCCACCTCGTAGAGCAGCGGGACCTCGGTCGCACAGACGGCGGGCGGGTCCGGGAGCGCCCCAAGCGCCTCCCGCCACGCCATGTACTCGGCCGAGACGCGCGGGTGGAGCAGGCCTTCGAGCCAGGCGAGCGCCTGTCTGTCGTCGAAGACGATCCGGCCGATCGCGCGCCGGTCGACGTTGCCGGCGTCGTCGAGGATGCCGGTTCCGAACCGGTCGCGCAGCGCGGCGCGGACCTCCTCGTCGTCACGCAAAAGGCGGTGGACGATGTCGTCGCTCGACAGCGTCGCGGCGCCGTGCCGAGCGAACGCGTGCAGCGCCTCGGTCTTGCCGGCCCCGATTCCCCCCGTGATCGCGACCGCGACCGGTCGCGCCACGTTACTCGGCTTCGGCCTCGGCCGGCGGAGCGGGCGGCTCGCCCTCCGAGTCGCCTGGGCCCTGCTCGTCGGGCGCCTGCGCGTCGGCCTCGATGCTCTGGTCGACGGTCTCTGGAGGCACGTCCCCGGTTTCGGGCGGAGCCGCATCGGAGGCCTCGCCGGCCGGCGTTTCGGCGCTCTGCGCCGCCGGCGTCTCGGCCGTGTCTAGCTCGGCTGGCGGAACCTCTCCGTTCGCCCGAGCGCCCTCGCCTGGTCCGCTTTCGGGGACACGAGACTCCGTCTCGGGGAATACCTCTTCCGACAGGTCGAGATCCGGCGTTCCTTCGATGGGCTCAGCGTCGTCGGCGCGCGAGACGACTCCGCCGCCCTCGACCCGCTTCAGCGAGAGGGACAGGCGGCGCCGCTCGGCGTCGACCTCGATGATCTTGGCCTTCACCTCGTCGCCCTGCGATACGACCTCCCGCGGGTTCTCGACGTGATGCTGAGCAAGCTCCGAGATGTGCACGAGCCCCTCGACGCCCGGCAGGATCTCGACGAAGGCGCCGAACGTGACGACCTTCGTCACCTTGCCGTCGACCTCGTCGCCCTCGTGGTACTGCTCTAGCACCTGCTGCCACGGGTCCGACTGCGTCTGCTTGAGCCCGAGCGAGATCCGCTGGCGCTCGCGGTCGATGTCGAGCACTTTGACTTTCACGTCCTGGCCGATCTCGAGCACCTCCGACGGATGGTTGACGTGGCTCCAGGAGAGCTCGCTGATGTGGATGAGGCCGTCCATCCCGTCCAGGTCGACAAAGGCGCCGAAGTCGACGATGTTCGAGATCTGGCCGTCGACGACGTCGCCGGGGTTGAGGCGGTCGAGAATCTGCTGCCGCTGTTCCTTGCGCTCGTCCTCGAGCACTGCGCGGCGCGAGAGCACGACGTTGTTCCGCGAGCGGTTGAGCTCGATCACCTTCGCCCGCAGCTCCTGACCGAGGAACTCGTCGAGATCCTGGACGCGTCGGATGTCGACGAGCGAGGCCGGCAGGAAGCCGCGAACGCCCAGGTCGAGGATGAGGCCTCCCTTGACGACCTCGATCACCTTGCCGTTGACGGGCTCGCCCGACTCTGCCGCCTCCTCGATCTTCTTCCACGCGAGCTCGAACCGCGCGCGCTTCTTCGACAGGATCAGCCGCCCCTCGGCGTCCTCCTTCGTCAGCACGAGCGCGTCGATCTCCTCGCCGACGTTGACCTCGTCCTCGGGGTTGACGGAGCGGCGAATGGAGAGCTCCGCGACCGGAATGACCCCCTCAGACTTGTAGCCGATGTCGACGAGCACCTCGTCCTTGTCGACGCGGACGACGGTGCCGTGGACGACCTCGCCCTCGTTGATCGTGGGGAAGGTGGCGTCGTAGTTCGGGACGAGCTCGCCCTCGGGGCCGGTCGTCCAGAACGCAGACTCGTCGAGCTCGGCTCCGGGCGCCTCGCGCTCCGTTGCCTGTGTTTCGGGGTTGACTATCTCGTTCGCCAAAGCGGCGGTCAGTATAGCCCCGTCGGTTTCACCTCTTTTGGCGCGGCACGGGCGAGAAAGCCCCGCACAGCGGAGACGTACGTATCTCTCTGCTCCACGAAGCTCATGTGGCCTGCGTCAGGGACGACGACGAGCTCGCTGCCTGCGATGCCTTCGTGGAGGACGCCGGCGGCGCGTGGCGTCGTGGTGCGGTCGTGCTCGCCCACGATCACGAGCGTCGGCTTGCTCACGCGCGCGAGCAGCGGGCGGTAGTCGAAGTCGCCGTACCCGGCGTTCGCGAAATGACGCAGGACCTCGGGCGAGCCGGCTGCGGGCTCCCCGTATCCGGGCGGGGGCTCGCCGTGAAAGTGGAAGGGCATCTGGTCGCGAACGAGCTGCCTCAGCTGCTCGTCGGTCTCGACCGTCTTCTCCCGCTCCCAGCTCGCCCGAATCTCGGCCTCGCCCTCGCCGAGCGCGGCCAGTGAGGCCTCGACGTCCGCATCGAGCGCGGCGCTCGAATCGCCGCCCCCCGAGATGACGTACGCGGCGGCGGTGCCGAGCTCCGTCGCGTGGTACGTCGCGATGATCGCGCCGAACGAGTGCCCGAGCAGCCCGAACTCGTCCAGGTCGAGCGCCCCCGCGAGCAGGTCGACGTCGCGAGCGAAGACGTCGAGCGACAGCGTCTCCGGATCGACGCGGTCCGACCGGCCCTGTCCGCGCTCGTCGACGTAGAGCAGGCGGAACTCGTCCCCGAGCAAGTCGAGGTACGGCCGGAACATCTGGTGGTCCAGGCCCGGGCCGCCGTGGAGGACGATCAGCGGAAACCCGCCTCCGACCTCCTCCACGTTGAGGCGGTAGCCGTCAGCCAGCTTGACGAGCACGCAGCAACCCTAAAGCGCCGCGAGCTGTCGCGGCAGCCTTCTTAGCCACGCCCGGGGACAGTCCCCCGACATGGCCGGCCGCGACACGTCCGGGGACAGACCCCGGCCGTCGTCAGGCTCGCGCGAAAGCGCGAGCCGCAGTTCACGACTTCGCGTCATTCCAGTCGTCGCCGACTCCGACGTCGACGGCGAGCGGCGGGTCGAGCGCGTAGGCATTGCACATCTCCTCGCGCACGAGCTCCTTCACCGCGCTCACCTCGTTCTCGGGCGCCTCGAGCAGGAGCTCGTCGTGGATCTGGAGGACGAGCCTCGCCGCCCGCCCCTCCTCCCGCAGCCGGCGGTGGATGGCGATCATCGCCACCTTGATGATGTCGGCGTTCGAGCCCTGCATGACGAAGTTGACCGCGAGCCGCTCGCCCAGCAAACGCGTCTGCCGGTTCGAGGCGCGCAGCTCCGGCACCGGCCGGCGCCGGCCGAGCAACGACGTCGTGTACCCGTCCTCCTGGGCCTCCTCGATCGTGCGCTGGATGAAGTCCTGCACGTGCGGGAACCGCGCCAGGTACGCGTCGATGTACGCCTGCGCCTCCTCGCGCGGGATCTCCAGATTCTCCGAGAGCCCGAACGCCGAGATCCCGTAGACGATCCCGAAGTTGATCATCTTCGCGATCGACCGCTGCCCCGTCGTCAACTGCGCCGGATCGACGCCGAGCACCTCGGCCGCGGTCGCACGGTGGATGTCCTCGCCGCGCGCGAACGCGTCGCGCAGTTTCGGCTCACCGGAGACGTGCGCGAGAATCCGCAGCTCGATCTGCGAGTAGTCGGCCGAAACGAGCTTCCAACCGGGCTCGGCGACGAAGGCGGAGCGAATCTCCCGACCCAGCTCGGTGCGGATCGGGATCGCCTGCAGATTCGGGTTCGACGTCGACAGACGCCCCGTCGCGGCGACCGTCTGGTTGAACGTCGTGTGCAGGCGCCCGTCTTCCCCGAGCAACGACGGCAGCGGCCCGAGGTAGGTGTTCAAGAGCTTCGAGTACTCGCGCCACTCCTCGATCACCGGGACGATCTCGTGCTCGCCGCGGATCGTCCGCAGCACGCGCGTGTCGGTCGAGTAGCCGGTCTTGCCCTTACGGCCCGGCGTGAGACCGAGCTTCTCGAACAGGATGTGGGCCACCTGCTGCGTCGAGCCGAGCATGAACTCCTCGCCCGCCAGCTCGTATGCGCGCGATTCGAGCTCCTCGACCCGGTCGGCGAGACGCGCGGTGATCTCACCCATCCGATACGTATCGATCCGGACTCCGGCCGTCTCCATGGCGACGAGGACTTCCGTCAGCGGGAGCTCGATCTCGCGGTAGAGGTGCTCGTGGCCGCGCTCCCGGACGCGATCGAGCAGGGGGTCGCGAAGCCGGAGGGTCGCCGCGGCGTGGCGGACGAGCTGCGCCGTCTCCTCCTCGGCCTTCGGCTCCGGCAGCAGCTCGATGCCGTACTCGGCAGCGAGGTCGTCCAGCTCATACGACGCGCGGCTCGGCTCGATCAGGTACGCCGCGATCATCGTGTCGTCCGCAGCGGAGATCCGGAGCGCCTTCGCATCGTGCGCGACCAGCTCGCCGTCCAACCGCTCCGGCCGTCGACCGACGACGACCTCGTCCTCGGTGGCCAGCGCCGCACGGTCGGCGTCGGCGGCGAAGCCTCCGGGCCCGGCGAGCTCGGCTTCGCGCCACGGCACGACGATGCCCTCGAGCTGGCGCGCCTCGGCCGGGACGGCCGCGTCGAGCTCGTCGACGCGGTTCAGCAGGTTGCGGAACTCGAAGCGCCGGAACATCTCCTTCAGCTCCGAGCGGTCAGGCGGCGCGAGCACGAGCGCGGCGGGATCGCAGTCGACCTCGAGGTCGCGGCGCATCGTCGCGAGCTCCTTGGCCGCGCGCGCCTGCTCCGCGTGCTCCTTGATCGCCCGGGAGCGGGCAGGCGTCAGCTCGTCGGCGTGCTCGATCACCTCCTCGAGCGACCCGTACTTCGCGATCAGCTGGCCGGCCGTCTTGTCGCCGATCCCGGGGATGCCCGGAATGTTGTCGGAGGGGTCGCCCTTGAGGCCGATGAAGTCCGGCACCTGGTCGGGCCGGATCCCGAGCCTCGCCTCGACGCGCTCCGGCGTGTAGACGTTGACGTCGGCGACGCCGCGCGGAGTCATCATCAGGGCGACGTTGTCGGTCACGAGCTGAAAGGCGTCCCGGTCGGTCGAGACCACCGTCGTCTTGATCCCGGCCTCGTCCGCGCGCGTCGCGAGCGTCGCGATTACGTCGTCGGCCTCCCAGCCCTCGAACTCGAGGTTCCGGTAGCCGAAGGCCTCCACGATCGGCCGGAAGTAGGGGAACTGCTCCGCGAGCAGGCCGGGCATCGGCCTGCGCTCGATCTTGTACGTGTCGAGCAGCGCCTGGCGGTGGACGGCCCGCGTGTCCCAAGCGACGGCGACGCCTTTCGGCCGATAGTCCGCGAGCAGCTTGAACAGCATGTTCGTGAACCCGAGCAGGGCATTGGTCGAAAAGCCCTCGCTGGTCGCCAGCTCCTCGGGCAGCGCGAAGAACGCGCGATAGGCGAGGTTGTTGCCGTCGACGAGGAACAGCTCCGAGTCGCGTGCCGGCGCGTCATCGAGCTGGAGCTCCTCGCCTGTCAGGGTCTTCGGGCTCACATCTCGAGTGTATTCCGGCGCGGCTGACTATCGTCCCGCGCCGATGCCGGAGATCGAAATCGAGCCGCTCGAGGACGAGCATCTGGATGCAGCCGCCGGCCTGCTGGCCGAGCGTCACGAGCGGCACCGGCAGGCCGAGCCGCTGCTACCCCGGATCTCCGACTTCCGGGCGCAGATCGAGCGAGACCTCGATCGCGATCGTGCGGACGGCGTGGTCGCGTTCGAAGGAGACGAGGTCGTCGCTTATCTCGTGGGACGGGTCGTGGCCGACCCTCTGCTCGGCGATAGCGGCTTCGTCGACTTCGCCGGCTGCGCCGCCCGCGAGCCCGAGGCTGTTCGCGACCTCTACGCGGCGCTCGCCGCGCGCTGGTACGCCGCCGGCTGCGTCCGCCACGCTGCGGCCATGCCGGCGACGGACGAGCCGTTGGTGGACGCATGGCTGCGGCTCGCCTTCGGCGTCCAGTTCATTTGGGCGGTGCGCGAGACGGCTCCGATGCGGCCGGTCGAGGCCAACGTCGAAATCCGTCCCGGGACGCCCGACGACCTCCGCCTCGTCGCCCGGCTCGACCACGGGCTGTGGGAGGTGCATTCGCAGTCGCCCAGCTTCTCCGGCCTCGCGTTGCCGACCGACGAGGAGCTGCACACAGACTGGAGCGACCTCTGGGACGACCCGGGCGAGTTCACGCACTTCGTCGCCGAGCGAGAAGGCCGGCCTGTCGGCCACGCGATTCTGTTCAGGCGTCCCGGTGCGGACCTACGGGTGCCGGAGGACAACATCGACCTGTCGCACGCGGCGACGCTTCCGGACGCGAGGCGGACCGGCGTCGCGCTGGCGCTGACCGGTCACGTCCTCACCTGGGCACACGAGCACGGTTTCCGCTCGATGACGACCGACTGGCGCTCGGTCAACCTCCTCTCCTCGCGGTACTGGCCGCGCCGCGGCTTCCGTCCCACCTTCTTCCGCCTCTACCGCCGCGTCCCGTGAAGCGTGTCCCGATGCTTGCCGGGACGCGGCTCACGATCGTGAACGCGGCCGACGACGCCGTAGTCCTGCGCCCACCGCCGCCGGGGGAGGCGATCGCGGACGTGGGTGCTGCGGTGCGGGATGCGCTCCGGTTTCCGCTCGTCGGCGAGCCGCTCGAGGCGCTCGTGCGCCGCGGCGGCCGGGCGACGATCGTCGTCGAGCCGCCGTCGCTGCCGATTCCCGCGGCGACGCACGATCCGCGGCAGGTCGCTATCGGAACCGTGGTCGGCGAGCTCGTGCGCGCGGGGATTCCGGTCGAGAACCAGACGCTGCTCGTCGCCGGCGGCCTCGCGCGGCGCCTCGGCGACCGCGATCTCGAGCAGTTCGGGCTCGTCTCGCCGGAGTTCGCGCGGCGCTTCCGCGGACGCGTCGAGATCCACGACGTCGAGGCGCCCGATCTGGTCGAGATCGGCGAGGCGGGCCGGATCCCGCTGCGCGTGAATCGCCAACTGCTGGCGGCCGACGTCGTCGTCGTGGCCACCGCTGCACAGACGGTCCTGCACGGCGGCCCCGCCGCCTTGCTCGGGGCAGCGGGGCGCGAGGCGTTGAGGGCCGGAGGCGCCTACTCCCTGCTCGAGACGAGCGCCTCGCAGGGTTGGCAGCTCGGGGTGGCGATCGAGCGCGAGCTCTCGCGACGCGTCCCGGTGATCGGAGCCTCACTGACCCTGAACCACCCGCGCCTGAGTGGAGGCGCACGCGGCTATCCATACGACGAGCAGGCACTCGAGCGGATCGCGAGCTCGCCGCTGCGCCGGCCGTTCGGGCTGCTGCCCGGCGGGATCCGCAGCCGCCTGATCCGCTCGCTTCGGCGGGACGTGACGGTCGCCGCGGCGTACGGCGGCCCGCCCTCGGTCGCCCATGCGGAGGCGCTCCTTCGGGGCGTCGAGCAGCGCTCGACGCCGCTCGAGGGACAGCTCGACGCCGTCGTGATCGGAATTCCGAGGACGACCCCGCACCTGCCGCGCGAGCGGCCGAACCCGCTCCTCGCAACGTACCTCGGGCTCGGCCTCGCGCTTCGGCTCTGGCGGGACGGCTTCCCCCTCGCCGAAGGCGGCACGGCGATCATCCTGCACCGCTTCCACCGCCGGTTCGCCCACCCGACACAGCAGCCGTACCGGACCTTCTTCCAGGCGACGACGCGCTTGGGACGCGAGTCCGTCGAGCTCGTGGAGGCCGAGCGCGCCGCCGCAGCCGACACGAGGGCAATCGACGCGTATCGCGCGCGGCGTTCCTGCCACCCGCTGCTGCCGTTCGCCGACTGGGCGGGATGCGCCCCCGTGCTCGGCCGTCTCGGTGTCGTGATCGTGGCCGGCTGCCGGGACGCGGTCGCCGCCAGGCAACTCGGCTTCGTGCCCTCTCAGAACGTCGGCACAGCGCTGGAGATGGCCCGCGCCCGCACCACGAGACGCCCCAGGATCGGGTTTCTGCTCGCGCCTCCGTACTTTCCCTTGCAGGTCTCGGCCTAGCGCGACGCGTGTCGAGATAGGCCTACAGAATCTTCGAAAGGAAGAGCCTCGTCCGCTCCTGCTTGGGCGCATCGAAGAAGCGGTCGGGCGCTCCCTCCTCGATGATGCGGCCGTCGTCCATCATCACGATCCGGTCGGCCGCCTCGCGGGCGAAGCCCATCTCGTGCGTGACGACGATCATCGTCATCCCGTCGGCTGCAAGCCCGCGCATGACGTCGAGGACCTCGCCGACGAGCTCGGGGTCGAGAGCAGAGGTCGGCTCGTCGAACAGCATGAGCTTCGGCTGCATCGCAAGGGCCCGAGCAATCGCGACTCGGTGCTGCTGGCCACCGGAGAGCTGGGACGGGTACGTGCCGAGCTTCCCTTCGAGGCCGACGAGCTCGAGCAGCTCCTCCCCACGGCGGATCGCCTCGGGTCTGGGCAGCCTCTTCACCCGAATCGGCGCCTCGATCACGTTCTCCAGCGCGGTAAGTGGCCGAACAGGTTGAAGCGCTGGAAGACCATTCCGATCTGCGCCCGCTCTCGGCAGACCTCCGCGTCTCGCAGCTCGTAGATCTTGTCGCCGACTTGCCGGTAGCCGACGAGTCGTCCATCGATCCAGAGGCGCCCCGCGTCGATCTTCTCGAGGTGGTTGATGCAGCGCAGGAAGGTCGACTTGCCCGAGCCGGACGGCCCGAGCATGCACACGACCTCGCCGAGCTGTACCTCGAGGGACACCCCCTTCAACACTTCGAGCCGGGCAAAGCGCTTGTGCACCCCTTCCGCCTTGACCATCGGGCCGTTCATCGCCTCTCTCCCGAGGCCGCTCGGGCTTCCTGGGTGCCAGAGCGGAGGACGAACAGGTTCCGGCGGAGGCGGCGCAGGGGGGTCTCGGGCAGCTCGCGGGTCGCACCGCGGCTGAAGCGTCGCTCGAGGTAGTACTGGCCGATCGAGAGCACGGTGGTGACGACCAGGTACCAGATGCTCGCCACGATCAAGAGCGGGATCGTCCGGTAGTTCACCGCGTAGATGAGCTGGACCGAGTAGAGCAGGTCCGTGGTGGCGATGACGCTGACGAGAGAGGTGGTCTTCAGCATCGAGATCGTCTCGTTGCCGGTGGGCGGAATGATCACCCGCATGGCCTGCGGAAGGACGATCCGCCCCATCGTCTGCAGGCGGGTCATCCCCAGGCTCTGTGCCGCGTCGGTCTGCCCCTCCTCGACGGAGATGATCCCAGCGCGCACGATCTCGGCCATGTAGGCGCCTTCGTTCAGCCCGAGGGCGAGCATGCCGGCCACGAACGGCGTGATCACCGAGGCCGCGTCGAAGTGCACGAGCTGCGGGCCGAACGGAACGCCGAGCGAGAAGCGCGGGTAGACAGCCGAGATGTTGAACCAGAACAGGATCTGGACCAGGACCGGCGTGCCGCGAAACAGCCAGATGTAGATCCAGCTCGCGCCCGAGACGAGCGGATTGGGCGAGAGCCGCATCACCGCGAGGACGACTCCCAGGGCGATGCCGATCGCCATCGAGAGCGCGGTCAGCTCGAGGGTGACGGCGAGCCCGTGGAGGACGCGGCTGGAGAAGAAGTACTGCCTGACGATCCCCCACTCGAAGCGCGGATTCGAGGCGAGCGAATGCGCGACCAGAACGGCGAGGAAGAGAACGACCGCGGCCGCAAGCCACCGGCCCGGGTGGCGAACCGGGATCGCCCTGATCTCGTCGGGCCTCGTCGGCTCCGCGGCGTCGCTGGTCGCCATCGACCTGGGTCAGGCGACGACTAGCTGATCGCGCCGTTGATGGTTGGGTTCGTGATCGCGCCGGCCTGGATGCCCCACGTCGTCAGGATCTTCTTGTACGTGCCGTTCGCCATCAGGACTTTCAACGCGCGGAGGATCGGCTTCGTCATGCCGTCGCCCTTCGGAATCGCGATGCCGTAGGGGGCCGTGTTGTACGACTTGCCGGTCAGCTTGAACTGCCCGTTCGACTTCTTGACGATGTAGTCGGCGACGGGCGAGTCGGCCATCCCGACCTGTCCCCGGCCGCTCGAGATCGCCAGGTTCGCCGCGTTCTGATCCGGAAAGACGAGCACGGTCACCGCGGGCTTGCCCGCGTGCTTGCACTTCGCGCTCTGGGAGGTTGCGTCGGCCGCCTGAGTCGTGCCTCGCTCGACCGCGACCTTATGCCCACAGAGGTCGGCCAGCGTGTTGATCGTGGGGCCGCCCTTCGCCTTGACGTAGAACGAGGTGCCGGCCGAGAAGTAGGTCACGAAGTCGACGACCTTCTGGCGCGCCTTCGTGTCGGTGAACGACGACATGCCGAGGTCGTACTTCCCGGCGGAGAGGCCGGGGATGATCGTGTCGAAGCCGGCGTTGACGACCTTGACCTTGATCCCCATCACGCCGGCCAGAGCCTTGGCGAGGTCGGGGTCCATGCCTTCGACCGTCTTGCCGTTGGCGCCGACGAACTCGTTCGGGGCATAGGTCGCGTCTGCGGCGACGGTCAACGTCCCCTTCGACTTGATCTTCGACGGAACCTCCGCCGCGATCTTGCTGTTAGCCGCCGAGCCGGTGGTCGTTGCCGCGGTGGTCGCGGGCCCGCTCGACGCCTTCTTGCCGTTGCCGCCGCATGCGGCGGCGACAAGCGAGAGGACGAGGACGAGCGCAAGCGACCCGAGGAGGGAGAGCTTGGGGCGATGCATGGTGCCGTCCTTTCTTCCGCTGGGAGCCGGGCCGCCTGCAATTCCCGACGGAAAGCCAGAACGAATGGTACTCCGGGAGTTACCCCTCGATGCCGAGGTACGTCTTCTGGACCTGCTCGTTCTCGCGGAGGCGCTTCGCATCGTCGGCCAGGGCCACGGTGCCCGTCTCGAGCACATAGCCGCGGTCGGCCGCGTCGAGCGCCATCAGGGCGTTCTGCTCGACCAGCAGGATCGTGGTCCCTTGCTCGTTGATCTCGCGAACGATCTCGAAGATCTTCTCGACGAAGATCGGCGCCAGGCCCATCGAGGGCTCGTCCAGCATCAGCAGCTTCGGCTCGGCCATCAGCGCGCGGCCGATCGCGCACATCTGCTGCTCGCCGCCGGAGAGCGTGCCTGCGCGCTGGCTCTTGCGCTCGGCCAGGCGCGGGAAGAGCGAATACACGCGCTCGAGGTCGGCCTTCAGACTCGACCGGTCCTTGCGCTGGAACGCGCCCATCTCCAGGTTCTCGAGCACCGTCATGCGCGGGAACAGCCGCCGGCCCTCGGGGGACTGCGAGATGCCCATCTCGACGATGTCGTGCGGAGACCGGCGCGTGATGTCCTTGCCTTGGAAGACGATCGTCCCCTCGCGGGGCGTGTTGAGCCCGTTGATCGACCGCAACGTGGTCGACTTGCCAGCGCCGTTGGCCCCGATCAGGGTGACGATCTCGCCGTCGCGCACCTCGAGCGAGATCCCCTTGAGGGCCTGGATCGAGCCGTAGTACGTGTGCACGTTGTCGAGCCGCAGGATGACCTCGCGCCCGTCGCGCGGCGTCGCCTCGCTCATGCCGTTGCCGCCTTTCCGAGGTATGCCTCGATCACGCGTTCGTCCTGCTGGATCTCCTGAGGCACGCCTTCGGCGATCTTCTCGCCGTAGTCGAGCACCGTCACCCGCTCGGAGACGCCCATGACCACCTTCATGTCGTGCTCGATCAGCAGGATCGCGACCGGCCTCTCCTCGCGCAGCTTCGAGACGAAATCGATGAAGACGACGGTCTCCTGCGGGTTCATTCCCGCCGTCGGCTCGTCGAGGAGGACCAGCTTCGGCTCCGTCGCGAGCGCCCGCGCGACCTCGAGCCGGCGCTGGTCGCCGTAGGAGAGGCTCTCCGCGAGCGCGTCGTCGACGTTCCCGAGTCCCGCGAAGCGGAGCAGCTCCCGAGCGCGGTCGGTGGCCTCGCGCTCCTCGCGTCGCACGCGAGGAAGCCCGAAGATCGAGCCGATGATCCCACCGCGCAGGCGCGAGTGCATGCCGACGAGGACGTTTTCGAGTGCCGTCATCTGCGGGAAGAGGCGAATGTTCTGGAAGGTGCGGCCGACGCCGGCCTTGGTGATCGCGTGCGGCGGCTTGTTCGTCACGTCGGCGCCGTCGAAGACGATCGTCCCCGAGGTCGCCTTGTAGAGACCCGTCAGCATGTTGAAGAAGGTCGTCTTGCCGGCGCCGTTGGGTCCGATCAGGCTGACGATCGATCGCCGGGGGATGGTGAAGTCGAGGTCGTTGACGGCCAGCAGGCCGCCGAACTCCTTGCGCACGCGCTCGGCGACGAGGAGGTCGCCGTTCGCGGCAGCTTGCTGCTCCGGAGCTTCCTCGGCGCTCATCCGCGCGGCTGCCTTCCAGCCGATCCCCGTTCGCCGGCGCCGGGCTCGTTGGCGAACCGCATCTCGTAGAGCGGCTCGTCGAGGGTCCCACGCGTCCCTTCCTCGATTTCGCGTGCCCGCCGCCGCTCGGGGATCAGCCCCGTCGGCCTGAAGAGCATCATCAGCACGATGATGACCCCGTAGATACCGAACTCGTACTTCGGCACGTCGATGTTCAGCGGCGTGTTGTTGTTCAACCAGGTGCCGATGTTCGCAAGCCCTTCGACGTTCAACCACGCGAGGATCACACCCGCGACCACGACGCCCCAGAGGCTGCCCATACCGCCGAGGATGACCATGCAGAGCAGGAAGACGGAGATGTTGAAATCGAACTGACTCGGGAACGCCCCCTGATTGAACGTGCCCACGTAGGCGCCGGCGATGCCACCGAAGAACGCGCCGATCGCGTACGACCAGGTCTTGGTGCGCATGAGCGGGATGCCCATCGCGCCCGCCGCCGTCTCGTCCTCGCGGATCGCGATCCAGGCGCGCCCGAGCCGCGAGTCGCGCAGGCGCATCGAGCAGAAGACGGTGATCAGCAGCAGCGCGAGCACCGTCCAGTAGAAGAGCCGATCGGCGTTGAACGACGCCTGGTAGCTCTCGGGCAGACCGACTGCGTTGTGCAGCGTCTTGCCGAAGCCGAGCGAGTCGATCGGGCTGATCCCGAACGTCCCGTGCGTCAGGTCGAAACCGCCGAAGCCCGATGCGTCGGCGTTGCGCACGAACTGCGGGATGATCTCGCCGAACCCGAGCGTGACGATGGCGAGGTAGTCGCCACGCAGGCGCAGCGTCGGGAGGCCGATCAGGATCCCGCCCACAGCGGTCAGAAGGCCGGCGATCAGGAGGACGAGCCACATGTTGATGTGGATCCCGTTCGTCGTCGGCGCGAGCCCGATCGAGCCGAAGTGCCAGCGCACCTGCTGGAACTGCCCCGACGCGAGCCAGCCCGCGGTGTAGGCGCCGATGGCGTAGAAGGCGACGTAGCCGAGGTCGAGCAGTCCGGCGTAGCCGACGACGACGTTCAGGCCGACCGCCATCATCACGAAGACGAGGATCGTCACCGAGGAGTGGAGACCGGGGAACGTCAGGATCAGCGGCACGTTGGTCGGCAGGCTGGCGACGTACCAGGGATAGGTGACGGCGAGCGTCACGAGGACGGCGAGCGGCGCCCAGCCCCGGATCCGCGCCGGGACGCGGCGCCACTGCGCCCCGAGCGCATCGAGCCGAATCGCATGCGCAAAGCGACTGAAGTGGTCGTGCAGGTACGCGCGCGCCTGGCGGCCGCGGGGGCCCATCAGGCTCCCTCCGGCGTTCGCTCGCCGAGGAGCCCCTCCGGGCGGAAGACGAGGATCGCGATCAGGATCGCGAAGACGATCGACCGCGTCCAGTCACTGCCGGGGCTGTGCCAGGAGAGGCCCTCGTTGAAGGCCTGGATCAGTCCGATCAGGATGGCGCCCACGACCGCGCCCGTGAGGTTGCCGATCCCGCCGAGGACGGCGGCGGTGAACGCGATCAGGCCGAGCGTGAAGCCCGTGTCGTAGCGGATGTTGAACTCGACGAGGTAGAGCACGGCCCCGATCCCGGCGAGCGCCCCCGCGAGCGCGAACGTGAACGTGATCGTACCGTTGACATCGATGCCCATGATCGCCGCCGCCTCAGGGTCCTGCGAGGTCGCGCGCATCGCCTTTCCCCGGCGCGTGGACTTGACGAGCCAGCTGAGCAGGACGAGCACCGGCGCCGTCACGAGCGGGACGAAGAGCGAGTCCCAGCCATAGTGAACCCCGCCGACCTCGAAGACGCTGGAGCCCGGGATCAGCGGCGGCACGCTGCGGAAGTTGACGCCGTAGATCGCGAGCGAGATGTTCTGGACGATGAACGACATCCCGACGGCCGTGATCAGGACGGACAGGCGGGGCGCGTTCCGTAACCGCCGGTAGGCGAGGAACTCGATCGAGGAGTTGATCGTCGCCCCGAATGCCGCGGCGGCGATGAACGTCACCACCAGCCCCCCGATGATGACGGGGGTCGAGTCGCCCGCGTTCAAGGCGAAGAGCGAGACGATGAAGGTGCTCGCGACGAGGCCGCTGAGGGCAAAGACGTCGCCGTGGGCGAAGTTGATCAGCTGCAGGATCCCGTAGACGAGCGTGTAGCCGAGCGCGACGAGCGCGTAGACCGAGCCCTGCGTGAAGCCGATCAGCGCGACGTTGAAGAAGTCCGCCGGCGTCTTGATCGCGTTGATCAGGAGCCACGCCAGGAGCAGCGCGACGAAGACGACGCCGAGGACGGACAGCAGGGCCGGCCGCCGGCGGCTGCGGAGCGCGGACAGCGCCGAGATCGGTCCGGTGCGGGCTTCGGTCGCTATGCGCGGGGATTCTAGGGCGCCGGAGAGGGCCGTTCAGCCTCTCCGGCGCCACGTGGTTGCAGCTAGCCGGCGGCCGCCTTCCTCGCCGCCTCGACGAGGTTCGCCTCAGGCGCCGTCGTCAGCAGGGTCTTCAGGTGGCTTCCCTGCCCGACGTAGACCGTGAAGAGCGTCGCCGCGCCCTTGGCACCGGTCAGATCGCCGTTCTTGTTCAGCTCGAAGCTCCCGATCAGCCCGTTGTCGACCTTCGTCTTGAAGACCTCGTCGATCACGGACGAGCGCTTCCCGTCCGAATTCTCGATCGCCTTGAGCAGCACCTGTGCCGCCTGGGCGCCGAGAATCGCGTACGGATCGACCGGCTTGCCGCCGAGCTCGCTCTTGAAGCCGTCGATGAACTTCAGCGCGGCCCCCTTGTACTTGTCGATGCCGACGCCCGCGACGGTGAAGTAGGCGCCGTTGGCGTTCGGCGTCCCGCCTTCCGAACGCTGGAAGATGGCGTCGGTCGTGAAGCCGTCCGGCAGCATCAGCTTGACCTTGTTGTTGTCGCCGAGGACCGCGACCTTGTCGTTGATCAGCTGGCCGCTGTTCTCGTCGATCAGGCCGCCGATGAACACCGCGTCCGGGTTGCTGTTCTTGATCTTCGTGAACAGCGCCTGGAAGTTCGGCTGCTTCGGGTCGTAGGCCGCGAAGCCGAGCACCTTGATTCCCAGCGCCTGGGCAGCGCCCTTGAAGTTCTTGGCGACGCCGAGACCGTACGCCTCCTTGTCGTTGAGGATGTAGACGCTCTTGACGCCCTTGGACTGGAGGAACTTCGCGTCCACCGCGCCCTGGTTCGGGTCGCTAGGCGCGACGCGGGCGTACGTCCTCTTGCCCGACGGGTAGTACTTCTCCGGCTCGTTGCCGGCGCACGGCTCGGTCAGGCAGCCGTACGTGTTCGCGGGTGAGAGGAGCTGCAAGCCGCCGCCCGGAGCCTGGTTCAGGAGCGGGATCTCGATCGCCGCGCAGCCCGAGTTGAACGTCCCGATGACGCCGATCAGGTCGCTGTCACCGGTGTAGGCGTGCGCGTTCGCGCTGCACTTCGTCGGATCCCACTTCGCGAGCTGCGCCGTCGCGTCGTTGCATGCCTGGAACGCGATCTTGTACTTCCCCGCCTTCCAATCCTGCTGCGAGAGCACGTAGGCGATCGCCTTGTTCATCTGCGTCGTCTGCGTCCTCGAGCCGCCGATCAGAGGGAGATCCGACGCGATCAGGTAGTCCGGCTTGCCGCTGCCCTTGTACTGAACGGGGCCGCACGAGGACGCCGGCAGAGCCTTCACGCCGCTGCCGCCGCCTCCGCCCCCGCTGCTGCCTCCGCCGCCGCAGCCGGCCGCAATGAGCGCCAGCGACCCGACCACGGCGAGCAGCACTGCAATCGAAAAGCGTTTCGTCACTCTGCCTCCTCTTTCGCCCTACGTCCCAGAATCCGAGAGTCCCGGACCGAGGACCGGGAGCCCGCTTCGATCGGGAAGTATCCCGGCAGTGCGGGACGCTGGCAAGCGGGAAGCCACACAGCCGCGGCGGGGCTCGAGAATGGTCGGGCTACTCTTCGTTCTCGCGCCGAAGTGGCGGAACTGGCAGACGCGCCGGACTCAAAATCCGGTGAGGGAAACCTCGTGTGGGTTCGAGTCCCACCTTCGGCACTCCCGGGGCTGCGCTCTCGAGTGTCCCAACCTCCTTGGGGTGCAGGTAACGCGCGAACCAGTCCAGGATGGCCTCGAATCGCATCAGCCGGTGCGCCGGGGAGCCCGAGCGGCTGAGCTCATGCGACTCCGCCGGAAACCGCACGAGCTCGACTTCCCGCTTCAGGAGTCGCAGGATCGCGAACAGGTCCTCGGCGTGCGCGATCGGGCAGCGCAGGTCATCTTCGGAGTGGAGAATCAGGAGGGGCGTCGTGATGTTCTCGGCGTAGGTTGCCGGCGAGATCTTGAGGTAGACGTCAGGAGCCTCGAACCAGTGCGCGCCGATCTCCCCCTTGAACGCCCAGCCGATGTCGGCCGAGCCACCCTCGAGCACGAAGTTGTTGCACGAGCGCTCGGAGCACGCGGCGCGAAAGCGATCGCTGTGGCCGACGATCCACGAGGTCATGTAACCGCCATAGGAGCCGCCGAGGACGCCGAGACGGTCCGGATCGCAGAAGTCGAATCGCTCCAGCGCCTCGTCCACCACCGCCATCAGATCCTCGAAGTCGACCGTCCCCCAGCCCGGCCCCTCGGCGACCGGCCCGCGGATCGCCCTCCCCCACTCCTCGCTGTACCCGGAGGAGCCTCGTGGGTTGGCGTAGATGACGACGTAGCCGGCGCCGGCAAAGACCTGGAACTCGTCGAAGAACCGATTCCCGTACTGGCTGAAGGGGCCGCCGTGGACGTTCAAGAGCACGGGGTAGCGGCGGCCGGGCTCGAAGCCGAGCGGCCGAATCACCCATGCCTCGACCTCCGGTCCATCCGCTGAGACGGCTGTGAAACGCTCCGGCTCGGCCAGCTCGCGCCCCTCGACGAACGCCCGCGTCACGTGCGTCAGCGGGCGCTCGCCGAAGTAGAGCTCCGGCGGCGAGGTCGCGGTCGTCGCCGCGTGCACGATCGCGCCGTCGAGCGCGTCGTACCCCGTCACCCACACGTCGCCGTCGGCCACAGGCTCCGGCGCGCCGCCACCGTCGGCGGGCACCCGGTAAAGACGGTTGTTCCCGCTGTCCTCGAGCACGAACAGGAGCGTCTCGCCGTCCCAGACCGGCTCGCGGATCTCCGGATAGGGAGAGCAGTTGCGGTCGAGCATGGCGGTGAGGACGCGGCGCTCGCCGGTCGCCGCCTCGATCACGGCAATACGGCCGTGGCGAGGGAAGTCGAACCCGCCGACCGAGAAGCGGCAGGCGATCAGCGACCCGTCCGGCGACCAGGCAGGCGCCTCGTACCAGCCGTCGCCCGAGGTGAGCCTTACCGGCTCGCCTCCGTGCGCGTCGACGAGGTAAACGTCGCGGAAGAGCTCGATGTCCCAGTCCTCCTGCCGCGCGGAGACGAAGGCGATTCGCCTCCCGTCCGGCGCCCAGGTGGGGTACTGGTCCTCGAAGTCACCGTGAGTCAGTTGCACGGGCGGCCCCGACGCGTCCGCGGGCACGGTGAAGATGTGCCGGCGCCGGTCTCCGATCCAACCCTCGTCGTCCAGCTTGTATTGCAGACGGGTGAAACGCCGCGGCTGACGTCGCTTGTCGTCCTTCTCCCCGTACGCGGGGTCGCGGACGCGCGCGGAAAAGGCCAGCCGCGTCCCGTCCGGCGACCAGACGGGCTCGGTTACCTCTTCATCGAGGTCGGTCAGACGTCGGGCCTCCCCGCCGCTCGCCGGAAGCACGTAGAGCTGCTTCGCCTCGCCCTCACGGTTCGAGACGAACCCAAGCGTGCTCCCATCGGGCGACCAGCGCGGGGCGACGTCCTGCTTCTCGCCCGAGGTGAATTGCTGCGCAGGAGCCGAGCCGTCGACGGGCACGAGCCAGACCGCGCTCGCATAGTCGTTCGCCTCTCGATCGACGCGCCACGCGACGAATGCGACCTTGCGACCGTCGGGCGCGATGCGAGGATCGGAGACCCAACGGAGCTCGTAAATGTCTTCGGGGCGCACGGTGTCGGAAGCCTATGCGTGCTTGCGTTACGACGCGCTCGCTCATGGCGGTGCCGTGTCTCCGCGAGCGGCGTCGCTTCGGGCTCTTGCCGCGAGCTCACTCGCCGCCGTCGCGATCGTGTCGGTACCCAACCCGGTTACCGGCATGATCTCGCCGACATGGCGAAGCGGATCGGGATCCTCACAGGCGGCGGGGACTGCCCTGGGCTGAACGCCGTCATCCGCGCGGTCGCTCGGCGGTCGATGGTGCGCGGTCACGAGGTCGTCGGGATCCGCGACGGCTGGCGCGGCCTCGTCGACGAGGTCCTCGAGCCGCTCGGGCCGCGGGAGATCTCCGGCATCCTGCCGCGCGGCGGCACGATCCTCGGCACGACCCGGACGAACCCGTACAAGCTCGACGGCGGCATCGATCGCGTGCTCGCAACCTTCGAGCGCGCGAAGCTCGACGCGCTGGTCGCGATCGGCGGCGAGGACACCCTCGGGGTCGCGGCCCGGTTGCACTCGGAGCACGACTTCCCTGCCGTCGGGGTCCCGAAGACGATCGACAACGACCTCTCCGGCACCGACTACACATTCGGCTTCGACACGGCCGTTTCGATCGCAACCGAGGCGATCGACCGGCTTCACACGACCGCCGAGTCGCACAACCGCGTGATGGTGGTCGAGGTGATGGGGCGTCACACGGGCTGGATCGCCGTCGTGAGCGGGATCGCCGGCGGCGCCGACGTGATCCTGATTCCCGAGCTGCCGATCTCGATCGACGAGGCGTGCGACGACATCCGCCACCGCCACGACCGCGGGAAGGACTTCTCGATCGTCGTCGTGTCAGAGGGCTACGAGCTCGAAGGCGTCGACACCGATGGCGACGTCGACCAGTTCGGACACGTCCGGCTGTCGCTGCGCGGCGTCGGGGATGCGCTCGCGCGGCAGATCGAGGAGCGCACCGGATTCGAGACGCGGGTCACCGTCCTCGGCCACGTTCAGCGGGGCGGATCGCCGACCGCCCGCGACCGTGTGCTCGCAACCCGCTTCGGCCTCAAGGCGGCCGACTTGGCGCACGAGGGGAAGTTCGGCTGGATGGCCGCGCTGCATGGTGACCGCATCGTCGAGGTCTCGCTCGCGGAAGCCACGGCCGAGCTGAAGACGGTGCCGCCCGACTGGTACGACGTCGCGAAGGCGTTCTTCGGCTAACTCCGGCTTCAAGTCCGGCGCCGGCTTGCGCCGGCGCCATGAGGACTTGAAGCCAGTCGGCGCAGAGGAGGGCTGCGAAAACCGTGCCTGGCCGAGCCAGGCACGGTGACGGAACGCGCGCGCATGGGACATCGAGGAACGGCGGGTATCGTCGAACCGTGAGCGCTACAACGGCCCGATCCTTCGGCTGTCTGAATATGACAGCGCCGCTGCGGCGGGTTTTGCTGAGGGCGCCGCGCGCTCCCGATCTCCGCTTTTGGCGGGAGTACGGTTGGCGCGCCGAACCCGATTCTGTCGGCATTGCGCGGGAACACGAGGCGCTGTGCGTGGTACTCGCGGGCGCCGGCGCCGAGGTCGTCCTCGCCGACGCGCCGGTCGACGGCGATCCGGACGCGATCTACGTCTACGACCCCGCGCTGATCGCGGACGGCGGTGCGATCCTGTTGCGGCCCGGCAAGCCGGCGCGGCGGCGCGAGCCCGAGGCGCTCGGATGGGATCTCGAGCGCGCCGGAGTTCCCGCGGCCGGCGCACTGGCCGAGCCTGCCGTCGGCGAGGGCGGCGACGTGATCCGGATCGACGAGCGGACGCTTCTCGTCGGCCTCGGCTATAGGACGAACGAGGCCGGTGCCGCCGAGCTCGGCCGTCTGACCGGGCTCGACGTGATCGCCTTCGACCTGCCGCACTGGCACGGCGAGTCCGAGGTCATGCACCTGCTCTCGCTGCTGAGCCCGATCGCGGCCGATCTCGTAGCCGCCTACCCACCGCTGCTGCCGACGAGACTCGCACAGCTGCTCGCGGCGCACGAGGTCGAGATCGTCCCGGTGCCGGATGAGGAGTTCGAGACGATGGGCGGCAACGTTCTCGCCCTCGCGCCACGAGTGGCCCTCGTCGTCGACGGGAACCCGACGACGCGGCGCCGTCTCGAGCGCGCAGGAGTGGAAGTGCTCGTCTACGAAGGCAACGAGCTGTCGAAGGGCGACGGCGGCCCGACCTGCCTCACCTGCCCGCTACTCCGCGGTTAGCCCTACGGGTTAGACCTCGGGAGGCTCGGCGGCGGCAAGGCCTGCGACGCGCTGCGGGTCGACGATCACCCCGTCGAAGCCCGCTCGCTCGAGCGCGGCGACGTCGTCCGCATCGGAGTCAGGCAGGTCGGCGATCGCCAGCTTTCCGGCCGGGACGTCAGGCAGAAGGTCGAGCACTCGCTCGAGCGCCTCCTCCTCCGCAAGGTCGGGTGCGGCGAGGATGAAGATCTCGGGATCGAAGTCCTCGAGAGCCGACTCGAGGTGCTCCTCGTCGTCGATCCAGAACGCGATCTCAAGCTCGTCGCGCGCCCCGCCGTAAATGCGGTCGAGCAACTCGCGCTCAGTGCTAACCGGGACGATGCAGGCATCGACGCCCGAGAGATCGGACGGCTGGTTACCGGCCCACTGTGCGACGATCGGGAGCGAGGTCTCGCCACGGATCGCCAGGGCGTCCCCAAGGCCGGACGAGACGAACACCGCGTCGGCGCCGTGCGCCTCGACGAGAGCCGCTCCATCGGCGTCGCGGACGCGAGCGATCAGTGAGATGCCGTCGCCCTCTGAAATCGCCTGGCTGAAACGCCGCGGCGCGCTCATCGGCACGAATTCTTGACGATCGCGTCACCCATCCGCGCGGAAATCTCGAATAGGCTCGCCGCGGGGAGGAGGCTGGGTGCGCCTTAACAGAGCGACGCGCGGACTCAAACGCCCACGGGGTGCCAGACGGTCTTCAGCTCGAGGAACCCCGCGATCTCCCAAGGGCTCTGCTCCTCGGCCGAGCCACGCACGACCCGCTTGACGTTCTCCGCGGCGAGCCGCTCGAGCTCGGGCACATCGCCGTCGGCGCCGGTCAGGTCCAACGCGTTCACATCCATGTGGCCGGCCAGCACCGGCGCGAGCTCGCCCCGGCGGCCGGTCAGCACGTTGACGACGCCACCCGGCACATCGGACGTCGCCAGCACCTCCGCCAGCTCGATCGCCGCGAGTGGTCTCGACTCGGACGCGACGACGACCGCCGCATTGCCGCCGACGAGCACCGGTGCGAGCCGCGAGACAAGCCCGAGCAGGGGCGGCTCCTCCGGTGCGAGCAGCCCGACGACGCCGGTCGGCTCGGGCACAGTGAAGTTGAAGTACGGGCCGGCGACGGGATTCGCCGACCCGAGCACCTGAGCGAGCTTGTCGGCCCAACCCGCGTACCAGACGAATCGATCGACTGCCTCGTTCACTTCCGCCTCGTCGCCGATCAGCGCCGCGAACTCCGGCGTCCGCGCCTCGAGCATCTCGGCAGCGCGGTAGAGCACCTGGCCGCGGTTGTACGCGGTCATGCCGCTCCACTTCGGCTGTGCGCCGCGCGCGACGCGGACCGCATCGCGCACGTCCTTCCTGGACGCACGCGCGACGTTCTGCCCCTCGGCCTCGTATGTCCGGCCCGACTCCGAGCGCGGGAACTCGCCGCCGACGAACAACTTGTACGTCTTCTTGACGGGAAGCCTGCCGGCCCGGCGCTCAGCCACCGAAGGACTCCGCGCCGTCGAAGGCGAGGTACGGCTCGAGCCCGTGGCGGCCGCCCTCGCGCCCGAAGCCCGACTCCTTGTAGCCGCCGAACGGGGATGCCGGATCGAAGCGGTTGTAGGTGTTGGCCCAGATGACGCCGGCCTTCAGGCGCTCCGCCATCCAGAGGATCCGCGAGCCCTTCTCTGTCCACACGCCCGCTGAGAGCCCGTACGGTGTGTTGTTCGCCTTCTCCACCGCCTCGTCCGGCGTCCGGAAGGTCAGCACCGAGAGCACCGGCCCGAAGATCTCCTCCTGGGCGATGCGGTAGCTCTGGGCCACGTTCGTGAAAACCGTCGGCGCGAACCAGTAACCCTTCTCCGGCAGGCGGCAAGGCGGCTGGTAGATCTCCGCCCCCTCCTCCTCGCCGGTCGAGACGAGCTCCTGGATCTTCTCCAGCTGCTGGCGCGAATTGATCGCGCCGACGTCGGTGTTCTTGTCCAGCGGGTCGCCGACGCGCAGCGTCGTCAGGCGACGCTTCAGCTTGTCGATCAGCGGTTCGTAGATCGACTCCTGCACGAGCAGCCGCGACCCGGCGCAGCAGACATGGCCCTGGTTGAAGTAGATCCCGTTGACGATCCCCTCGACCGCCTGGTCAAGCGCCGAGTCGTCGAAGATGATGTTCGCCGCCTTGCCCCCGAGCTCGAGCGTCAGCTTCTTGCCCGTGCCGGCGAGCTCGCGCTGGATCGCCTTGCCGACCTCGGTCGAACCCGTAAAGGCGATCTTGTCGACGTCGGCTTTGACCAGCGCGGCGCCCGTCGCGCCGTCGCCTGTGACGATGTTGACGACACCCGGCGGCAGCTCCGCCTGGCGGAGGACATCGCAGAAGAGCAGCGCCGTCAGCGGCGTCGTCTCGGCGGGCTTGAGGACGACCGTGTTGCCGGCGGCGAGCGCCGGGGCGATCTTCCACGCCAGCATCAGCAGCGGGAAGTTCCACGGGATGATCTGGCCGGCGACGCCGAGTGGCCTCGGGCGCCGGTGCGGGAAGGCATACTCGAGCTTGTCCGCCCAACCGGCGTAGTAGAAGAAGTGCGCCGCGGCGAGCGGCAGGTCGACGTCGCGTGACTCGC
This sequence comes from Actinomycetota bacterium, assembly GCA_046725655.1. Lineage (GTDB taxonomy): Bacteria > Actinomycetota > Thermoleophilia > Gaiellales > Gaiellaceae > 13-2-20CM-68-14. The sequence goes on along the minus strand of JBKOYZ010000198.1, from coordinate 2,168 downwards.
GGATCGGTTTGCCACCGTTCAGCGACTCCAGCACCGCGAACTCACGCGATCGCTCCTGCAGGATCCGCGCGATCCGGTACAGATACTTCGCTCGCTCGGCAGGAGCGGCGTCGGACCAGCCGTTCGTGAACGCCTCGCGGCCGCTTTCGACCGCGAACGCGACGTCCTCCGGCCCGGCCTGCGGGACTTCGGCCAGCGGCTCCTCGCTCGCCGGGTCCAGCGTCTCGTAGTACTCGCCGGAGCGAGGCTCCACGAACTCGCCGCCGATGAAGAGGCCGTAGCGCTCCTCGAGCGTGACGATCTCACGCGACTCCGGCGCGGTCGCATACCCCCATGCGGACGGGATGGGCGTGCGGTTGCCGCGCTTTTCGAGCTCGCTCATCTCAGTGGATGGTGAAGTAACGCGGGCCGAACATGGAGGGACCCATCCTCGAGCAAAGCCCGGCGGTGCCGGAGGCGGGCAGTCGTCTCAAGTCAGTCAATCGTGAAGTAGTCAGGGCTCTGGTACCTGCCGGTTTTCTCTTTTCGAATCTGCATCAGCACGTCGTTCAGGAGGGACGAGGCTCCGAACCGGAACAGGTCCGGCGTCAGCCAATCAAGCCCGAGCGTCTCGTGGAGGACGACGAGCGTTTGCACGGCCTGCTTCGCGTTCCTGATCCCGCCCGCCGGCTTCATACCGACACGCCGACCTGTCTCCTCGAAGACGTCGCGGATCGCTTCCAGCATCACGAGCGTCACGGGCAGCGTCGCTGCGGGTGAGACTTTCCCCGTCGAGGTCTTGATGAAGTCGGCGCCGGCGGCAATCGCGAGCAGCGACGCGCGGCGGACGTTGTCGTAGGTGCCGAGCTCGCCGGTCTCGAGGATCACCTTCAGATGTGCGGGTGAGGCCGCTTCCTTCACCTGCACGATCTCGTCGTACACCTTCGCGTACCGTCCGGCGAGAAAGGCGCCACGATCGATGACCATGTCGACCTCGTCGGCGCCGAGCTCGACCACACGGCGCGCCTCGGCCACCTTGATGTCCGTCGGGCTCTGCCCGGAGGGAAAGGCGGTCGCGACCGAGGCGACCTTCACGCCGCTGTCGCCCACGCGTTCCCGCGCCGTTTGGACGAGGTTCGGATAGACGCAGACGGCCGCGACCGAGGGCACGGTCGCGTCGGACGGATCCGGACGCACCGCCTTCGATGCGAGTGCCGCCACTTTCCCCGGTGTGTCGGCACCCTCGAGCGTCGTCAGGTCGATCATCCGTACGGCGAGGTCGAGCGCGAACAGCTTCGCCTCACGCTTGATCGACCGGCGCGAAAGATCGGTTGCGCGCGCCTCGACCGCGACCTGGTCGACCGAGCCGATTCGAGGCAGTCGCGGCTCGAGCGGAAGCTCAAAGCCGGCCGGAAGGGCGGGCGCCTGCGCCATGCGATGAGTGTAGCCCTCGCCAAGCGCGAAGCCGTCCGCGCGTGGAGGAGATTCGCGTCTCCGGTTGGGCGGACCTCCACGAGCAGCTGTTCGCCGACGCGTGGCACCCAGAGCTCGGCTGTTTCGCTCCGATTTGGCCCTCCGCGGGAGAAACGACCTCGCCGAAGACCTGCGCGCCCAGTTTGCTCTGCCTCGCCGGCGACCCGCGCACGGTCGAGGGCGGGGGAAATCCGCGACAAGCTCGACCAGGCGAACATCACCAAAGGTGTGCTCTTTCCGGGCCTGGACGGCCTCTGGCGCCGACTGGCCCGCTACTACGCACCGCCCGAAGCTGATCGAGTCGCGGCCGCGGCCCTCGCCCCGCCGCCGGCGTGGGAGGCCCGGACGCTGCTCGCCAAACGCCCCCACGGGATCCCCGAGATCCCTGTGGTCAGCGTAGCGGCGCCGGCGTCACGCAGGGGTGCCGCGACCGCGACGAGTTTGAGTCAGATCCCGAGCCGTTCGAGCATCGCCTGGTCGCGACGCCACTTGGGTCGTGCCTTCACCTGCAGCTCGAGAAAGATCTTGCGCCCGAGCACGAGCTCGATCTCCGGGCGGGCGCGCATTCCGATCTGCTTGACCACCGATCCGCCGCGGCCGACCACGATCTGCTTCTGCGACTCGGTCTCCACAAACACAGTCGCGCGAACGATCTTGTCGCTGATTTCGTCGACCTCGACGGAGATCGCATGCGGCACCTCGTCGCGCGTCACCTG
>JBKOYZ010000159.1:0-5337 GCA_046725655.1 Actinomycetota bacterium | reverse complement strand
CGCGTGATAGCCGAAGCGGAACTTGCAGTCGGTGCTGTTCACGTCGCACGAGAACGTCGCGGCAGCGCCGAAGTGCGTTGTGATGAAGACGCTGCGCGAACCGCAGTCCGGGCCGATGCACGTCGCGTTCGGGTTGAACGTGCCGCCGCTGACCGTGCCGCGGAGGAAGCCGTGGAAGTGGCCCTTGACGCCCGCCGTCACAACGGTTCCGTGCTTCGTGTTCGTCTCACAGGCACCCGGGCTGGCCGGGCCGGTGGTGACGAAACGGCCGAAGTCGAACCAGCCGACGCGGAAGGTGCCGTCCTTATGCGGCTTGACGACCCAGATCCGCTTGAACGTGTCCTGCGCCCACGGCGTGCTGCACGAGCTGTTGTCGGTCGACGTCATCTGGAACGGGCCGAAGAAGAAGGCATGGTGGCCGCTCTTCCCGTGGTGGCCGTGCTGCGCGCGCTTGCCGTGGTCGCCCGGGCCTCCGTTCGCCCACGCTGTTGCGGCGAGTGCGAGAACCGCCAGCAGCAGAGCCGGAAGGACGAGATATCGCTTCATGTGGTTTCTCTCCCCTTTCGCATGGGACTCATTGATTCCGTGCGGTTTTCAACGTGCCCGCTTATAGGCCGACCCGCACCCGAGTTCCTCGTGATTCCGTGGATCTCTTACGTCCGCTTTACACAGGGCGCATTGGCCAGATCAGTGCGTCCTGGCGGCGTGCGAAGCGCCACCAGGGCGTGCCGTCGAGCGGAATGCCCGGCGGCGGCATCGTGTTCACCGCCAGCTCGAGCTCGGCCTCTTGGAGCGGCCACGGCGGGTGGTGGATCTCCGCGCGCGCGATCCGGCCGCGGTCGATCGCGTAGAGGCAGTAGCGCTCGGTCAGGAAGTACTCGAGCGATCCCGGCTCGGCCTCGAACTGATCTCCGCGCGGGCGATAGCGGCCTTCGAAGCGGCGGTCGCGGTCCTCGAGCCGCTCGCACCGGTAGTCCCTGCCTCCGCTCGCCCGAGCCGCCGACATGCGCGCGTGGAAGTACGGGAGCTTGTACATCCTCCGCGCAGCCTCGACGGCCAGACGGCTGGCGGCGTCGAGGCTGAAGAACCAGATCCCGGGCTTGTCGTCCACGGTCACGTAGGTGCGGACGTTGAGCTCGGGGAAGGCCGAGAGCCCGGGCAGCGGCAGGGTCCCGCGGAGGCGGAGATTGGTGAGCACGAACGGCGTCACCCCGAGCCAGGCGCTGCCGCTGTGCTGGTCGAGTTCGAGCCCATGCGGGACGAACCGCGCCAGCGTCTCGGCCGGAACGCGCCAGTGCACGAAGAGGAGGTCGTCCCAGGTCTGCGCCATCACCCACGGCTCGTCGGGCACGGGCCAGGGACGGTGCTCCGTCTCGCTGAGGGTGGCGGCCTGGCGAGACGGGGCCTGTAGCAGCTCGGCGGTCACTCGCGCGTCAGGAACTCAAGGCGATTGCCCGCCGGGTCGAACGAGTAGAAGCGCCGCGCGCCGGGCAGGCGCTCGTCCCAGCGCACCTCGGCGCCGGACGCTTCGAGCCTCCGCGCGAGCGCGTCGAGGTCGGGCACGGGCAGCTCGAACGCCGGATGCGCCCTCGGCGCGGGGTCGAACGGCTCGTGCTCGGACACGTGCAGCTCTTGCGAGCCGACACGGAACCACACGCCGACATTGGCCATGGTCTTCGGCCGGTCGATCTCGTCGAGGCCGACGACGTCGCGGTAGAAGCGGCGCGCGTCGTCGATGCCGCCGGGCGGCGCGAGAACCTGGACGTGGTCGAGCTTCAGCGCCTAGAGGTTCCCGCGCAGCGCCTGCTCGCGCTCTATGGCGGAAAGTACGCCCGGAGCCAGGCTGAAGCCTGGCACGGGATTACCTTGCTCTTCGAAGCTAGAGATTGCCACGGAGGGCCTGCTCGCGCTCTATGGCTTCGAAGAGGGCCTTGAAGTTCCCGTTGCCGAAGCCGCGCGCGCCGTGGCGCTCGATCACCTCGAAGAACATGGTCGGCCGGTCCTGCGCGGTCTTCGTGAAGATCTGCAGCAGGTAGCCCTCGTCATCGCGGTCGGCGAGGATCCGCAGCCGGCGCAGGTCGTCCCAGCTCTCGTCGATCTCGCCGACGCGGTCGCCGACGTCCTCGTAGTAGGTCTCCGGCGTCTCCAGGAAGCCGACGCCACGTTCCTTGAGCCCCTCGACGGTCTCGACGATGTTCTCGCTCGCGAGCGCGATGTGCTGTACGCCGGGGCCGCCGCAGTACTCGAGGTACTCCTCGATCTGGCTCTTCCGCTTCCCCTCGGCCGGCTCGTTGATCGGGAACTTGATCCGCCCCTCACCGTCGGTGAGCACCTTCGACATCAGGGCCGAGTACTCCGTCGAGATGTCCTCGTCCGAGAAGTGGATCATCTCGGTCATCCCGAAGGCGCGCTCGTAGAACTCGACCCAGTAATCCATGCGCCCGAGCTCGACGTTGCCGACCACGTGGTCGATCGTCTGCAAGCCGACTCCGGGATTCGCTTGCCCGTTGGAGGAGACCGAGATGTAGCCGGGCATGTACGGCCCCTCGTAGCCGGCGCGATTGACGAACGTGTGGATCGTCTCGCCGTAGGTCGCGATCGAGGCGAGCTCGATCGTCCCGTACGTGTCCTCCACCGTGTGCGGCTCGCCGACCCCGCGCGCGCCGCGCTGCACCGCTTGTCGGTACGCCTCGGTCGCGTCCGGGACCTGGAGCGCGATGTCCTTGACGCCGTCGCCGTGGCGGCACTGGTGGCGCGAGACCTCGTGGTCCTCGCGCAGCCCGCTCGTGAGGACGAGCCGGATGTCGCCCTGCTCGACCACGTAGGAGGCGCGGTCGCGGACGCCCGTCTCGGGGCCGGCGTACGCGGTGCGCGTGAAGCCGAAGGCATGCTCGTAGAAGTAGGCGGCCTGCTTCGCGTTGCCGACCCAGAGCTCGAGGTGATCCCAGCCCTCGAGAGGCATGAAGTCGGTCGAGCTCATAGACCTACTCTAACGCGCCGCCGCGCGGGTTCCCGGCTGCGGTGACGGCTCGTCGCCGACCGGCAGGCCCTCGAGCTCGGTGCGCAGAGGCGCCTCGTGCACCCAGAGCAGCGCGATCACGAAGACGGCTCCGCAGAGGAAGACCGACGAGAGGAACGCCGGGTGCAGCGCGTTCGCAAGCGCGATGCGACCTGCTTGCGGAAGGCGGTGGATGGCGACGCCGGCCGTGTTCACGCTCTTCGGGAGGTTCTGGTTGACGATCACGCCCATCAGCGTCACGCCGAGCGTCGCTCCGATCGAGCGGGCGAACTGGGTCAGCGCGGTCGCGGAGCCCATCTCGCGGCGCGCGACCGAGTTCTGAACCGAGAGGACGAAGATCTGCATCATCATCCCGAGCCCGATCCCGGCGATGACCATGTTCCTGGCCGCTTCGCCGTTCGTGGTGTGGACGTCCATCCGCCAGAGCAGGAACATCCCGAGGCCGAGGACGAGCGGGCCGATGAGCAGGTTCGGGCGGTAGCGGCCGGTCCGCGAGACGATCTGGCCCGAGATGAAGCTCGTCGTCACCGCGCCCACGATCAGCGGGGTCAGGACGACGCCCGAGGACGTCGCCGAGGTCCCGATCACGCCCTGGACGAAGAGCGGCACGAAGCTGATCGTCCCGAACATCGCTGCGCCGACGAGGGCCATGCACGCGACGCTGCCGGCGACGGTCTCGTTGCGGAGGAGGTCGAACGGCAGGATCGGCTCGGGGACGCGCCGCTCGACCAGGGCGAAGACGGCGAGGACGACGGCGGCCGCCGCCAGTGCGGTCAGCACCTCCGGCGACCCCCACGGGTACTCGTTGCCGCCCCACACGAGCCCGAGCAGCAAGGCCGTCGTTCCCGTTGCGAGGACCGCCGCGCCCACCCAGTCGATCGAGTGCCGTTGCCTCGTCGAGCGCCGCGGCATCGTCACCGCGATCACTGCGAGCGCGAGGCCGCCGACCGGCAGGTTGACGTAGAAGATCCAGCGCCAAGTCGTGTTGTCGACGATGAAGCCGCCGACGAGCGGCCCGATGATCGAGGCGCCCGCGAACACCGAGCCGATCAGCCCCTGGTAGCGGCCGCGGTCGCGCGGCGGGACGATCATCCCCACCAACGCGAGCGTCAGCGGGAAGAGGCCGCCGGCCCCGATGCCCTGCACGGCGCGGAAGACGACGAGCTGCCACATGTTCTGCGCGGCCCCGCAGAGCGCGGAGCCGACGAGGAAGATGACGATCGCGACGATGAAGAGCGGTTTGCGGCCGTGGGCGTCACCGAGCTTCCCGTACAGCGGTACCGTCACGGTCGAGCCCAGCATGTAGGCCGTGAAGACCCACGAGTACTGCGTGATCCCGCCGAGATCCGAGACGACTTTCGGCAGCGCCGTGGCGACGATCGTCTGGTCGAGGGCGGCCAGCAGCAGAGCGACCATCAGGCCCGAGTAGATCGCGAGGATCTTCCCGATCGTGAACTGGTAGCCGGGCGGCTTGTGCGCGAGGCGGGAGCGCAGGCTCACGTGGACTCCTGGCGCGGGACGAGCGCGGGCTCGCGGACGCGGGAGAGGACGATCCCCATGGCGATGAGCAGTCCGCCGGCGAACTGGTAGGCCGTCATCGACTCGCCGAGGATCAGCAGGGCGAAGATCGCGCCGAGGAACGGCTGCAGGTTCGCGTACAGCGACGCCCGCGAGGGCCCGACGCGCTCGATCGCGTTGAACCAGAGGAGGTTGGTCAGGAAGAGCGGGCCGACTATGGCGAACACGACGGCGACCCAGACGAGTGTCGGCAGGCCGGCGTAGTCCTGTGAGCCGAGCTGAGGCGCGCCGGCGGCCAGCAGCATGATGCCGCCGATCGTCAGCGCATAGGCGCTGATCCGCGAAGCGGTGTAGCGCGTCATCAGCGGTGCGATCGCGACGGAGTAGGCGGCCCAGGTGGCGGAGCCGATCAGCGCCAGCAAGTAGCCGAACAGATGGTCGGAGATGCCGTGCTTCGCGCCGAAGGCGACGAGGCAGACGCCTGCGAAAGAGACTGCAGCCGCGAGCAAAAAGCGGGTGTGCAGGCGCTCGATCCGTCCGGCGGCCGCGAACAGCGCGGTCATGATCGGGAACGTCCCGAAGATCAGCGCGACGGTCGTCGCGTTCGTGAGCTTCGTTGCGTAGACGAACGTCACCTGGTTGAGGAAGATGCCGACGACCGCCGCGCCGACAACGAGCGGGATGTCGCGCCGCCGGAGCCGGAACGAATGCTCGCGCGCCCAGGTGACGCCGATGAAGAGGAGCGCGGCCGAACCGAAGCGGACGCCGCCGTAGGCAAGCGGCTTGAAGCCGTGGTTCAG
>JBKOYZ010000183.1:0-21379 GCA_046725655.1 Actinomycetota bacterium | reverse complement strand
CAATGAGCGAGCTGAAGCTGAACATGATGATGTCTTTGGACGGCTACGTGGCCGGTCCCGAGCAAAGCGCGGAGAACCCGTTCGGACTCGGTGGGATGCAGCTGAACGAGTGGCTCTTCCCACTCAAGGCCTTTCGCGAGATGCAGGGGGAGGAGGGCGGAGAGGTCAATGCCAGCACACCGATCGTGGAGCGTTGGTTCGAGAACATCGGCGCGACCGTGATGGGTCGCAACATGTTCGGAGGTGGTCCGGGCTCCTGGGAGGCCGACCCCTGGACGGGCTTTTGGGGCCCGAACCCGCCATACCACCATCCTGTGTTCGTGCTCACCCATCATGCGCGTGAGCCGCTGGAGATGCAGGGTGGCACACAGCAGTACCTTGCGGCGGGACTCCTCGACGAGATGCTTATCTCGGTCGTCCCCGTCCTCCTTGGGGACGGGGCGCGACTTTTCAACAATCTGGGCGAAGCGACTGCGAGGCTGGAGCAGGTTCAAGTGGTCGGCGCACCCGGCGTCACCCACATCAGATACCGCCTGCCGTGAACGCCCGCCACCCAACCCGCCCGCGGCCGGCTCCGGTCGGCGCCGGCCGGTCTCCGACGAAAGGGGAGCCATGGCGGCAGTTGTGTGGCACGTGACGATGTCGCTCGATGGCTACATCGCCGGGCCGGATGAGGCGATGGAGTGGGTCTTCGAATACTTTTCGGAAGAGTCCAACGAGACCGCGAGCAAGGTGATCGAGACCACCGGCGCGATCATCATGGGCAGGCGCACGTACGAAGTTGAAGACCGGTATCGCCCTGGCATCTACGGTGGAGCGTGGACGGGACCGTATTTCGTTCTCACCCATGAGCCGCCGGAAGTTGTCCCCGAGTGGATGACTGGCACGTTCATCAACGAGGACATCGAGGCTGCAGTCGCGCGTGCGACTGACGCCGCCGCGGGCAAGAACGTCGGAATTCTAGGAGCCAATCTCGCTAAGCAGTGTCTCGAACGCGGGTTGCTCGAAGAGATCGTCATCCACCTCGCTCCGGTTCTCCTCGGCGACGGCGTACGCCTCTTCGCGGCTCCCGGCGTAGAACGCGTTCGGCTCGAGCCGACCCAGGTCACACGGAGCGGTCCGTTGACGGATCTTCGCTTCCGCGTCAGCAGCGGTGAGCGCACCGACGCCGAGAGCGCGACATGACGTCGTCGAGCGGCAGCGGCGAGCACGGTCGCCGCTGCCGGCACCTCGGCACGCGCGCCGTAGGGCCGCGGTGAGCGGCACCTGTCGCCTCTCTATTGCTTCGTCGCATAGTCGCCGAGACCGTCGGAGAGAAGCGCAAGGGCGTGCTCGCCGCGTCGGCGTACCTGGCGCGCGAGCCGCCCTCGATCGCTCGCGCCCGCCTCGAGTCGTTCGCGCACGTAGGCGATCAGCGCACGATGGACACCGATCAGCGCGTTGGCGACCACGTACGGTCGCAGGTCGCCGGCTCGGGCGCCCATATCCGCGCCGATCAGCTGCGCGAGCGCGTCGGTGTAGCGGGCAAAGATCCGCTGCTCGCGTGCGAGCAGCGACGGGCTGGCTGCGATCATCCGCGTCACTGCGATCAGCTCGCGGGCCGCCGACTCGTCCGTGGCGGCGAGGAGCCCGCGCGGCTGGAGGATGAACTCGCCGAAGGCGGCGAGCACCGTCTCGCCGGCCGGGCGGTCCCTGACCGCGGTAAGCAGCTGGTCCTCGAAGGCTTCGAGGCCGCTGAAGACGAGGTCTTCCTTGCTTGGGAAGTAGTTGAAGACCGTCTGCTCGGACACTTCAGCCTCGCGGGCGATCTCGGCGATGCTCACCTGCTCGAACCCTCGTTCGCTGAACAGCCTGCGCGCCGTCTCGGAGATCTGCTGCCGCGTTCGCTGCTTCTTCCGCTCCCTTAGCCCGAGTGCCGGTGCTGTCATCAACAACACGCTACCAGCACTTCGTCGAGTAACCTTAAATTTTGGGTTGCTATAACTTAATGGTGACCTCAGCAACACAGCACGAGGAACCGGCGAGGCCGCACGAGGTGTCGCACCGGCCGTCGACGGCGCCAGTGCTGACGCGCGAGATCCTGACGCTGGCCACGGTTGTGGTGCTGGGCGCAATCATGACCGTCCTTGACGCGACGATCGTCAACGTCGCCTTGCCCACCCTGGGGCGCGAGTTCGGGACCTCGATCGCGACCATCCAGTGGGTCACGACCGCCTACCTGCTCGCCTTCGCCAGCGTCATTCCGCTGACCGGCTGGGCGAGTCAGCGGCTCGGCGCGAAAACGCTTTGGCTGCTCTCGCTCGCCCTCTTCACGGTCGGCTCGCTCCTGGCGGGCCTATCCTGGTCCATCGGCGCGCTGATTGCCTTCCGGGCCGCGCAGGGCCTCGGGGGCGGGATGATCATGCCGCTCGGGCAGACGATCCTGGCCCAGGCCGCCGGCCCGCAGCGCATGGGCCGGGTCATGAGCATCATCGGCGTGCCGCTGCTGCTGGCACCGATCATCGGCCCGGTGATCGGCGGCGCGCTTGTCGGCGCGGTCAGTTGGCGCTGGATCTTCTTCGTCAACCTGCCGGTCAGCGCCCTCGCCTTCCTGCTCGCGATCAAGCTGCTGCCGCGGTTGCCGCGGCAGCGCCTCGACCTCCTCGGGGCGATCCTCCTGCCCGCTGGGATCGCGCTCTTCCTCTGGGGGCTGGCCGAGGTAGGCCAGAAGGGAACGCTGACGGCGGCGGCGCCGCTTACAACCCTCCTCGTCGGCCTCGTGCTGGTCGCCGGCTTCGTCCTCCATGCGCTCCGCACGTCGAATCCGCTGCTTGATGTCCGCCTCTTCGCGCGCCGCGGCTTCGCGTCCGCGGCGGCGAGCAACCTGACGCTCGGCGTCGCCCTCTTCGGCGTCGCGCTGCTGCTCCCGCTCTACTTCCAGATCATCCGCGGCCGCAGCCCGCTCGAGACCGGGCTGCTGCTGATCCCGCAGGGGCTCGGCGCCGCGGTCGCGATCAGCATCGCGGGTGCCCTGACCGACAAGCTCGGCGCGCGGCGGGTCGTCCCGGCCGGCATCCTCTCCGCCCTCGCCGGCACGTTCGCCTACACGCAGATCGGCGTCGACAGGACCTACTGGTATCTCGTCGGCGCGCTCTTCCTGATCGGCGCCGGCCTCGGCGCGACGATTACACCCTCGATGGCGGCCGCTTTCCAGGATCTGGAGCACGCCGAGATTCCCCGCGCGACCAGCGCGATCAACGTCATTCAGCGCGTCGCCGCCTCGCTCGGTACCGCGCTGCTCGCCGTCGTCCTCCAGCGAACGACTGCCGCCAACGTCAGCGGCTTCCACGGCGACATCGGCCAGGCAGCAGCGCTCGCCCGCCACGACCCGCAGCACACGGCCCCCGCGATCGCCGCCGCCTTCGGCACCACCTTCTGGCTCGCGTTCGCCCTCACAGCCCTCGCGCTCGTGCCGGCCTTCCTGCTACCCGCAAAAGGAGAAGGAGTCGCGATGAGCGCGGACCGAGGAGAACTTCATGACGGATGACGTGCGCCCGCCGCTTTCACGACGCCTGCTGATGCGACTGATGCCGCGCGTCTTTCGTGTCGTCAACGTGCCGATGCGGCTCGTCCTGGCGCTGCCGATCTCGACGCCGCTCGGGAAACGGCTAATGCTCGCGTACCTGACCGGACGAAAGACGGGGCACCACTACCGGCAGCCGATCAGTTACGTCCGCGACGGGGAAACGCTGCTCACGCCCGGCGGAGGACGATGGAAATCGAACCTGGTCGAGGGTCAACCCGCACACGTCAAGCTCCGCGGACGCGACGTCTCCCTGCGTCCCGAGCTCGTGCGCGAGCCCGCCGAGGTCGATCGCCTACTCGGAATCATGAGCGCCAAGAACCCGATGGTCGGCCGGTTCGTTCCGATCCCTAAGCAAGCCGACGGCCACTACGATCGCGACCGGCTCGCCCTCGCCATCCAGCACGGCTTTTGCATCGTTCGCTGGAGCCCAGGCGACGCGGCCGCGCGCGAAACGATCATCCGCTGAGACACGAGGACTTGGTCGAGTACCCGCGCAGCGTTTCTGGGAGGAGGAGATCAAGCGCCTACTGAACGAGTTCAGGATCGACGTCTCGCCGCCCGCCATCGCGGCAGCTGCGCTCAGGGATTGATGTTTGATCCAAGTTCGGGCGCGCGTTCGAGCTCGCGGGACGTGGCACCCCTGCGCGAGCTCGTTGACGGTCGGAGTCACGTCGCCGCCGTCGCCTTCGCTTGCGAGCACGCTTTGATGAAGGAGACTGGCGGCCCGTTCGGGGAACTCGAAGCGGCAGTCTTCGCTTGAACGGTTCTATGAGGAGTTCACCTGTGCCGACCTTCTCGGCCGAAGAACTGGCCGACCTTGTTCCCTGCCCGGTCGAGCAGGTTCGGCGGCTGATCGAGCTCGAGATCCTGCAGCCCAACGACGGGGGGAGATATGACTCGTCTCAGGTGCACGTCGTTCGTCTCATGGCGGGCTTCGAAGCAGCCGGCATCTCGATCGAGGACGTCGCGCGTGGAGTCCGGAGCGGGCAGCCGTCCTTCCCCTCGGCCTGTTCATGCAGGAGCCCGCCCCGATCACGACGACGTTCGGGCAACTCGCGTCCGAAGTCGGAAGATCCCCGGACCTCGTGCGGCGGCTCAGCAGCGAGTTCGGCATCGCGCCCGGGCCCGACGATCGTGTGCCTTCCGAGGACGCCGAGATCTTGTCGCTCGTCCTGCGAACGCTCTTCACACAGACAGGGGTGCTTCCCACGTGAAGACCTCGGCCGCTCTTCGCCAGGAGCCGTCGGGCTGGCATGTATGGACGACGAGGTAGGTGGCGACGTCGGTGACCGGGGCGCCGCCCTCAGGCTCAAAGTGCACCGTGTAGCGCCCGATCTCGTAGACGAGTCCGCCTACCTGCTTGAGCCTGAGAGTCTCGAGCTCGAGGCCGCGGACGCCCATTTCCATGCCGCCGTGCCAGAAGCGCTCAATCGCCGCCTGGCCCCGTAGGGACGCTGCGTTGGGGGGAAGGAGATCGGCGTCGTCCGTATACAAGGAAGCCATGCCCCAGGCTTCGCCTCGGGCGGCAGCCTCGACAAAGTGGCGATTGCTCTGCGCGATCGCGTCCCCGGCGATCTGCATCAGCTCTTTTCGAGTTTTGATGCCGGGGACAGTCGCAGCGGTGTGTTGTGGCGGCGTTGGGTTTCGGTTGCGCGCAGCGGCAACAGCGCGCCGATACGATCCCGCCGGAGGAGGTGCGAAACGGCTGAGCTTCCGTTTGACGCACCGGCAGTGCCCGCGCTGGCGACGCGTTTGGAGTTCCGGATCCTGGGTCCGCTGGAGGTCCTCAGAGAAGGAGAGGCGCTCGAGATCGGTCCGCGCAGGCACCGCGCCTTGCTCGCGCTGCTTCTGCTCAGCGCGAATCGGGTGGTCTCGGCCGACCGGCTGATCGAAGACTTGTGGGCGGGGCGACCACCGTCCGGTGCGGCGAAGACGCTCCGTTCGTACCTGTCACGCCTGCGCACGGTCCTGGGCGATGAGGTCGTGCGGAGCCAAGCGCCGGGCTACTTGCTCGAGATGGAGCAGGACCAGCTAGATGCGCACCGTTTCGAGCGCCTGCTTGCCGCAGGGCGCTCGGCGCGTGCTCGCGGCGACGCAGTCGACGCGGCCGCGTTCTTGCGGGAAGGGCTCGCGCTGTGGCACGGCGGTGCGCTGGCCGACCTCGCGGAAGAGCCGTTCGCAGGTCCGGAGGCAGCACGACTCGAGGAGCTTCGCCTGCAGGCACTCGAGGAGCGGATCGAATCGGAACTCGAGTGTGGTCGACATCAAGAGCTCGTTGCCGACCTGGAGACCTTGCTCGCCGCGGAGCCATTACGGGAGCGCCTCTGGGGCCAGTTGATGACCGCGCTCTACCGTGGGGGTCGCCAGGCCGACGCCCTCGCCGCCTATCAGCGGGCACGCAGCTTGCTCGCCGAGCGGCTTGGGCTCGAGCCGGGTGAGGAGCTGCGACTCCTCGAGCAGAAGATCCTCCGTCACGAGCTCGAGGCGGCCACTGCGCCGGCGCCGATGCATCGGCTCTCGAGCCTGCCCATCCAGTTGACGAGCTTCGTCGGTCGCGAGCGCGAGTTGAAAGAGCTGACGCGCCTACTCTCGGAGACGCCGCTCGTGACCCTCACCGGCATCGGCGGCTGCGGCAAGACCCGTCTCGCGCTCGAGGCTGCAAACAGCGTGCTCGACCGCTTCCAGGACGGCGTTCTCCTCGTCGAATTGGCGGGGCTCGCAAGCCCGGAGTTCGTTCCTGACGCCGTCGCCGCGTTGCTCGATGTGCAAGAGCGATTGGAGCGGCCGCTCCTCGATGCCGTCGTCGACCAGCTCCGCCCGCAGGCGGTCCTGCTCCTGCTCGACAACTGCGAGCACCTGCTCGATGCTTGCGCAGAGCTGGCGGCACAGCTGCTTGGCGCCTGCCCGCGGTTGCGGATCCTGGCGACCAGCCGTGAGCCGCTCGGAGTTCCCGGCGAGCGCATTTACCGCGTCCCTCCGCTCTCTGTCGAGACGCTCGACGACGACGCGGTCAGGCTGTTCCTCGACCGAGCCACCGCGGCAGGCTGGGAGGACGACCACGGCCCGGAGACGCTCGCGATGGTGGCCTCGATCTGCCGCGAGCTCGACGGTCTGCCGCTCGCGCTCGAGCTCGCCGCCGCCCGCACCGCCGTCCTCAGCGTCGAGGAGATCGCCGCCCGCCTCGACGACCGCTTCCGCTTCCTCCGCTACTGGCGCCGCAGCCCTGAGCCGCGCCACGAGACCCTAGGCGCCACCATGGCCTGGAGCTACGAGCTGCTCTCCGAGGAAGAGCGCCTGCTTCTCGGTCGTCTCTCCGTCTTTTCCGGCGGATTCACACTCGAGGCCGCTGTTGCCCTTTGCGGCGACGACGCCGGCGACGCAACACTGACCCTTCTCACGCGCCTCGTCGAAAGCTCCCTCGTGCTCACCGCGACACGCGATGGGGTGACCCGCTACGGCATGCTCGAAACCGTCCGCCAGTACGCCGCAGAGCGGCTCGCGGAGAACTGCGAGCAGGACGAGACGCGAATCCGCCACGCAACCTACTTCGCGGGCGATCCGATGGACGCAGCTCGGGTCTGGCCTCCGGATTTCTGGTGGACCGAGCAGTTTCGGCGAAGCGACGTGGATATCGACAACATGCGCGCAGCCCTCGACTGGGCGCACGAGACACAGTCGCCGCTGGAGCTCGTGCTTGCCATCCTCTACCAGCGGGCCGATGCCGTCTTTCCGCTAGAGGGTCGTGCTCGGCTCGAGCAGGCGCTCGCGAACTCGTCGCATAACCCTCCAGAGCTGCGCGCCCGCGCCCTCGCTGCGGCCGGCGGGCTGGCGAAGCTGCAGGGCGATCTGGGGTCAGCCGGGCGATTTCTGACAGAGAGTCTTCGGCTATACCGGGACAGCGACGATCGGGTGGGCGAGCTCGTCGTGCTCAACCGACTCGAGGAGGTGGTCGCCGAAAGCGGGGATGAGGTGCCCGCGGCCGGGCCGGCGAACGGTGCCGAAGAACTCGCTCGGCGAATGGACGACCCGGCGATGATCAGCGCTGCGTTGACCCGGCGTGCGATCAAGGCCCTGGTCGCGGGCGACAACTCTGCGGCGCACGAGCTTCTCGAGGAGAGCGTTGCGGTGCTGCCTCTACGAGCGCATGTTCAAGGACCCGCCAAGCTCAGCGCGGCATTTCGGGAAGGGGATGCGCGCTTGCTCCTCGCGGTCATCGAGGTGCTCGAGGGCAACATCGCGAAAGCCGTGGCCGAGGCGGAAGCAGGCCTGAAGGCTTTCTCGGGGTTCGGCAAGAGCTATCCCGGGAGATGGGATTCGGTCGATGTTTTTGCAGCTGCGCTGGCTCGAGGAGGGGATCTGAAGACAGGAGTCCGGCTCTACTCCGCCGTGAGTCAGTACCGGGAGATGCGCGGCGAGAAGATCCCCTGGGGCCTACGGCGCGTTCGGGAGCAGACGCACGGCCGGCTGGAGCACGCACTCGGGCTACCCGAATTCGCCGCCGAGGCAGAAGCTGGGCGAAAGATGAGCCTCGACGAGGCAACGGCTACCGCGCTCAAGGCTGCTGCGCGGCTTTCTTCAGGCGCTGACGCGGCTCGCCCGCCAGCCGAGATTGCCGCGCAGAATCAATCGCCGGAGCCCTGAAAACCGTCGGGCGGTTTCAGGCTGCGCCGTTGCGGCTAGCCCTTGGCGGAAGCGCTCTGCCCGAGCGATCAGGTCCCGCTGCCGTTCGCGAGCGATCTCGTTCTCAATTGAAGGATCGTTGAACATGGCGTCCACCCTCGCAACAAGGCGTTGCAGGGAGGTTGGGTCCCGGTTGCGAGGGCGGGCAACACCGCGCGGGCGCATGTCGGGCGCAGCGCCGGAGCGCTAGTAGGGCGTCGGACCCGCGCTGGCTGAAAAGATGGTGTGGCTGGTCGGATGACGACCGGCCTGGCGCTGCTTTGGAAGGGGGATTGACGTGTACGTAAGCCTCACGCGTGTGAGCACTTCGGAACAGCCCACGGGGAATGCGAGGATCATCGCGCAGGAAATGATTCGTTGGTTTCGGGAGACGGACGGTTTCGAGGGGCTCTTGTTCCTCACGAAGGAAGGGACAACGCTCGCGTTGACATTCTGGGACGATCGCGAGGTCGCCGAGCAGCATCGCGTCTCCCGCATGCAGTTCCGCGATCGCGTCACGGAGGTGGCGGGCGTCCAAGTAGAAGAGACCGTCGACTACGAGGTCAGCTTCGCCCACCTTGGCCCGCTGCGCACCCACTCCCTGGAGTAGTGCTCGGCAGGCAGATGCCCGAGCAACGAGATCTGAGTGGCATCGTCGAGCCAGGCAAGGGGCTCGGCGCGGGCCTAATGACAGACCGCACCGTGATGCGGAAGCTGGAGCAAGCTCACCGGGTTTCCGGTCGTCCCAGGGACGCTCAACGTCCGCTTGCCGGGACCGCTCGGGCGAGGCCGGAGCTGGCGCTATCTGCCCGCTGAGGAGATCGCGTCCGACTGGGGGTCCGAACCGGCCAGTGTGGCTATTTCCTTGCATCCGTTATCGTCGCGGAGCGCTACCGCGGGCTCGCCTTTCAGGCCGTCGAGCTTGGAGTATTCGGATATCCGCCCGACCAGATCGAGCTTTTCTGCGAGGCGCATCTGCGGACGGAGCTTGGCCTCACCGACGGCGACCGCATTGCGGTTTGGTTGAGTGTTGCGAACCAGGTCACGCGATAACCGGCCTCGCGATGGCAGACGTCCAGGTCCTCCACGA
Organism: Actinomycetota bacterium; assembly: GCA_046725655.1. GTDB lineage: Bacteria > Actinomycetota > Thermoleophilia > Gaiellales > Gaiellaceae > 13-2-20CM-68-14. The sequence goes on along the minus strand of JBKOYZ010000183.1, from coordinate 12,065 downwards.
TTTGTTGGTAGGCCCGATCTTCTACCGGCTCCTCTTCAGCGGGGGGACGCTCGACCGCAAGCTCGCTACGCGCATCGTGGACGGGATCCTTGAAGGCTTCGCGCCCGACGGTGATGCGACTCGCTAAGCGTCCGCTCCCGTCAAGCGGCGATTCCTTCGCGACAGTCTCTTTCGCTCTCGGCGACCGGTAGCGCGGCCAACCGAATTCGTGGAGTGGAGGCGTTGGCGACCCGTTCGTGAGGAGACGCCGCCAGCCGTGCGGCTCCGGCAGCCAAGGCGGCGACGATCACGCCCGCCGCCGCGTCGAAGAGGAAGTGGTTGCCCGTGGCGACGATCACGAGCACTACAAGCGCGGGATAGAGGGCTCCCGCCGCGCGCAGGACCAAGCGGCGGCCGTACCGGATGAGGCTCGCCCCGGCGATCACCGCGTAACCGACGTGCATGCTCGGAACCGCTGCGAACGGGTTGTACAAGGAGCTGAGGAGACCGTGATTCAGGTCGACGTGGTCGCCGGAGATCGTGTCGGCGACGCCGAGCGCGGCCAGGCGTGGGGGCGCGGTCGGGAAGGCGACGTAGCCGATCAGGGCAAGACCGCTCGCGATCAGAACCGTTGTCCTCACGAGCGGGAAGGCGGCGGGCCGCCGGCGGTGAAGCCAGAAGAGGAGGCTGCCTGTAACCGCCAGGTGCATGGTCAGGTAGAGCAGCCCGAGAGTGCCGATCAATCCCGGCAGGGCACCGGCGGCGTGCTGCACGTTCGCCTCGACGAAGACGTGCAGAGAGCGCTCGAGCGAGGCGATCATCCGCGCGTGGTGCAGCGCGACTCCAGGGCCTCCGGCGGCGAGGCCCCGGCTCGTCTCGTAGACGAAATAGAGGCCGACGACGAGAACGGCCTCCGCACCCAGCGAGTGCCGCTCCGCGAGCCAGCCGGTGCGAACGCGGCTCATCGACTTATGCGGCCTCGGGGCGAGTGTCGGCGGATCCGAAGAGCTCACTGAACCGCCGCTCGAGCTCCTCGGCGGCCGCAGCCTCGACGATTCCAGAGCGCGCGGCCCGAGTGAGCTTGGGCAGCAGGCTTTCCAGGTACCACTCACGCAGTTCGACGACCTCGTCGGACCGGGCGGATTCGTGCGGTGTCGGCATCGGAACCTCCCTCCGAAAATGGACTCCGAAAGGGTGGCCGTTCAGGCCCTGCTCGGCAGTACGGCGCCCTGGCTTTCCAGGGTGCGGTTAGCCGAACTTATGAACCGAGGAACTGCAAGACCGCGAGGACGCGGCGATGGTCCTCTGGAGCCGCGGGCAGGCGGAGCTTGGTGAAGATGGCGGTCACGTGCTTCTCGACCGCCCGCGGCGAGATGAACAGCCGCTGGCCGATTGCCTGGTTCGAGCGGCCCTCCGCCATGAGCTCGAGCACCTCCCGCTCGCGGCGCGACAGCCGCTCGATCGGGTCGTCTCCGCGGTTTCGGCCGACGAGCTCCGCGACCACGAGAGGATCGAGCGCGGATCCGCCGTCGGCGACACGCCGGACCGCTGTCGTGAACTCGTCGACGTCCGAGACACGATCCTTGAGCAGGTAGCCGAGGCCCTCGGCGCTATCGGCGAGCAGCTCGACCGCGTAGGTGTGGGCGACGTACTGCGAGAGGACGAGCACGCCCGTCTCGGGATGCTTTGCCCGGATTTCCCGTGCGGCGCGGATGCCCTCGTCCGTGTTTGTCGGAGGCATGCGGATGTCGACGATCGCGACGTCAGGGTGGTAGCTCCGCACCTTGAGCATGAGCTCGTCGGCGTCCCTCGCCTGTCCGACGACTTCGATCCCGACTTCCTCGAGCAGACGGGCGAGCCCTTCGCGGAGGAGAGTCGAGTCGTCCGCGATTACGGCCCGCACCGCGTCATTGTGCGCCCGCACGCCGCGGAGCGGCGGAAACTCCTCAGGAAGACCGTCGGCGACGATTTGATAGACCCGCTCGGGCCGGCCGAGCCCTCTGAACTCGAACGTCCCGAGATCTCGCGCTGGCTGGCCCGCGGCGCTCGCAACCTCTGCTGAGACGAGCACTTGGCCGCCGTGCGCTGCCTGGCAGATCCTCGAGGCCCGGTGAACGTCGATGCCGACGTAGTCGTCGTCTTTGCTCTCGGCCTCGCCGCAGTGAAGGCCGATCCGGACGCGAACGCGCTCGTTGCCGGGCCACGTGTGCGCCGCGAGCGCCTGCTGGGCGCCTACCGCTGCGGCGGCACCCGCCTCGGGCCGGTCGAAGACGCAGAAGTGCTCGTCTCCGCGGCAATCGACCTCTCGCCCGCCCTCCTGCACGACCGCGCTCCTGATGAGCGCGCGCGAGTCGGCGAGAGCGTCGGGATAGGCGTCGCCGAGTGTTCCGAGGAGGCCCGTCGAGTCTTCTATGTCACTGAAGAAGAAGGTGAGGCTCATGAGATCGGGAGCGCTGCGCGCACCAGTGTCCCACGGCCCCGGCGGCTGTCGATCTCCAGGTGGCCGTCCAGCGTCTCGACCCGGTCGAGCAGGCCACGGAGGCCGGATCCGCTGTCGAGTTGGGCGCCGCCCTCGCCGTTGTCCTCGACCTCGACCAGCGCGGCACCATCGGAGCGGAGGATGCGCACCGTCGCCTCGCAGGCACCGGCGTGCTTTACGACGTTCGCCAGTGCCTCGGAGACGACGTAGTAGGCAGCGGTCTCGACCGACTCGGGCAGGCGTTCTCGCAGCCGCATCTCCAGGGCGACCGGCAGAGGTGCGCGGGCCGTGAGCACTTCGAGCGCTGGCTCGAGGCCCCGCTCCGTGAGCACCGCTGGATGGATGCCCTGTGCGAGCTCGCGCAGCTCTGTCAGCGCCTCCGACAGCTCTTCCGCCGCGACCTCGAGCAACTCGGCCGCCTGGTCGGGGTGGGTGCGGACCTTCTGCATGGCTAGCCGCAGGCCGACCGAAAGTGCCACGAGTCGTTGCTGCGCACCGTCATGGAGGTTGCGTTCGAGCCTCCGCCGCTCCGCATCGCTCGCTTCGACGATGCGGAGCCGCGAAGCCTCCAGCTCCTCGCGTGCTTGTGCGCTCGCCACTGCGAGGGCGACGAGCGAGGCGAAGCTCGCCATCCTCCGATCCGTTTCCGATGGCAGCACTTCGTCCTCACGCAGCGACGCGACAAGCGCGCCCCAGGGTAATCCGGCGACGCTGATCGGCACGGCGACGGAGGAACGGAAACCGACGGCGGTCACTCGACGGGCGACCTCACCGGGGAGCTCGGCGTAGTTCTCGACCCTCACCGGTGCCCCGGTTCTCCGCACCTCGGTCACGGCCAGACCTTCTTCGAGCTCGATCACGGTGCCGACGTCGAACTCCCCTCCGAGCCGGCTCCCGTAGCGGCCGACGATGATCGCGCTGCTCTCGTCCCCGTAGCGTTCGAGTACGGCCTCGCGCAGTGCCAGCGCCCGGCAAACCTCCTCAGTGACCGTTTGAAAGACGAGCTCAGGAGGCGCGTCGCCCGCGACGAGCGTCGCCACCCGGCGCAGTGCGGCCTGCTCCTCGGCCAGACGCCGCTGCGCGAGCTCAGCCCGGCGCTGGTCCGTGAAGTCGCGGACGATCGTCACAACCTCGTTCGGGCCGCTCGGCACCATCCGTGACTCGAAGATCCTCGGTTCCCCACGGATCTCCAACTCGTACTCGATCGAGCTCATCGCACCGGTGTTCAGTGCCCGCTCGATGCATGCGATGGCCGCGTCGGCGACGTCCGCCGGGAGGTAGTCCCGGACGTTGCGGCCGAGCTGCTCTTCCACCGAGAGCACGAGGGCCGAGGGGTCTTCGGCCCGGATGTCGAGGGTGACGCCCTCGCGCGAGACCCGGAACATCAGGTCTGGGATCGCGTCCAGGAGGGCCCGGCTGCGCAGCTCTATGCGCTGCAGCGTCTCAAGTGATTGCTCGTTGGCCAGTGCGAAGCCGGCCGCGGCGCTGACGGCGTCCAGCAGCTCGGGGCGCAGACGCATCACCTTGTCGTGGACGAGGACAGCGATCTCGTCGCCCTGATACTCGATGGGCGTCGTCATCCGCGGCTCACCGGGGCCCGGCAGCGCCATCGGCCGGCCGTCGGCGTCGCGGTAACGTCCGAGGGCATCCGCCCGGGCGAGCTCGAGCGACGGATCCCCAAGCGTGCGACGAAGCGCATCCTGGAGGCCGAGGGCCGTCGTGCCCTCGCGAAGCTCGACGAGCAGCTCGCCGACAGCCGCCCGCGAAAGGCGGCCTTGCAGCAGCCCGGCGACGAAAGCAGCGGGCAGCGCGACCGAGGCGAGCAATCCTAGACCGATCCCCACGACCGCGGCACTAGACGAAAGCGGTGCAAGCGCGAGCCCGATTCCGAACAGGAGCAGTCCGAGATTGCCGCCGATGAGGATCGGCATCAGCCGCCGCCGAGTAACCGGCGACCGGGCATGTGCCCAGCGAAAGAGCACAAACGCGACGGCGAGTGCGAGGGCGATCGCGATCGCCGCCTCGAGCTCCTCGAGAGCGGTCGCCAGAGCCGGGTGCGAGACGATCAGGGCTTTGTTCGGAGGGTGGTCGCTGTTCCAACGGGTCAACGGATCGAAGACGACCGCAACGGCCTGAAGCACGAGTACGTCGAGATAGGCGACGAGGACCATCAGCCTTGTCGAACGCGAGAGAAGGCGCCCGCCCGGGAGGGCGAGCAAGGTGTGGACAAGCACCGCGAAGACGAGATTCGCGGTCAGGACTCCGATCGTGTACAGGACCGCGTTGTTCGCGTCGTGCAGTGCGCCGAGGAGCGACGCGAGACCGACCGCCACGAGGAGGTGCCCGAAACGGACGTACGGAGGGCGCCGGAGCGCGAGAAGGCCCGCTCCTACGAAGGACGAGCAGACGACGACGCTCAGAACCGCGTGCCCTACCGGATTCGGAGCGTGGTCGCTGGCCGCGGACAGGTAGACGGCGCCCGACATTGCCGCCAGCGCCGCGACTCCGATCCCAATTGTGAGAACCCCGCTCAACGGACCCTCCGGCCCGTCCCTCGCCCTGTGGGAGAACGAGGGTGCCACTGGGGCGGGCGCCGATTGCGCGCTCACTCCAACAGCCTCGCAAGTGTCGGGCCGGACAGGTCGCCCTTGGTGATGAACCCACGCGCGCCGCTGGCGCCGAGGCTCGATCCGTAGGCACTCCCGTCGCGGCTGGAGACGAGGACGATCTCCAGCTCGGGATTCTTCTCGTGGAGGCGGGAGGCGACCTCGAAGCCGCTGATATCCGGCAGCTGGATGTCGAGCAGGACGAGGTCGGGAGAGAGCTCCGCCGCCAGCGCGAGCGCGGACTCACCATCCTCCGCCTCGCCCACGACGTCGAACCCTTCCGACGTGAGGAGCACCCGCACGCAGCTTCGGAAGCTCGGATGGTCGTCGACGACGAGAACCCGCCGTCCCGGCTGTGCGTGCTGGTCGAGCGATTCCGAGCGCTCTGCCTTCATCAACTCAAGCTCCCCGCCGAGTCAGGTTACTCGGTTCTCGGCTCGACATCGGCAACAGATTGCACTCCGTTGGAGGGTTCGAACAATGGGGGAATCCGACGTCTGGAGGTGCGGTAATCCGCACTCTCGAATGTCGGCCCTCCCCATTGCCGTGCGCTCGGGCGCGCGGGCAGCCTTGTTCTCGTGATTCGAGCGGCGCTGAACTTCGGGGCCCGTCGCGGTCTGAATGACGAGCAAGAGGGGGACTGATCGTGGAAGCCAACCGGCCTGCAAGCGCAAGAGACAACGACAACGGGCGGCTCGCCCGGCTCGCGCACTTCACAGCCCGTCACCGCTGGCGGGTGATCGCGGTCTGGGTCGTGCTGACGCTCGTCGGCGGCGTCGCCGCCGGCAAGCTCTCCTCGCGCTGGTACCAGAGCTTCTCGATCCCGCACAAGTCGGCTTACGAGGCGAGCCAGCGGGCGCTGCATGCCTTCGGTGCCGGTGTCCGCCCTCCGAATGTCGTCGTCTTCCACACCGACGGAGATGCGACGAAGAGCGTCGCGATCCAGCGGGCGATGACGCGGGCTGCCGCGACGATGCCGGGCGCGCTGACGAGTTCCTACTTCTCGACGCACAACGACATGTACGTCTCGCGCGACCGCCACACGACCTTCCTCGAGGTCTACCCGCGCGGGTCGCCGAACTTCAGCTCGACGAGCGGCGCCAAGAAGATGCGCACGGCCGCTGCGGCCGGGCTCCCGGCCGGGATCACCGTCAACGTCACCGGCCACGACCCGCTCGAGGAAGCCTCGACGCACGGCTCAGACGGGAGCTCGAGCGTCCTCCTCGAGGCGATGATCGGCGGCCTCGGCGCCCTCGTGATTCTGCTCTTCGTCTTCGGGACGCTGCCGGCAGTGCTGATGCCGATGGTCGTCGCGGTGGCGGCGATCCTGAACACCTTCACGCTCGTGTGGGGCCTCACCTACATCACGAACGTCTCGATCATCGTCCAGTTCCTGATCGCCCTGGTTGGGCTCGGGGTGGCAATCGACTACGCGCTGTTGATGATCTTCCGCTTCCGCGACGAGCTGCGCGAGGGCGAAGACGTGGAGACGGCCCTGGTCGAGACGATGACCCACGCCGGGCGCTCTGTGATCGTCTCCGGGTCGACCGTGGCGGTCGGGCTGTTGTCCCTGATCGTGCTGCCGCTGCCCTTCATCCGCTCGATGGGAATCGGCGGCATGCTGATCCCGGCCGTCTCCGTTCTGGCGGCCATCACGCTGCTGCCGGCGATGCTCTCCGTCCTGGGGACGCGGATCAACAGCGTCCGGGTGATGCCCCGCCGCCTGGTCGACCGCGGCCACCCCGAGGACGGCGCCTGGGGGCGGTGGGCCCGCTTCGTGCTCGGGCGGCCGATCCCGGTCGCGGCCGTCGGGCTCGCGATCGTCGGGGTGCTTGTCTTCTATGGGCTGCAGCTGAACCCGAACGAGTCGCAGCTGAAGAACTTCCCCGGAAGCGGCACCGCGATCGCCGGGCGGCAGATGCTGACGGACGCGCACATCAGCCCCGGCGTGATGAAGCCGCTCGACGTGCTCGTCGAGGACGGCGGCAATCCTCGGGCGGTTGCGGCGAAGCTCCGCGGCGTCGACGGCCTCGTCGGCGCGGCGGCACCCCCCGGCTGGCACCGCGGCTCCAACTCGGTGGTCGAGGCCTTCCCCTCGATCGACGGGTCGGCCCCCGGAATCCAGGGGATCATCAACCGCGCGGACGCGCGACTCGAGGGCACGAACGGAACCCTGACCGGCGTGGCCGCGGTCGACCGCGACTTCCTGCACGCTCTCTACGGGAACTTCCCCTACGTGCTCGCCTTCGTGATGGTGCTGACGCTGATCCTGCTCGCGCGGGCCTTCCGTTCGATCGTCCTGCCGATCAAGGCGGTGCTCCTCAACCTCGTTTCGCTGGGAGCGGCGTTCGGGATCGTCGTCTTCATCTTCCAGCAGGGCCACGGCTCGTCGCTCTGGAACATCGACGCCACGCAGGCCGTCACCGCGTGGATCCCGGTGATGATCTTCGCCTTCCTGTTCGGGCTCTCGATGGACTACGAGGTCTTCATGCTCAGCCGGATGCGTGAGGCCTACGACGAGACCGGCTCGACCAACCGCGCGATCGAGCTCGGGGTCGCGCGAACCGGGAAGCTCGTGACGAGCGCGGCGCTGATCTTGATGTTCGCGTTCCTGGTCCTCTCGTCGAGCCCCGGCTTCGAGATCAAGCTGTTCGCGATCGGCCTCGCGGCGGGGATCATCTTCGATGCCACCGTCATCCGCGCACTGCTCGTGCCGGCGCTGATGCGGCTGCTCGGCGACTGGAACTGGTGGATGCCCGCCTGGACTCGGAGCGTCCTCCGGATCCGCCAATCGGAATCGGCGCCGGAGATCGCGACCGAGCAGCTCTAGGCAGGACAGAGGGGGTGGTGGTGATGATCGAACGCGAGCTGGATCACAGGAACGCCGACGGCATCGACGTGACGCTTCTCTGGGACCCCCGGACGGGCAGCGTCGTGGTCGCAGTCGTCGACGACAACGAAAGCTTCCGGATTGCCGTGGAGGCAGGCGAAGCGCTCGACGCGTTTCGCCACCCCTACGCCTACGACCGTCCGGGTGACCAGAGAACAAGGCAGGTGAAGACGCTATGAAACCCACGCTTCTTCAGCGAGTCGCACTCGCGAGCGCGAGACATCCCCGCCGCACGATCGGCGCCTGGGTCGCCGCCATGCTGATCGCGTTCGTCGCGATCGGGACACTGTTGGGCGGCGCGCTCACGACCGAAGGCAAGCCGACAAACAACCCCCAGTCTGAGCGCGCCAAGGATGTCCGGGAAGCCGCATTCCCGGCCGGCTCGAGCGCCGGAATCACGGACATCGTCGTGATCCGCTCTTCGCGCTACACGGTCGAGTCACAGCAGTTTCGCGCCGTCGTCGGCACGCTCGCGGGCGAAGTGAGGGACGCCAAAGGCGTCAAAGGGGTTCGCACCTACCTCACGACACATGACCCGTCACTCGTCTCGAAGGATCGGCACGCGACGATGCTGCAGCTCGCCATGCCGAACGAGTCGAGCTCCGGGATCGACGACGTGATCAGCGCCGTGCGCCGCGCCGACGCGAGCCCGGCCTTTGCGGTCACGGTCACGGGGCAGCGAACGGTCAATCACGACTTCAACAAGCTCTCGGAGGATGACCTCCGGTCGGGCGAGCTCGAGTTCGGGCTCCCGGCGGCGCTGATCGTCCTCCTGCTCGTCTTCGGGACGGTCGTCGCCGGTCTCGTGCCGCTCCTCATCGCCTTGCCGTCGATCATCGTCGCGCTCTCTTTCGTGGCGGTTCTGGGGCACGTGTTCAGCCTCTCGGTCTTTACGATCAACATGCTGACCGGGATGGGGCTGGCGCTCGGAATCGACTACGCGCTGTTCGTGGTCTCGCGGTTCCGGGAGGAGCGAGGTAAGGGCCGCGAAAAGCTCGATGCGATCTCCGCCTCGGCGATGACGGCGAACAGGGCCGTCCTCTTCAGCGGCACGACCTTCGTGATCGCGATGTTCGGCATGTTCATCGTGCCGAGCTCGATCATGCGCAGCCTCGCGGTCGGTGCGATCCTCGTCGGGATCGTCTCGGTGGTCGCGTCCGCGACGCTGCTACCCGCGCTGCTCGGGGCGTTGGGCGACCGGGTCAACTCGTTGCGAATGCCGTTCGTCGGACGGCGCTCCGGCGAAGCCGACCCCGAAAGCCGCGTCTGGGGCGCCGTCGTTCGCTCGGTGCTGGGACGGCCGGTGCTTGCCGCTGGACTTTCGGTTGCGCTGCTGCTCGCGTTCGCGTCGCCGATCTTCGGGCTTCACATCGGCACGAGCGGCCCGACCCTTTTGCCGACTCGCTTCGAAGCGCGCCAGGGGTTCGAAGCGTTGCAACGCGACTTCCCAGGCGCGACCGCCAACCCGGTCGAGATCGTCGTGGCGAAGGGTGCGAGGCAGCCGGCGGCGGAACAGGCGCTTTCCCGCCTTCGCTTGACGCTCGCTTCCGACCCGCACTTCGGCACGGGTCAGATCGTGCGCTCACCGAACGGCGAGGTCGCGATGCTCTCGGTTCCCGTCCGCGGCGACCCCTCGGGCGATGCCGCCGTCTCGGCGGTGCGGCGCCTGCGCTCGACGACCGTCCCGGCCGCATTCGCAGCAACCGACGCGGAGGTCCTCGTCGGAGGGACGACTTCCGAGAACATCGACTACTTCGACTCGGTGATCGGCCCGGCGCCCTGGGTGATCGCCTTCGTCCTCGGGTTGACGCTCGTCTTCCTGACTGTCGTGTTCCGCTCACTCGTCGTCGCCGGCACCGCTGTCGTCCTCAATCTGCTCTCGGTCAGCGCCGCGTACGGGCTGCTCGTTCTCGTCTTCCAGGACGGGTTCGCCTCTGGGTTGCTGGGCTTCCACCACGTGGACACGATCGAGGCGTGGGTGCCGTTGTTCCTGTTCTCAGTCCTGTTCGGGCTCTCGATGGACTACCAGGTCTTCCTGCTCAGCCGGATCAGGGAGCGCTACGACGAGACGGGCGACACCACCGACGCGGTCACGTTCGGCGTCGCCTCGACGGCGCGGATCATCACCGGCGCGGCGTTGATCATCGTCGCCGTCTTCGCGGGCTTCGCAGCGGGTGAGCTCGTCATGTTTCAGCAGATGGGCTTCGGCGTGGCCGTTGCCTTGTTGATCGACGCAACGATCATCCGCTCGGTGCTGCTGCCGGCCGTGATGCACATGCTCGGGCGCTGGAACTGGTACCTGCCGCGCTGGCTCAACTGGTTGCCGCGGCTCCAGGTCGAGGGTCCCGCGCTTCGGGCCGCACATCAACAGTGATGACGTCACGTCCCCGCGCCTCCGCGTGTCTTCCCTTCGAGATGCAAAACGAAAGGAGACCCGGGTCATGAGTGCCGAGACCTATCCCATTGCCGCCTCCCCGCCGCGAACGGAGGACGCTGCGTCCCTGTCGTCGAGGCGGGGCGTGGCGATCCTGATCCTGCTCTGTCTCGTCCAGTTCATGGACATCCTCGACGCCTCGATCCTCAACATCGCGCTTCCGTCGATCAAGCGCGACCTCGGCTTCACTCAGGAGAGCCTGCAGTGGGTCGTCAACGGCTACATCCTCACGTACGGCGGCTTCTTGCTCCTGGGAGGCCGCGTGGCCGATCTCCTCGGCCGTCGCCGAATCCTCGTCACGGGCCTCGTCGTCTTCGCCGGCGCCTCCCTCGTGGGCGGTCTTGCCCACAGCGAGTCGCTGCTCGTCGGCGCCCGGTTCGTGCAGGGAATGGGTGCGGCGATGCTCTCGCCGGCCGCCCTGTCGACACTTACGACGATCTTCCGGTCGGGCCGCGAACGAAATACCGCCCTCGGCGCCTGGGCGGCCGTGTCCGGCCTCGGCGGTGCCGCCGGCGTCCTCTTCGGCGGCCTCCTGACCGAGGGCCCGGGCTGGCGCTGGGTGCTGTTCGTGAACGTCCCCTTCGCCGCCGTCGCCCTTCTCGGCGCTTTCGCGCTGCTCAAGCCCGAGCGGGCGTCGGCCCGGCTCGCCAACTTCGACGCCCTCGGCGCCTTCCTGGTGACCGGTGGGATGCTGCTGCTCGTCTACTCGCTCGTGAAGGCACCCGACGTCGGCTGGGGCGCGACTCGCACGATCGGCGGCCTCGCGCTCGCGGGAGTTGCGCTGGCTGCGTTCGTCGTCAACGAGCTGCGGGTGTCGAGGCCGCTCGTGCCGATGTCGATCCTGCGCGTGAAGGGAGTCGCCGTTGCCGACGCGACGCAGCTGGTCATGGCGGCCGGCTTCCTGCCCATGTTCTTCTTCCTGACCCTGTACATGCAGACGGTGCTCCACTACTCGCCGATCCAGACCGGCCTCGCCTACCTTCCGCTCACGGCCGCGTTCATCGTCGCCTCGAGCATCGCGTCCCAGCTTTTCGCGCGCGTCGGCACCAAGCCGGTGATCGTCGTCGGGCTCGTGATCGCCGCCGGCGGCCTCTACTGGCTGTCGCGGATACCGGTCGACGGCTCGTACGTGTCGGACATCTTGCCCGGGCTCGTGGTCGCCTCGATCGGCCTGGGCGGCGCCTTCGTGGGCGCAACCACCGCCGCGAACGCCGGGATCAGCGAGGACAAGGCAGGCCTGGCGGCGGGCCTCCTGAACACCGGCACGCAGCTCGGCGGGGCTCTCGGCCTCGCGATCTTCTCCGCGCTCGCCACCGAGCGAACCGCCTCCGTGCTGCGTGGAGGCCACTCCACGGTGGCTCACGCGGCCACCGAAGGGTTCCAGCTCGCTCTCCTGGTGGGCGCCTTCTTCGTCCTCGCCGCGGTCGGCGTCGCGCTCTTGGCTCGGAACCCGCGCGAACCCAAAGCCGTCGAAGAAGAGCCTGCGCTCGAGCTCGCCGCGTAGACAAGCCTTGGGGGGAGCCCGACCCCGGCTCCTGTAGGGCGCGGAAACCCCGATTCTCGGTGTCGGTGGGTGTTCCGTAGGATCGGGCGGGGTGTTCTTCTTTCTCGTGCATCTGTTTCTTCGGCGGTTTGCCCGGGTCGTGGCGGGGGGCTCGGTCGCTGCCGCTCTGGAGG
>JBKOYZ010000225.1:0-5499 GCA_046725655.1 Actinomycetota bacterium | reverse complement strand
CACGAAGGACCCGCGAACTGGAACGCGCAACGTCGGCATGTACCGGCTGCAGATCCTCGACGCAAAGACGACCGCGATGCACTGGCAGATCCACAAGGACGGCCGGGCCGACTACCTCGCCGCCGGCGGCCGGATCGAGGTGGCGGTTGCGCTCGGCCTCGACCCCGTGACGACGTACACGGCGAGCGCGCCGCTGCCGAAGCACATCGACGAGCTGATGCTCGCCGGCTTCCTGCGCGGCGACCCGGTTCAGCTCGTGCGCGCGAAGACCGTCGATCTCGAGATTCCCGCGAACGCCGAGATCGTCCTCGAGGGGTACATCGAGAAGGACGAGCTGACCGCCGAGGGGCCGTTCGGCGATCACACCGGCTACTACACGCCCGCCGAGCCCTTCCCGGTCTTCCACGTCACGGCCATGTCGATGCGCGAGGACGCGATCTATCCGTCGATCGTCGTCGGCAAGCCGCCGGCAGAGGACGCATGGCTCGGCAAGGCGACCGAGCGGATCTTCCTCCCCGCGGTGAAGATGACGGTGCCGGAGATCATCGACTACGACCTTCCGGTCGCGGGCGCGTTCCACAACTGCTGCATCGTCTCGATCCGCAAAGCCTTTCCCGGCCACGCCAAGAAGGTCATGCACGCGATTTGGGGCCTGGGAATGCTCAGCCTGACGAAGGCGGTCGTCGTCGTCGACGCGCACGTGAACGTTCACGACTACGAAGAGGTGTTCTTCTACGTCGGCGCCAATGTGGACCCGGCGCGGGACGTCGTCCTCAGCGAAGGCCCGCTCGACCACCTCGACCACGCGCCGACACACCAGTTCTTCGGCGGCAAGTTGGGTATCGACGCGACGGCGAAGGGGCCGCTCGAGGGCACGCGCGAGTGGCCCGAGGAGATCGAGATGAGCCCGGAGATCCGCGAGCTCGTCGACCGCCGCTGGGCCGAGTACGGAATCAAAGAAGATTCCGCCGCCAACGGTGCACGCAGGCGCCCCAAAACGCTTACCCTCTCCCGAGCGAAGCGAAGGGAGTAACCAACCCGCCGAAAGTGCGCCGCACTTTCGGCGGATCAGGGCGTTGCGCCATCTGTCACGTCGTTGACGGCGGCGTCACGAAGGCGGTTGAATCCAGCTTGGTGAGCGGACAAGGGGAGGCGCTCTAGGTGGAGCCCCAGCCGGGCGAAGAGAAACCGCACCTGCCGCCGCCGAGTCTCTGGCCGGTCGGCTTCGCGATCGGGATCGTCTGCATCCTCGTCGGGCTGATCATCTCGTGGCCCGCTGTCGCCGTCGGGGCCGCGATCACGATCCTGTTCGGCTTCCTCTGGGCTCGCGACGTGACGAGCGAGTACCGCCGAGTCGACGTCGGCGTACGGGAGGCCGAAGTGCCCCCCGGGCCGGAGTCGGCGACGGCCGCCGCCGCGCCGCCGCTGCCCGCGGACGCCGGCGAGGCCGCGATGCCACCGCCCGAGCCGGGCGAGCGCTTCCCGCGCAGCAAGTTCCTCGAGGGCGCGACGCTCGGCATCGGCGGCGTGATCACGGTCATCGTCACTGCTCCCATCGTCGGCTTCGCCGTCGCGCCGGTGTTCACGGCGGAGAAGCGCGACGAAATCGACCTCGGCCCGATCACGAACTTCAAGGAGGGGGAGTTCGTCATCTCGACATTCCTCAGCAACCCCGACCAAGGCGAGATCTCGCGCCGCACGGCGTACGTCCGCAACAACGGAACTACCTCCAACGGCGTGCCGAGCTTCACGGTTCTGTCGAACCGATGCGTGCACCTCGGCTGCCCCGTGCAGCCGAACGGGCCGCAGTTCGGCCCGCGGAAGGTCGAGCAGAAGACAAAGACCGGCGCCGTCGCGCTGACGCCGACGCTACCGGCCGGCGGCTTCGGCTGCCCGTGCCACGGCGGCCAGTACGACCAGGAGGGGAACCGCACCGCCGGTCCCCCGGTGCGAGCGCTCGACCGCTACGAGTTCTACATCCGCAACGGCCGGCTCTACCTCGGCAAGACGTTCAGCGTCAGCGAGGTCACCGGCGCGGGCGCAAGCGCCGAGATCCACAAGTACAAGCCGGCGGGCCCCGGCCAGCACGTCGACGGCTTCGAGCAGATCCTCTACCCCCTCCAGCCCCCGCGCTGATGCCGGGCAATCGCTCTCGCCGGGACGAGATGCTGCGGGTGGCCCAATACCCGCTCGACTGGCTCGAAGAGCGCTCCGGCCTCATCGGCGGCGTCCGCTATTTCCTCTTCCGCAAGGTCCCGGGCGACACGAGCTGGTGGCACACGCTGGGCTCGGCGACGCTGACGGCGTTCCTCGTCCAGCTCGGGACCGGGGTGATCCTGGCGTTCTATTACAAGCCGGACCCGAACTCGGCGTACCAGTCGATCCAGCACATCCAGCACGACGTCTGGCTCGGCTGGCTCGTCCGCGGCATGCACCGCTGGGGCGCGAGCGTCTTCATCATCCTGTTGTTCTTCCACATGGCGCGCGTGTTTCTGTTCGGCGCCTACAAGTATCCGCGCGAGCTGAACTGGATCGTCGGCGCGCTGCTGGTGCCGACCGCGCTGCTGGAGGGGTTCTCCGGCTACCTGCTCCCGTACGACCAGACCGCGTACTGGGCGACCGTGGTCGGGATCAACATCAACGGCACGGCGCCGTTCCTCGGCCCGTACCTGGCCAACTTCCTCCAGGGCGGCGCCGAGATCGGGGGCGAGACGCTCGCCCGCTTCTACTCGCTGCACATGCTCCTCTTGCCCGGCGCGCTCATCGGCCTGATCGGCCTGCACCTCTACCTGATCGTGCGGCTGGGGGTCTCGTCGCCGCCGTGGTCGAAGACGGCGGCCGGGCGTGACCGCGACGAGGTCCCGGCGGAGCGCGGCCGCGGGCTCGTCAGCCCGAGCCCGCGCGGCGTCAGGGGGAGGCCCGACTAGTGGCGTCGCGGAGATTGGAAGAGCGCCGCGCCGCCTTCCAGCGCTACAAGGAGGACGTCAAGCGCGAGGGGAAGCCGTTCTACCCCTACGCGATGTTCCACGACACGGTCATGAGCCTCGTGGTCGTGTGCGTGATCGTCGCCCTCGCGTGCGTCTGGCACTTCACCGCCGACGGCACCAAGGCCGGGGTCCTCGGGCCCGAGTACGCGGAGAGGGCCGATCCCGGGACGACGAGCTTCGTGCCGCGGCCCGACTGGTACTTCTACTTCCTCTTCTACCTGCTGCGGATCTTCAAGTGGCCGAACTCGGTCGTGATCGGGACGGTCGGGATCCCGACGCTCTGCCTGCTCCTGCTGCTCGCGCTGCCGTTCATCGACCTTCGCCGCGAGCGGAGGCTCCTGCGTCGCCCGGTCGCGATCGTGGCAGCCGTGCTGACCGCTCTGTCGATGGGAGTGCTCACGTACAAGGGCGCGACCGCGCGCGAGTCGCTGCCGAGCGAGGTGCTGGCTGAGGCGAAGAGCTGGCCGGCGAAGCAGGGCTTCCAGAACAACAAGGTCGCGGGCGCGGGCTCGAGGGTCTTCGCCGTCTCCGGCTGCACGACCTGCCACACGTACCTCGGCGTCGGCTCGTCGAACCTCGGCGCGCCCGACCTCAGCGCCGAGGGCGCGAAGAACAAGGGCGTCGCGTTCCAGATCGCGCACCTGAAGTGCCCGAGCTGCGTGAACAAGGGCTCGCCGATGCCGGTCTTCGCGTCGCTCGGCGAGGACAACCTGCGCAAGCTGGCCGTGTTCCTCGAGGCCTCCAAGGGCCCGAAGTAGGTCGTCTGGCGGGCGTGGGCTGACGTGCGCGTCTTCCTCGGGATCACGGGTGCGTCCGGGGCCCCGTACGCAGCGCGGCTCGTGCAGGCTCTGGGCGACGCGGGCTGCGAGCTCGGGATCTGCATCTCCCGCGCCGGCTACGAGGTGATCGCGACCGAGCTCTACCGCGACGAGTCGCTGCCGCAGGACGAGATCGCCGCGCGGCTGCTGGACGGGGTCGAGGCGACGATCTACTCCGAGCGCGACTGGAAGTCGCCCTACGCGAGCGGCTCGGCAAAGGTCGACGCGTATGTGATCTGCCCCTGCTCGATGGGGACGCTGGGGACGATCGCATCGGGGGCGATGTCGAATCTGATCCACCGTGCCGCCAGCGTCGCGCTGAAGGAAGGCCGCAAGCTCGTCCTGTGCCCGCGTGAGACCCCCCTCTCGCGGATCCACCTCCGGAATATGCTCGACGTCCAGGAGGCCGGCGCGACCGTCCTCTTCCTCGCTCCGGGCTTCTACCACCGGGCCGACTCGGTTGACGATCTCGTCGACTTCGTCGTCGCCCGCTGCCTCGACCAGCTCGGGCTCGACCAGCAACTCGCGCCTCGTTGGGGCTCGTGAATTGAGCGTCGAGACCGGCAGGCTCCCCGCCTCGGGCGTCCGCGAGATGTTCGATCGGATCGCGCCGGTCTACGACGCGATGAACCGCGCCATGACGGTCGGCCTCGACCGTCGCTGGCGCGCGGAGACGGCACGCGCGGTCGTGACGCCAGGCGACCGCGTCCTCGACGCGTGCTGTGGCACCGGCGACCTCGCGCTCGCGGCTCTGGAGGCCGGTGGTCGCGTCACCGGCGTGGACTTTTCCGAGCGGATGCTCGAGCGCGCGCGGGCGAAGTCCGAGGCGGTCGAATGGGTCCAGGGCGATGCGCTCGCCCTCCCGTTCGCCGATGCGTCGTTCGAAGCCGCGACGGTCGGCTTCGGCGTCCGCAACCTCGACGACCTCGAACGAGGCCTGCGCGAGCTCCGGCGCGTCCTCGTTCCCGGGGGCCGCCTTGCCATCCTCGAGATCACGCGCCCGCGCGGGCCGCTGCGGCCCTTCTACCGGCTCTGGTTCGATGCGCTCGTCCCGCTCGCCGGGAAGCTTCTTCCCGGGGGCTCGGCCTACACGTACCTGCCGGCGAGCGTTCGGCGGTTCCCGGAGGCGGAGGATCTAGCCGAGCTGGTGCGCGGCGGCGGCTTCGAGGACGTTCGCTACCGGCACTTCGCGGGTGGAATCGTCGCGCTCCACACGGGAAAGGCGGCGTGAACCCGCTGGCGACGATCAAGGAGACCGAGGGCCTCGAGCGCTATCTCGACGAGATCGAGCACCGTCTGCTCGACGCCGTCGGGCCGCAACGCGGCCTTGCCGCCACCGTCGGCGCCGAGGCGCTCGCCGCGGGCGGCAAGCGCCTGCGGCCGCTGCTCGTCTTCCTGGCCGCTTCGCCCGAGGATGATCCGCCGCTCGAGGCGGGCGTCGCGGTCGAGCTCGTCCACATGGCGACGCTCGTCCACGACGACCTGATCGACCGTGCCGGTTATCGCCGTGGGCGAGCATCGGCGTGGGCCCGGTATGGCCCCGCTGCGGCGCGGGCCGCCGGCGACTACCTGTTCGCACGCGCCTTCGCGGAGCTCGCCGCGACCGGCGACGAGCGCGCGGTCTCGACGCTCGCGCGCGCCTGTCTGTCCCTCGCGCGCGGCGAAGCGCTTCAGCGCGCGCAGGCGCACGATCC
>JBKOYZ010000227.1:0-6069 GCA_046725655.1 Actinomycetota bacterium | reverse complement strand
CCCCAGGAACAGCGTGTTCCCCGCTGGCACCGGCGCCATGCCGGGGGGCAGGGGTGGCGGTGTAATTTCGCCGGGCTGGGCCGCCTGCGGCGACGAGGCCGTGAAAGCCGTAATAGTGGCGACTCCCGCCAACACCATGCCCGCTACGGTCAAACCTCCGATCGTTCTGAACAACTTTGACTTCAAAGTCCTATACGACATTTTGATTCCTCCTTATTCGCCTTGTGGGTTGTTGCGACCCAGGATCGAGGCGCGTGCGGGCGGCCGCCTCACGGAGCGCCGGTGAGAAACTCCGTGAGAAACGGGCCGCCCAGACGGTGCTAACGGGCGCGAGGATGTGAAGGGCCGGGTGGCGAGCCGAACGCCCGGGCAGTTCCCACGACCCCGCCCACACTCACGCTACGCCGCGGGAGCGCCGCCGGGTAGTCGCTCTTTCGGCCATGGTCCAAAGAGTAAGGGCCGCATGGTTGCGGCGGTATCCGGCGAGCGCGGCGAGGCGCGGGCCGTGACCATCGCAGCTTCCTCGATCGTTGGGTCGGGCTGAGCTCTGCTGGGAATCGAGCAGTTGCACTCCCCACTTGAGCGGCGTAGCGCCGGCGCGTGCCTACGTGTCGCGCCGCCCGCGACCGTCTCGGTGACTTTGGCTCGCCGTCCGTGGCGTCGGAGACGCTGACACAAGCCCCCCGCTCAGGCTACGCCGCGCATTCACCACCGGCTATCGCTCTTTCGGCCATGGGCTGACGAGCGCGATATTTGGTGCTATAACAGGCGCCGCTCCATGGCCAGAGGGACCGTGGAAAACGAACGACGGGAGATTCGTATGACACGCAAGCTCGGCTTGTTCCTTACTGTCGTCCTCGGGATCGTTGTTAGCTTGGCGGCC
The DNA here is from genome assembly GCA_046725655.1 of Actinomycetota bacterium. Classification (GTDB taxonomy): domain Bacteria; phylum Actinomycetota; class Thermoleophilia; order Gaiellales; family Gaiellaceae; genus 13-2-20CM-68-14. Next base: position 5,186 of record JBKOYZ010000227.1, on the reverse strand, counting down.
TCGGCCGCGGGCGGCACGGCAACGGTTCAGCCTCAGGTGATCACCGACGCCGCCCTGCAGGCGAAGACGGCCACCATCGGCGGGGCCAAACCGCTGTCCACCACGCGGACGGTCGCGCACTGGTTCGGATCGACGCTCGACCCGAACAACGGTGTCACCTACGGCTACAACATGGTCGGCGCCGACCCCTACAGCTGTTCCGGGTCGGGCTGCGACGCGACCGTGGAGACCGACGTCATCCCGCTCAACGTGATCGTGGGCGGCATGGAGTTCGACGGTACCGACGTCGTGGCGCCGACGCTCGCATCGCCGCAGTTCGCCGCGAACGACTACGGCTCGACGCCGTTTGCAACGAACTCGAGTTTTGCCAGAGGCCCGGGCGGCGTCCTCTCGCAGAGTGACGCCGGCCACCTGCTGCAGCTCCAGGACGCGACGATGCGAGCCCAGTTCAACAAGACCGGCTCGAGCAGCTATCACCTCAGGCTCCATCCGACCGTCCATGCTCCGATCACGATCGTCGTCCCGGGCAACCAGGGAACGCTGCTCCAGAGCGGCCGGGGCGTCATCTTCGCCAGCGTCAACGTCCATTGGTGGGCGACCCGGATCCAGAGCCTGGACACGTCGCTCGGTTACGTCGACCCGACGCACCTGCCCTTGTACCTGACGAACAAGATCCTCCTGCACATCGGGTTGGATCCGACGAACTGCTGCATCATCGGCTTCCACGGTGCCGGACCTGTTCCCTCCGGTAACGACACCGCCTACGGGCCGGGCCACGGCAACGGCAACCAGCCCATCCAGACATTCGCGTGGGCCTCGTGGGTTACGCCGGGCATCTACGCCCGCCCGAACGGCGGGGTCAACTGGGCGCTCCAGGACATCCACGCCATCAGCCACGAGGTAGCCGAGTGGGCAGACGACCCGTTCATCAACAACTTCGTCGAGCCCTGGCTGACGCCGACGGCCCCGCAGTATGGCTGCACCAACATCCTCGAGACCGGCGACCCCGTCGTCGACATCGGCTTCGCGAAGGGAACGAACACCTTCGACCAGGGTCCTAACCCAAACGGATCGCAGAGCGCCGACGGGTACTACCACCCGGAGGACGAGGTCTTTCTCCCGTGGTTCATGAGGACCGCGCCCAACACCGTGTCCGAACCGACGCAGAGCCCGTCGAAAAACATCGGCCGCTACACGTTGATGGGCGACCTGAACCCGTTCCCGGGCTTCCGCCAGCCGGCAACGGGCTGCTAACCCGCTTCCGAAACCGAACGAATCTCAGGGGCCCGGGCAACCGGGCCCCTGGTGACTGCGGCGCTCGCACCCTCGACGGCCAGCCTTGATCTAGAAGCGAATGCCTAGATCGGCGCGGCGGTTGTCAAACCCGTCACGGCGACAAAACCCCTGCAAATCGAGGTGTGCGCCACAGTCGCGCCACAATCTCGGAGGCGAAAGACTCACTTCGCCCTGCCTTGCTCCGTGCTACAACCAGCCCATGGAGGGCGGGGATGTCGCGTGCCCCAACTGTCGCGCGCGGCCACTGATCGAGGTCTCCGCCGTGGATGAACTCGAGGGCGTCTGGGCAGTCGAGGCGACGGTTCACACCATCGACGACGCTGAATACCGATCGCAGCGACGGGTTCTTGTCGTCTATGCCCCCACTGCCGCACGGTGCTTGGCGTCGTTCGCCCCGACTAGCCGCTAGCTGTTCAAGCCTCAGCGGTCGGTCAACGCGGGGAAAGCTCGCCGACGACCCCCCATGCTGTGTGCGCAAATGATGCTCGGTGGGGCACGTTGAGAAGGAAGCTCACGGGCGCGCGCCGCCGATCGTCTACGTCGACCAACCCGATCGATCGGGTCACGTGTTCATCTTCGACGGCCACGGCGCCGGCTACGCGGCCACCCGCCACCTTCGCGAGCACGGTCACGAGCGGATAGGGATCGTGACCGCACCCCTCGCGTGGCCCAACGTTCGGGAGGTCTACGAGGGCTACCTCGAGGCTCTAGAGGGCACAGGTCTTCGCCCCTCGCAGGAGCTCGTCGCCGAGACCGACGCCTTCGACATCGACGCTGCGCGGCGTGCGCTCGCAAGGCTTCTTGAAGGCCCGGAGCCTCCCACCGCCGTCTTCGCAGCCGGCGAGCTCCTCGCGCTCGGCGTTCTCCAGGAGGCGAGAACGCGAGCGCTAGGCGTGCCCCGCGACCTCGCGATCGCCGGCTATACCGATTCGCCGACGGCTGCGCTGGTCGACCCGGCGCTGACCATGGTGTCCGTGCCAGCGAGGGAGATTGGGATCCAGGCGATGGAGACGCTCTCCAAGCTAATTCGCGGCAAGAGGCCTCGCCCTCGCCGAACGATCCTCAGCACGGAGCTCGTCGTGCGCCACAGCTGTGGCGCCCACTGAGCCAATCGACTCTCGATCTGCCCTGGGTCCTACGCGTTCGCTATCAAGACAACGACGCATCCGGGTGAGTCGTGGCGCCGGTTGCCTACGCGCGCGAGTGCGCGCGCGTAGGCCTCGCAGGGAATCAGGGCGGGCATTCCTTGAACGTTGTGGGTCCCTCGCCGAGTGGCTGGTGGCGATAGGGGTGATCAGCCTCGCGGCCGCGGCCGACCGCGAGGCAGGTCGCCTCGCGAGTTGTTCCCGCCAGCGTTAGAGTCGCGCCGTGAGCGATCAGGTTCCACCGCCCGAGTCCTGGGATGACGAGGCTCTCGCGCGGATGATCGGCGTCGGCGGCGTGTTTGCGCTAACTGGCGGATTGATTCTTCGCTCCCGCCTTGTGTGCGGACTCGGACTGATTGCGGCGAGCGCCGGCGGCGGTCTCTACGCGCGGGTAAGACTCGCCGAGCGCCGAGAAAAGATCGAGGAGGCTGAGAGCGACATCAGGTCCGAGCTCGACAAGCTCGACCCGGTTGCGCGAGCGCAGGTTCTCAAGGACATCGTGCTGCCGGGCTCGTAGCAAGAAGGCAAGCCGGGCCGCGATCTGAGCGTTGCCGGGTTGCCTCGAAGCGCCTGACGGCCTTGCGCTGTCGCCTCTATCCAAGCTCGGCTCGGCGCGAGGTGGCCGAGGAGCGCGACCGCGATCTGACCGACGGCGAGCGGGAGGAAGCGCGCGCCGCATGGGACGAGGCGTTCGCCGAGATCGAGCGGAAACGGGGGCTTCCGCCGGGCAAGGTGACCGGCCGCCGCTGGAGCCGGATCGTCGCGTCAGCCTAGGCGCGCGCACGCGGGATCGTCGCGTCGGCCTTACGCGAGCGCACGCGCGCGAGATGAATAAGGGGTGAATCCACCCGGCTGTCAGGGTCGCGCCGCCCTGGAGGCCACCCCCTCGCACACGACTCCATCGCTGACACGCGGAGCGTTCCGCTGGAGCGCAGCGTTCCACTCGGTCGCTACCGCCCGGAGAGGGTGTCACCCCCTGCGAGCGACCCGACCGCTGACTCCCCCGCGAGGCGGGCCTGCCTCGGGTGTGCCTACGGGTGCGCACGCACGCGCGTCATGAAGAGAAGGCAGTCGCCCCCCGGAAACCGAGGATGCGCGGCGGGACCAACGTCGGTCGGGACGGTCGTCTCTGTTCCCCATCGCGCCTCTAACGTTTTCCCCGGAGCCAGTTCGACATCCGAGTCGCGAGAGGCGCCTTTTCCGGAAGCCACTTCGTCTCGGGAGGCGGCGCTTGAAACGGCTCGAGCCTACCGATGTCCGCGGACGCGATCTTCAAGGTCACTTCGCCCGGATAGATCGCCCCCACCTGCTCGCCCGGCACGTAGCGAATCTGTGTGGATTGCTTGGACGCCACAGCCAGGCCGTCGAAGATGTCGCTCTGCTTATCGCCTTCGACCTGCGCGACGGTGCCAACGATGACGCCATCCGATGTGATCACGTTCCAGCCCTGACCTATCTGTAACCACGAGACAGGATCAGTCATCGCTCGCTACTCCAGTCGCCGGGCGCTCTGGCCTGCTTCGGCATCGTCCGCCATCGAGCGTACTCGCTCGGGGGATACACGAGCGTACTGTCGCTAGGAGGCAGTCGGGGATAAAGAACAACTCTGTCGTGACCAGTTAGATCGCGCCTCCTCGATCAGCGCCCGGCGGGGCTCGCGCCAGACGTGATCTCAGGCGGGGGCGAAGCGGTTTTTGCGCAATCGCTCTTCCCCCACATGCGGCGGCGTCGCCGCAGCCCTGCTCTGGCGCCGCCGCCCACTACCCCGTGCGGCTTAGACTTGTGAGGCCGTCCTGCCCCTGAGAGGAGGAACGTCGACCTCACAGGCCACCCCTACGGAATCTTCAGCCGGGCGCTGCCAGCGGCAAGACGCCGTCCTTCGTTCAGTGCCGAGGGATCACACACCTCCCCAGAGCCGAATGACCGCCCCTTAGCTCAGATCGTCTTCGGCGACCTGAACGTAGAACGCCCGCGTCATTCCGGGTTCGATCACCTCGGCGATGCGCGCGTGCCTGCGCGCCTCCTCGGGTGCCGTCCGCTCCAAGAAGGCCTCGGCCTCGTCGAGCTCGATGTCGGTGAAGCCGATCGTCACGATCTCAAGTGGATCGTCGATGGCCTGGCCGGTCACTACGCGCGTCGGTACGCCGAACCCGCCCTGTCGGTGCCAGGCTGCGCGGAAGTCCTCGAGCGTCTTTCCCTCGCGCAGCCTCCGTGTCAGGATCGAGATCACCACTGCCAGCCGAACCTACCTACTCGCGGCCGAGGCCGGGGCGAACGACCTGCCGCAGATCGGCCTCGAGAACGCGCTCGAGCTGACGGTGATGATTGCACGCACGGATCCTCGAGGAGCACCCGGGCGCGACGATCGAGGAGGCCGCGCTGGCCGCGGCGTGCCTCGCCGCCCCGCCGGAGACCGCCACCATGATGCGGCGCTGACGCTTCGAGCCTTGGCGGTAAGAGCGACGAGTCGGGCGCAGTTTCGAGGCGTAGCGTGAGCCAGGGCCGGGAGGATGGGAAGCGTCCTAGGCGTTCGGCGAGCCGCCTGGGCCGTCGGCTGGAAGAACGGAGCCGGACTGCGCGTCTATCGATTAGAGACCTACTAACTACTTCCACCCGAGGAGAAGGACAGCGGTGGAAACCACAGCTTTCGAGCAATTGGGGCGGACGGCGCGAGCCGCAGAGCGTCGTCGTTCTGTTGGGAGCCCTAAGCGGGCTCGCTCATGCTCTTGGTGGGCCGGCGACCCA
>JBKOYZ010000033.1:0-7206 GCA_046725655.1 Actinomycetota bacterium | reverse complement strand
GCGATCGGGTGGTTGCCCGGATCCGAGAGGTCCTCCTCGATCTTCAGACGCAGGTCGAGCTTGCCCTGGTCCCCGACGGTGATGGTGAGGGCGTCGAGCTTCGTGTTCGCCGTGTTCACCGACGAGTTGATCGTGTCGAGCTTCGTGTTGACGGTCGCCGCGTTGGCCGTGAACTCGTTGTTGAACGCGGTCAGGCTCGCCTGGCTGGCGCGGGTCGAGACCATGACGTCGAGCCTGTTGTTGATCAGCGTGTTGAGTGCGTTGAAGGTGGTGTTGAACGAGTTGAAGTTGTTGGTCAGCGTGTTGACCGACGACTGCGTCGCCCGGGTGGACACCGCGACGTCGAGGTTCTGCTGCACGAGCGCCTGGTGATCGGCGTCGTCGCAGGCCGAGGCGATGTTGTACTGGTGCTCGAAGCCACGTAGAACGCCTTGGGGAATCGCCCAGACGCCCACGGCGATCGCGCGCACGATCTCCGAGAGCAGGTCGTTCGGGACTGCCTCGAGCACAGCGTCCGCCGCAAGGGCGACGTCCGCTGCGATCTCGACATCGGTCTGGGTGATGCCGGCCGCTCTCGCCGTGGCGCAATCGTCAGGCGTGATGAACACGGAGGCACGCTGGCCTTTGGGCAGGCGGGCGGTGAGCATCCTCAGTCGCGCCGGCATTGTTCGCCACGCCGGATAGGCCGAGAACGCTCGCTGAAGCACGGCCAGCTGCTCCGGCGACATCTGCTGAACCGCCGCGCGTGCTCGGGCCATGCCCTTCGCCGGGTCGTACCTGAGCCGCGCGAAGGCAGCCCGGCCCTGCGGGGTCGCCTGGTACCTCGTCGCGACCTGCTGCATCTGGACGAGGTAGGCGGTGAGGTCTCGCCGGAACTTTGCCTGACCGGCCGGGTCTGCTTTACCCGTCGCCGACGACGCGGTGAGCGCCAGAACCGCGACGAGCGCGGCGGCGACGACGAGGATTGCGAACGAACGTTGGAGCATGCGGCCGCAGAGAGAACGTGGACTCATGAGCCCCTCCTCTCATGACGTGGTTGGGTCCGAACGCCGAAGGCCTGCCGAGACGCATGGCATCCACGGGCCCGTGCGCCGGCCGCCATCGCCCAACGATGTTTGGTGACGGCCGCTGATGACCCGGTCCATCGAAAGGTGCTGCGGCGCTGCGCCGGCAACCTGACGGCATCCATGCAGTGTCCCGCGCACCCCGAAAAATCAAGGTCGTCGCCGGCTACCCGACAAGGGCGAGCGTCAGGCGGGGCCAAAAGCCCTGCTCGGCCGCGCATCATCACTTCAAGAAAGCAAGCCGAACCGGTTGTTACCGTCGATGCGTGATCTTCCGTCAGTTCGTCGACGACGATCTCGGCTGCGCTTCATACCTGGTCGGCGACGGAACCACCGGCGAGGCCGCGATCGTCGATCCCTCATACGAGATCGAGCGGTACCTGCGCGCCGCTGAGCAGGAGGACGTGCACATCGTGCGCGTTCTCGAGACGCACACGCACGCCGACCACGTTTCGGGGCACGGCCGGCTCGCGCTCGAGCACGACGTCCCCGTGAGCATCCACGCGGTCGCGGAGGCCGAGTTCCCGCACGACGATCTCGCCGAGGGGGACGAGATCGTGCTCGGTGACGTGGCCCTGCGCGTGCTGCACACGCCCGGGCACCGGCCCGAGCACTGCTGCTTCGCCATCATCGACCGGACCCGGGCCGACGAGCCCTGGCTCGTGCTGACCGGCGACTCTCTCTTCGTCGGCGACGCCGCTCGGCCGGACCTGGCGGTCGAGGCCGTCGACGGGGCGCGCGAGCTCTTCCACAGCCTCGGGAAGCTGCTCACGCTGGACGACGGCGTCGAGGTCTTCCCCGGGCATGTGGCCGGCTCGCTCTGCGGTGCCGCGATGAGCTCCAAGGGCTCGACGACGATCGGCTTCGAGCGCCGGTTCAATCCGATGCTCACGGCGTCCGGCGAGGACGAGTTCGTCGAAGCGTCCGCACACGCGCGCTCGCCGCGCCCGCCGAACCTGGAGCGGATCGTAGACCTGAACCGTGGGCCGTTCGTCGGCGCGCCCGCGCCACTCGAAGAAACGGCGTCGCTCGAGCCGCCGATCCTGGACGTCCGGGCGGCCGAGGAGTTCGCGCAGGGTCACGCGCCGGGCTCGTTCAACGTTCCGCTCGCGCGGTCGGGCTTCGGAACGAAGGCAGCCTTCGTGCTGCCGGTGGACGAGGCTCCCATCATCCGTGCCGCTTCGCCGGAGCACGCCGCCGAAGCCGCGCGTCGGCTGCGTGCCGTCGGTTTCCTCGACCTGCGCGGCTACGTGCTCCATGCCGCCGAGACCGAGTCCTTCGAGCCGGTCGAGGTCGAGGAGCTCCAGCGCCTCCTCGAGGAGGACGAGGTCGAGGTGATCGACGTGCGCGAGCTCGACGAGCGGGACGACGGTTACATCCCCGGCAGCCGCAACATCCCCTACCGCCTCCTGGGCGAGTACGGCGAGGAGCTGAAGGGCGAGGGGCGGCCGGTCGTCACGATCTGCGAGAGCGGCGCCCGAGCAGCGGTGGCTGCGAGTGTGCTCGCCGCCGCGGGCGTCGACGCTCGTCCGGTCCTGCACGGCGGGATCCCCGCCTGGGAGGCGCTCGGCAACCAGACGGTCGCGTTCCGCCGCTGCGGCAGCTGAACGCTTCAGGCAGAGGCGGCGAGCATGGTCAGCGGAGCCGCTCCGCCGCGTAGCCGTGCTCGGCCATCGCCGCGAGGATCTGCCGGCAGTGGCTCTCGTCCCGCGTAATGAGCGTCAACTCGACCTCGGTTGCCGAGACCGGAATGTCCATCCCTTCCCGATGATGCTCGACCGAGATGAGGTTGCCGCGTTCGTCCGCGACGAGCGCGAGCAGCTTCATCAGCTCTCCCGGGCGGTCGGCGACGTGCGTGCGGACGACGAGGTAGCGCCCACCGGCTGTGAGCCCGTGCCGCATCACCGAGATCAGCATCGTCGGGTCGATGTTGCCTCCTGAGAGAACGACCACCGCGGTCCCGGAACCGCCTGCGCGGCCGCCCAGCAGCGCGGCGACACCGACCGCCCCCGCCCCCTCGACAACGAGCTTCGCACGCTCGAGCAGCAGCACGATCGCCTGGCTGATCTCTTCGTCGGTCACCGAAACCATGTCGTCCAGCACGTCGTCGAGGATGCGCTGCGTCAACTCGCCGGGATGCTTGACCGCGATTCCGTCCGCGATCGTGTAGCCATCCCGGCCGGCCTCGACGCCGACGATCCTCGTGCGGGGCTTCACCTCGCGCAGCGCGCGCGCGATCCCGGAGGCGAGGCCGCCGCCTCCGACGGGAATCAGAACCGTCTCCAGGTTGGGCACCTGGTCGGCGAGCTCGAGCCCGATCGTCCCCTGGCCCGCGATCACGATCTCGTCCTCGTACGGGTGCAGGAAGCTCGCACCCGTCTCCTCCGCGTACGCGTGCGCTGCCTCGAGTGCCTCCTCGAATGTCGCCCCGACCAGCTCGGTGTCCGCGGCGTAATTGCGGCAGGCCTCGACCTTCGCCATGGGCGCGTCCTGCGGCACGTAGATCCGCGCCGGGATTCCGGCCTCACGCGCGGCCCACGCGACGGCCTGGCCGTGATTGCCGGCGCTCGCCGCCACTACGCCCGCTGTGCGCTCCTCGTCCAACAGCATCGCGATCCGGTTGACGGCGCCGCGAACCTTGAAGGCGCCGGTTCGCTGCAGGTTTTCGGCCTTGAGGACGACGTCGCGGCCGGTCAGCCGCGAGAACGTCTCGGAGCCGTACACGGGCGTTATGCGCGCGATTCCGCGGAGGCGGCGGCGCGCCGCTTCGATCTCAACGAGTGTCGGGCCTGCTGTCTCCGTCGCCATGTCTGTGTTTGCCGGAGCCAGATGTTCGTGCTCCGGTGCCGGACTGAAGTCTGGCACTGGAGCTCGCGGGCGTGCCACCGAGAGGTACGTGAAAGACCTTCTGCATGATCTCTCGAACTGCCGTCAGCGGGTCGAGCTGACGGCTCTGCACGTCGTCCAGGAGGCGCCGCAGCTCCGGGTCGTCGGCCACGGCCGTCTCGAGGTGAGCCTTGGCGCGGGCGGAGGCGACCGCGAAAACCTCGCCTGCGAGATTCTTCCGGCGGCGCTCCTCCAGCCGCCCGGCCTCCTCGAGGTGCGCGCGATGTTCGACGATCTTTTGCCAGAGCTCCGGGACGTTCTCGCCGCGTGTTGCCTCCGTGAGGACGATCGGCGGGCGCCACTCGCGCTCACGGTCGAGCGAGAGGATCGATCGCACCTCGTTCAACATGGTCTTCGCCGCCGGGTGGTCCTGCTTGTTGATCGCGATCACGTCCGGGATCTCCATGATCCCGGCCTTGAGCGCCTGGATCGAGTCACCGGATCCCGGCATCAGCACGAGCACGACCGTGTCGGCGATGCCGATCACCTCGACCTCGCTCTGTCCTGCCCCGACTGTCTCGAGGAAGACGAGCTCTTTGCCGGCGGCGTCGAGCACGAGCAACGCCTGCAGGGTCGCCTCCGCCAGGCCGCCGAGATGTCCGCGGGTCCCCATCGAGCGAATGAAGACGCCGGGGTCGAGGAAGTGGTCTGCGAGGCGGATCCGGTCACCGAGCAATGCTCCGTGCGAGAACGGGCTCGACGGGTCGACCGAGATGACGCCTACGTTCGTTCCCTCCTCGCGGACGTGGCGGACGAGCGCGGAGATGAGGGTCGACTTGCCGACGCCGGGCGGTCCGGTGACGCCGATCGCATAGGCGCGACCCGTCTGCGGGTAGACCTCCTGCACGAGCTCGTACGCGAGGGGGTCCGAGTTCTCGACGAGCGTGATCGCGCGCGCGAGCGCGCGCTTGTCGCCGGCCCGCACGCCGGCCGCGAGCGACTCCCGCGTGAAGTCGCGGCGCGCTGACATGCGCCAGATGCTACGCGGAGCCGGACTGGGGCTCGACCGCCGCTTCGCGTTCGAGAGCGGTCGGCAGCGCCTCGGCGGTCGCGGTCGGTTGCTCGCCGACGCCGCGTGCGAGCACGAATCCGATCGCCGCTGCCGCGGCGCAGAGCATCGCCGCCGCACCCCAGGCGGCGCGCGGGCCGACCGAATCCGTGATCCGGCCGGCGAGGATCATGCCGGCGGTGAGCACGAGCGTGTTAACGCTCATCAAGAGCGTGAATGCGCGTCCGCGGAGGCGGTCAGGCGCGCCGCGCTGGACGAGCACCGCGTTGCAGACGATCGCCGAGCCGTTGCCCGCACCCGAAACGACGACGGACGCGGCGGCGATCCAAACATTCGGCGCCGCCGCGGCTCCGCCTATCCCGATCGCCATCAGTGCGAGCGAGGCACCGTAGACGTTCGAGAGCCCACGTTCCTCGATCCAGGTGCCTGCAAGCAACGCGCCCATCGCCAGGCCAACCGCAGCGCCCGCCATCAGCAGGCCGAGCCCGGTGGCACCCGCCTCGAATGCCTTGACTGCGAGAAAGGGCTCGCTGACGTTCACGAAAGCGTTGGCGATCATCGCGATGCTCCACGCGGCCAGGACCGTCTGCAACGGCCGAGACCGGCGGATCAGCACGAAGCCGTCGGCCAGATCGCGCCAGTGACCGCGCGTCTGCGCCCGCGCCTCCTGCAGGAGGCGTTGTGGGATCCGAGCGAGGAGCAAGGCCGAGAACAGGAACGTCGCCGCGTTCACCCAGTAGGCGAGATGCGGCCCCTGCGCGCCGACGAGGACGCCGCCGGCGGCCGATCCGATCGCCCAAGTGGTGTTGTCGATCGTCTGCAGGAGCGAGTTCGCCCTCGGCAGGTCGCGGTCGGAAACGAGGTTCGGCAGTCCGGCGTAGACAGCGGGCCGGAAGAACCCGGTCGCGATCCCCGCCATCGTGGCGAGCGCGACGACGGTTGCGGCGTTCGTCGCGAACGGGAGCACGCAGAAGACGGTGCAGCGGGCGAGGTCTGAGCCGACCATCAAGCCCCGGCGGGAGAGGCGGTCGACGAGCGGAGCTCCGAGGAGCCCAACGCCCAGCGCCGGCAGGATCTCGCCGATCAGGAGCGCGCTCATCCACGCCGGCGAGCCCGTCCGGCGGAGGATGTCGACCTGGAGGGCGACGAGCGCGAGCCACGTTCCGAGCCCCGACCCGAGGGTCGCGAGAAAGAGCAATCGGAAGCTCGGCTCCCGGCCGAGGAGACCGAACTGGCGGCCGATCGCGCGACGGCTCACGCCCCCAGACGGTAACAGCGGATTGTCGAACCGAAAGAGGTCTTTTCGGGCTAGGCCGTCACGGCCGTGGCTCGGGAGCGGGCGAGCACCTCGGCGAGGTACGCGTTCTCGTCCGGCGTTCCGGCTGTGACGCGGATTGCGCTTGGTCCGCCGAAGCCGTGCGTCGGCCGGACGATCACACCCTCGCGTAGCAGCTGCTCGAACAGCGGCCGCGAGTCGGTGCCGACGTCGACGTAGACGAAGTTCGCAACTGCGGGGCCGACCGGCTCGAGCCCGCGCTTCCGCAGGACGCGCTCGACCTCGAGCCGTGCCTCGGCGTTCGCCGCGCGCCGACGTTCGAGCTCGCCGGCGTCGTCGTCGAGGCTCGCCAGCGCGGCCTCCTGCGCCGGCGTCGTGATGTCGAACGCCCGCCGCACCTTGCCGAGCGCCGTCACCACGTTCTCCGGCGCGATGGCGTAGCCGACCCGCAAGCCCGCAAGGCCGTAGATCTTCGAGAACGTCCGCAAGACGGCGACACGATGGCCCTCCCTGGCGTACTCGGTGATCCCGTCCGGGTAGTCCGGGTGGTCGATGTACTCGAAGTACGCCTGGTCGACCACCGTCAGGACGTGGTCCGGCACGCGGTCGAAGTAGTCGTCCAGCTCCGTGCGTGTGTTCATCGTGCCGGTCGGATTGTTCGGATGGCATATGTAGACGAGCTTCGTGCGGGAGCTGATGGCGTCCAGCATCGCGCTGAGGTCGTAGCGGCCCTCTCTGAGTGGCACCGTCTTCGCGACGGCGCCGACCTTCTTCGCGTCGATGGCGTAGCTGGGGAAGGAAGGCCAGCCGCAGATGATCTCGTCGCCCGGGTCGAGGACGGCCTGTGAGAGGCCGTCGACCAACCCGTCCGACCCCGCCCCCACGGCGACCTCCTCGAACCGCACGTCGTGACGCTCGGCGAGCGCGGCCCGGAGGCGATACGCGCCGCCGTCTGGGTACCGATTCAGCTC
>JBKOYZ010000060.1:0-6912 GCA_046725655.1 Actinomycetota bacterium | reverse complement strand
GGTGATCTCGTACGACGGTGACACGACGACGGATGCACGCACCATCTTCGTCGCGCCGACCACGAACAAGGGCATCGGCGCCTTCCAGGTCAAGTGGCTCGCATCGCAGATCAACTACCGGGGCCAGTTCGCGATCCTCTCGGCGACGCCGACGTCCGGAAACCAGAACACATGGATCAAGTTCATGAAGCAGGAGCTGCGGAAGAAGCAGTACAAGAAGATGAAGCTCGTCAAGATCGCGTACGGCAACGACAAGCCGACGGACTCGGCGAAGCAGACGCAGTCGCTCCTCCAGGCCTATCCGAAGCTCAAGGGCATCATCTCGCCGACGACGGTGGGCATCCAGGCGGCGGCCCAGGAGCTCTCGCAGGAAGGTAAGTGCAAGAAGGTCGCCCTCACGGGTCTAGGCCTGCCGAACGACATGCGCAAGTACGTCAAGAAAGGCTGCGCGAAGAAGTTCGGGCTCTGGAACGAGAAGGACCTCGGCTACCTCGCTACCTACGTAGCGCACAACGTGGCCGCGAACAAGCTGACCGGGAAGCTGGGCCAGAGCTTCACGGCTGGTCGCCTCGGCAAGTTCAAGGTTGTCGTGAGCGACGGGAACAGGCCGGTGGTCGTGCTCGGGCCTCCCCTCGTCTTCACGCCGCAGAACATCGACAAGTACCACTTCTAGGAGCTAGGGGCGAGGGCGGCGGCCGTCGCGCCGCCGCCCTCTCTTCGTCATCGGAGGTGCTGGATTGCCCGGCGGTAAGCAGCGATGGTTCGTGCCCGACGCCTTCTTGCCCGAGGAGTCGTCGCACGGCGTGCCGAGCCACGAGGCGGCGTGTCTCCTCAACGTCGCTGACAGCGAGGCCCACGTCCGTTTCACGTTCTTCTTCGAGGATCGCGATCCGATCGGTCCAGTCGAGATCGTGCTAGGGGCCCGACGCACGTCGCACGTCCGGCTCGATGATCCGGATGCACTCGACGGGACTGAGCTGCCGCGCGGCGTCCCGTACGCCTACGCGCTCGAGAGCGACGTGCCCGTCGTGCTGCAGCACTCACGCCTGGACACGTCCGCGGGCGCTTACACGCTTTTCACCACTATCGCCTACGGCGAATGACGGCTCCAGGGCTCCGGCTCGTCCTCGGCACGGCGGACCTTCGTGACGACTCGCTCACGCCCCGTCTGCTCGATCAGTTCTACGACGCAGGCGGTCGCGCGATCGACGTCGCGAACGTCTACGGGGGCGGCGAGTCGGAACGGGCGGTGGGGAAGTGGCTCCGCGGCCGCGGCGTCGGGCCCGTGCTGTACGCGAAGGGATGCCATCCGCCCTCTTGCCAGCCCGATCTCGTAGCGGGCGAGGTCGAGACCGCGCTCGAGAGTCTCGGCGTCGATCGCCTGGACGTGTTCATGCTCCACCGCGACGACCCGTCGGTCGACATCCGCGCCTGGTCGGATGCCCTTCTAGAACAGCTCCGCCGAGGAACGGTTGACTCGATCGGGGTCTCGAACTGGACCCCCGAGCGGTTCTTCGCGTTACGCGACTGCCTGCACGAGCTGGGGGAGGAACGGGTGACCGTATTCAGCAACCATTTCTCACTCGCTGCCATGGCCGAGCCGCCCTGGCCTGCCTGTCTCGCAATGGACGCTCCGACGGCGGCCCGTATCGCTGCGTCCGGCATCACGGTTCTGGCGTGGGCGAGTCTGGCAGGCGGTTACCTCGCCGACGGGGGCAACACCAACCCGTCGGTGCTGCGAAGCTGGGACACGGAGAGCAATAGGGTCCGCCGTGCGCGAGCAACGAAGCTCGCTGAGCGACTCGGAACGTCGACCGCGACCATCGCGCTCGCATACGTGCTCGCGCACGAGGGTGTTCGGCCGATCGTCGGGACTCGGTCGCACGACCATCTCTCCGAGGCCCTCGCCGCCGAGGGCGTCGAGCTGACGCCCGAGCAGCTGGACGAGCTCGAAGCCGACGGTCCCGCGTGACTCATTCGTGGCAGGCGCCACGCCTCGGCGCGGACGAAAGGATCCTCCGCGTGGGTGCCATAGGCTGCGGCGCGCAGGCGACTACCGCGATCTGGCCCGAGCTGCCAGGTGCCGGCTTCGCTCTGGAGGCCGTGTGCTCGCGCACGATCGAACACGCGAGGAATGCTGCGGGCCGATTCGGTGTCACACGCGCCTTCGACGACGCCGCGAGGATGCTCGACGAGGTCGAACTAGACGCGCTCGTCGTTGTCGTGCCCGAAGATGCGTTCGCGCCGTACATTCGGCTCGCTGTCGAACGTCGCCTTCCTGGGTTCGTCGAGAAGCCGGCGGCGACGTCTCCGGCAGAGGCGGAGGAGCTTGCCTCGCTCGCGACCGCAGCCGGAGTCGACATCGTGGTCGGCTATCAGAAGCGCTTCGCGGGCGCCTACAAGCGCGCGAAGGCGCTCGTGGCCGATGACGCGTTCGGACGGCCGACGCTCGCGTCCTTCAAATGGGCGATGGGTCCCTTTCTCCGAAGGTTCGACCTACGAGGATGGCTCTTCGAGAACCCGGTTCATCACTTCGATCTCGCTCGGTTCTTCCTCGGCGAGCTGTCCGATCTCCGTGTCCTGAAGACGGAGGCCGCCGGCGAGTTTTCTGTCGTGGTGGCAGGCGTGTCGGACTCGGGTGCGATCTTCTCCGTCTGCGCGAATACGACTGCGAGCTGGGAGCAGCAGAACGAGGCCGTCGAGATCTTCGGTGAGGGCTCATCGGTTGCCGTCGAAAACGTCGACACCTGCATCTTCCGGCCGGCGGAGGGCCCGGAGGAAACCTGGCGACCGAACTACACCGTTCCCGCCTACCGGAATCTCTCCGGCGAAACGCTCGGGTTCGGAGCCGAGCTCCTGCACTTTCGCTCGGTCGTCAGGGGTGAGGCGCGGCCCGAGAGCGACCTCGAAAACGCCGCCGCGACCCTACGGCTCGCAGACGAGATCGCGAATCTGGCGGCCGGTCGGAATCAGCGGTAGCCGTGCGCCGCCGCGTACTCGTCGGCCACGCCCTTCGGCACCGTGAAGGCCCAAGCATCTTCGACGAGCGCGCGCATCTCGTCCTCGTCGATGGCGGCTAGCCGGACGTGGACCCAGTGGTAGCGGAGGTCGGACTGGCGTGGCAGCGAGAACTTCTCGGGCTCCGCCTCGACGAGGGCGTCGCGCCATTCCTTCGGGAACGCGAACCCCATCACCGTTCCGTCGCGTGAGAGCGACAGGTAGACGATGCGGCCGATGCGGAACTTCACGCGGCCGCGCACGAGCGCCTCGCTGCTACGCGGGAGGGTGCTCGCAAACTCCCGAACCTGGTCGATCGTCACCACGGCGCGCCGGATCAGGATACGAGCCGGACTGCTCTCCCGGCGAAACCGCTCGGCCTACCGGTTGCCGGCGAAGTAGAAGGCGACGACGAGGGCGGCGTAGGCGCCGAGGAGAAGCGCGCCGCCGGCCTGCGAGGTCCTCGGCGGGAGGAGAACGAGAGCAACGAGGAGCGCCGCGCCGGCCATGCTCGCCAGCTCGATCGGCCGGAGGCTGAGCGCCAGGGGGTCGATCGCCCAGGACAGAATCGCCACGGCCGGGATGAGGAAGCCGGCGACCTGGCTGGACGAAGCGAGGCCGATCTCCGCCGCGAGCGGGAGGTCGCCCCGCGCGGCGAGGAGCACCGCGCTGCCGTGCTCGGTGATGTTGCCGACGATCGCCACGATCACGATCGCGACGAAGAACTCGGACAGGTGCACCTCTCGCGCGAAGTCCTCGAGGGAGCCGACGAGCGTCTGGGTCACGAGCGCGGTCGCCACCGTCGCCACTGCGAGCACGACGAGCGCGACCCGCAGAGACCAGCCGTCGGTCGGCGCTTCCACCGAGGACGGCTGCATGCGGCGATGCCGTCGCAGCAGGCGTCTGTTGACGGTGATCCGCACCGCGAGCAGGGCGACCGCGATCGGAAGCGAGATCACGGCGAGCGAGTCCCGGTCCGGGTCGCCGTGAAAGCCGGGGACGGCTGGAACCAGCAGTAGCAGCACCGCGAAGAGGACGGTCGCGAGCGAGACGTAGGCTGAGGTGCGGTCGATCGTCCCAGGCCGCCCGACGAGCAGCACGAATCCGAGGACGAGCAGCAGATTTCCCACCACCGAACCCGTGAGCGACGCCCGGACGACGTCGGTCAGCCCGTCCGAGAGCGCGACGAGCGCGATGATCAGCTCCGGTGCGTTCCCAAAGCTCGCATTGAGAAAGCCGCCGACACCGGCACCCGTGTACCTCGCCGCCTGCTCGGTCGCCTCGCCGATCAGCCATGCGAGCGGAATCAAGGCGGCCGCCGCAAGCGGGAACAGTACGAGGTTGCCGGCCGCGCCCGTATGGTCGAGCACGACCACGAGAGGCCCCAGCGCCAGAAGGGCCGCGAGAATGCGACGCGCCACGGGTGCAGCTTGAACTGCCGAAGGGAGGTCAGCGGAGCGTGACCGGGCTGCTGATCGCGGCGGCGCCGTTCGCGCCGGTCGATCAGAAGTACCTGTTCGAGGCCCGGCAGATGCAGGCGCTCTCGTTCGCCTTTCACATTCCGATCGTCTGCTTCGGGATCGCGTTTCCGGCCTTCGTGCTCCTGTTCGAGGGGCTCTGGTTGCGCACCGGCGACCCCCTCTTCCGTACGATCGCCAAGCGCTGGTCGAAGGTCATGCTCGTGCTGTTCGCGGTCGGCGTCGTCAGCGGCACGATCCTGAGCTTCGAGCTCGGGCTGCTCTGGCCGAACTTCATGGCCACCTTCGGCGACGTCTTCGGGCTCGGCTTCACGCTCGAGGGTTTCTCCTTCTTCCTCGAGGCGATCTTCATCGCCGTCTACGTCTACGGCTGGGATCGCCTGTCTCCGCTGGCGCACTTCCTGAGCGGCGTGCCGGTCGTGATCGCCGGGTTCTCGGGGTCGCTGATGGTCATCTCCGTGAACGCGTGGATGAACCACCCCGGTGGGTTCACGGTGCGCGCCGGTCACGTCGTCGATGTCCACCCGTGGAGCGCCCTCTTCGGGAATTCCTTCCTCGGGCACGAGCTCGTCCACATGTACCTCGCGGGCTACATGGTCGCCGGCTTCCTGACCGCGGCTGTCTATTCATTTGCCTGGCTGCGCGGCCGCCGCGGCCGCTACGAGCGGGCCGCGCTCGTCGTGCCGTTGACGGTGGCCGCGGTGGCTGCGCCGGTCCAGATCGTCGTCGGGGATTGGGCCGGTCGGACCGTGGCGCGCGATCAGCCCACCAAGCTGGCGGCCTTCGAGGGGCTGGAGAAGACGACGGTCGGCGCGCCGGTGCATCTTGGCGGCTGGTACGACGGCACGGAGGTCCGATACGGCATCCCTGTGCCTCGCCTTCTGTCGCTGCTCGCCTTCCACGACCCGGACGCGCGTGTCCAGGGCCTGGACGAAGTTCCGGCCGACCAGCGCCCGCCGGTGAACGTCGTCCGGTTCGCCTTCCAGACGATGGTCGGCATCGGCTTACTGTTGGCCGCGATCTCGGTCGTCTATCTGTTCGTCTGGCTGCGCCGGCGGCGGCTGCCGCGCTCGACCTGGTTCTACCGCGCGGTCGTCGCCGCGGGCCCTCTTTCTCTCGTCGCCCTGATCGCGGGCTGGGTGACGACCGAGGTCGGCCGGCAGCCCTGGATCGTCTACGAGCACATGCGCACGGAGGCGGCGGTGACGGGCGCAAGCGGCATTCCAGTCGGTTATGCGAGCCTCGTGGTCGTCTACGCCGGCGTGCTGGTCACGGTCGTGTGGATTCTGCGCCGCCTCGCGCGTGCTCCGCTCGACGTCCCGGCGGAACCGGGCGGCGTCGCACCGTTCGTGGCTGGAGCCGCACCACGCGCGGAGGGCGGCCCGTGAGCCTGGCCGAGGTGCCGCTCGTCCTCATGCTCGTCGGCCTTGTGGCCTACGCCGTCCTCGGCGGCGCCGATTTCGGCGCCGCCTTCTGGCAGCTCGGCACCGAAGACGAGCGCGGCCGCGACCTACGCGAGCATGCGTACCGGGCGATGGGGCCGGTCTGGGAGGCGAACCACGTCTGGCTCATCTTCGTGCTCGTCATCTGCTGGACGGCGTACCCCGAGGTGTTCGCATCGGTCTTCTCGACGCTGACGCTGCCCCTGTTCGTGGCTGCGATCGGCATCATCCTGCGCGGCACGGCATACGCCGCGCATTCGGGAGCCGCCGACGCGACTCAGCGGCGCATCAACGACCGCGTCTTCTCTATCTCGTCGCTCTTGACGCCGTTCGCCCTCGGCGCCGTCGTCGGAGCCGTCGCCTCCGGACGCGTGCCGGTCGGCAACGCGAAGGGCGACCTCGTGACCAGCTGGCTGAACCCGACCTCGCTCACGATCGGCGCGCTGGCCGTCGCCATGGGCGCCTACCTCGCCGCCGTCTACCTCGCGGGCGACGCAGCGCGCGTCGGCCACGACGAGCTCGCGGGTGCGTTTCGGCGCCGCGCTCTCGCCGCCGGCGTGGTCGCCGGGGCGCTCGCGTTCGGGGCACTCGTCGTCATTGCCTTCGATGCTGACCGTCTCAGCGACAACCTCTTCGCCTGGCCGGCGGTCGCGGCCGTCGTCGCTTCGGCCGTGGCGGGAGCGGCAACGCTCGAGCTCGTCCGGCGGTCGCGCTTCGAAGCGGCTCGCTACGGCGGCGCTGCCGCTGTCGCTGCGGTCGTCGTGGGGTGGGCGCTGGCGCAACGACCGGAGCTGCTTCCCGGCTTGACCGTTCAGGAGGCAGCCGCCGGGCGGCAGACGTTGATCGCGACGATCGTCGGCGTCGCGGTCGGGGCGGTCATCCTCGCCCCGTCGCTCGCTCTCCTCTACGGGCTCGTCCTCCGCGGGCGCTTCGACCGCGAGGCCGCCGCGGCCGAGGCGACCGCCCCGCAACGAGCCCGGCGCGGCCGCCTCTTG
>JBKOYZ010000110.1:0-5167 GCA_046725655.1 Actinomycetota bacterium | reverse complement strand
CTGCCCGAGCCGACGTCTGCGATGGAACCCGTGAAGGTCTCGGTGCCTGCCGCAAGGATGGTGCTCGTCTTGCAGTTGATGATCTGTCGGAAGGTGATCACGGAGGTGCCGATTAGGCTGCCGCTGTACTGCACCGTGAAGCCGGTGGTCGTGCAGCGAAGAACGAACGGTGCGCCGTTGGCCGCGCATGTGGTCGTGCCGGGATCGGTGATCGTAAACGTGCCGGAGACCTGAACGCTGTTCGCTGCGCCTGTTGCGCCCTGGGCAGCGATAGAGGCTGCGGCGAAGGCGACGACAGCGAGCAGGGCAACCAAACGCAACCGTCCACGACGTAGAAGGTTCACGGGTGCCTCCTCTCCCTCAAGCTTGCAGCCGAGAACCTGCCGCAGTTCTTGGCCCTCTCCGACAGGAAGCTTGATACAGCTGCGACGAGAGGTCAAGCAGGGACGAACCGACTCGCCGCTATCAGGACGCGGCGCTGTCGCTGCGGGCCATGGCCGAAAGAGCGACTAGGCGAGGCGAGCTCGAGGCGTAGCCTGAGCCTCGGGCCGGGAACTGCGGAAGCGCTCGGCGTCCGGTAGCCGCCCGGTCCCTTGTTCTTTCTAGGACCCGCTTTTCAACTCTGGGCCGAACGGCCTATTGACCTCGGGCCGCCTGAAGAGAGACGATTCTCGGCGACGAGGTATCAACTCGGCTCGCGATGGGGCGAGCGTGCCCCACAGCTCGGGATTCGAGGTGCGGTATGCGGCGTATCGGCGATGTCATGCGTTGGCGTCAGCTGATGATCACGACGGCGATAGCAGGTGCCGCGCTCGTCACCCAAATGGGCCCGATTCCGGCTGGGGCGTCTACGTTGCCCACTGGGTTTCGCGACTCCGTCGTGCTGAGCGGTTTGACCAACCCGACGGTGCTGCAGTTCGCGCCCGACGGGCGGATCTTCGTCGGCCAGAAGAACGGCGTTATCAAGGTCTTTCAGGGCCTGACCGACCCGAGCCCGGTCACCTTTGCCGACCTGTCGTCCAAGGTCGATGACTACTGGGACCGTGGGCTGCTCGGCATGGCGCTGCCGCCGAACTTCCCGACCGACCCGTACGTCTACGTGCTCTACGCGTACGACGCCCCGATCGGCGGCATCGCGCCGCGCTGGAACGACGCCTGTCCGACCCCACCCGGCCCGACCACCGACGGCTGCCTGGTATCTGGGCGGCTGTCGCGCCTGCAGATCAGCGGCAACGTCATGACCGGCACCGAGCAAGTGCTCATCAACGACTGGTGCCAGCAGTTCCCCAGCCACTCGATCGGCACACTCCTGTTCGGCCGCGATGGATACCTTTACGTCACTGGCGGCGACGGGGCCAGCTTCAACAACGTCGACTACGGCCAATACGGCAACACCTACGCCGGCGACCAGGCAAACCCGTGCGGCGACCCGCCCGCAGCGGTCGGCACTCCGCTGAGCCCACCCGGTGCCGAGGGTGGCGCGCTGCGCAGCCAGAGCGTCCGGCGCACTGACGGCCCGGCAACCCTCGACGGCACGGTTCTGCGGATCGATCCGGCCACCGGCGCGGGTGTGAGCGGCAACCCCTTCTTCGCTTCACCCGATGCGAACGCGCGCCGCATAGTGGCCTACGGGCTGCGTAACCCGTTTCGCATCACCCAACGTCCCGGGACCGACGAGCTGTGGATCGGCGATGTCGGATGGAACACCTGGGAAGAGATAAACCGCGTCGTCGCACCCGCCAGCACTACGGCGTCCAACTTCGGCTGGCCCTGCTACGAGGGATCGTCTCCGCAAAGCGGCTACCAGGGTGCCGGCCTCAATCTGTGCTCGTCGCTGTACTCGACGCCTGGTTCGGTCATCGCCCCGTATTACACGTACAACCACAGCGCCTGCGTGGTGAACTACACCGGGTGCCACACGGGGGGCTCATCCATTACCGGCGTGGCGTTCTACCAGGGCGGGTCGTACCCGACGCAGTACAACGGCGCGCTGTTCTTCGCCGACCACACCCGCAACGAGGTCTGGGCGATGCTCCCCGGCACAAACGGGTTGCCTGACCCCTCCAGGCTGCAGTCGTTCGTCGGCGTCGATGCCACCGGGGGTGCCGCTGGGCATCCCGTCGACCTGAAGATCGGGCCCGGCGGCGACCTGTTCTACGTCGACATGGACGACGGCACCGTACACCGCATCACCTACGCGGCCGCCAACCAGCCGCCGACCGCGGTGATCACGGCAAACCCGACCAACGGTCCGGTCCCGCTGACGGTCAGCTTCGACGGCACGGGCTCGTCCGACCCGGAAGGTAAGCCGCTGAGCTACTCGTGGGATCTCAACGGCGACGGGACGTTCGGCGACGCGACAGCCTCGACGGCGTCGTACACCTATACAACGGCGGGCGTCTATCACCCAAGCCTGCGGGTCACCGACGACCAAGGCGCGATCGACGCGGCGTCGGTCACCGTCACGGCCGGGAACACCGCGCCGACCGGGGTCATCGACTCGCCCACGTCGAGCATGACCTGGAAGGTCGGCGACACAATCAATTTCTCCGGCCACGCCACCGACTCGCAGGACGGCACGCTGCCGGCATCGGCGCTGACTTGGTCACTGATCCTCCATCACTGTTTCACGCCAACCGACTGCCACACGCACCTGATCCAGACGATCAACGGCGTCTCCAGCGGATCGTTCACCGCGCCGGACCACAACTATCCCTGCTGGCTCGAACTGCAACTGACGGCGACGGACTCGGGCGGCCTGACTTCGACGGCGAGCGTCCGTCTGGACCCGAAGACGATCGTGCTCACGTTCAAGACCAACCCGGGCGGTCTGGTCCTCACCGACCTGGTGGTGAACGAGGCGCCCAGCACCACGCCGTTCTCCATAACTGTGGTCGTCGGCTCGGCGAACTCAGTCAGCGCCCCGTCGCCACAGCAATTCAAGAGGTCCAGCTACTACTTCACGTCGTGGTCGGACGGTGGCGCGCAGAGCCACACCATCACCGCACCTGCGGTGAATACCACCTACACCGCGACCTACCGCAAGCGCTGAGGGCAGCCCGTAGCCCTCGGCGCCCAATGGATTACCAGTACAGCTTCTGCACGACGAGCGGCGATGGCCAGAGCAGGCGCCAGCTCGAGACGGTGCTCGTGGCAAACGGAAGCACGGAGATGAGCGCGCAAGCTGGATACGTTGCGCGTCGCGGTGGCTGCTCCTACGGATCGATCCCAGACGCGCGTGACAAACTAATCACGCGCGTCCGTAGCGATAGACGCGTCGGCCCGCGGCCGGCCGAGAAGGCCCGCGCGGGCGCCGCGAGCCTCCTCCACGCTTGGGTCTAGGGCACGTCTGGGATCCGTTCGACTTTGATCCGCGTCGCGGTGATAGTCGCTCGGAGTCCGCTGGCGATGAGGTTTCCATTGGGATCAAACTGATCCGAGATCGCCACCGCCGTGTATGAGTCGCCGTCCTGCGCGAGTTGCACAGTCTCCCTAATCTTTTGGGTCCCCAGGAACGTCCCGGTCGGGTCGAACCTGAAGAAGATGTGCGTATCGGCGTAGAGCCGGCCGCTGACGTGCTCCCATGTGCCGTGCGCAGGGCCGCGAACGAGGAGATTGCCGGTCCCGATCAGCGAGTGACCGCGCGTATACGTGGTCAACCCCTTCACCGGCGGTAGCTGAGGGCCGCGATTGACCGTCAGCTGCCACGATCCGACGAGCTCGTTGGCCGAGCTGTCGTCGTGAGCGGCCGAGGCCGAGATCGCTCCCGTCGTAGCCAGAGCTGCAACCGCGATCGCGACGATCACGACAAACACGCGTCGCATCTTTCGATCGATCAATTTTCCGTCCTTTCTCCCCCCAGATTCATCCGCTGGGCGGAACGACGGAAGCGGAAGATCGGACGGTTGCCCCTCCCTGCGGTCGCCAGCTACGCGCCTCGTCGCACGCTGATACTTGTCGCCCACGTGATACGTGTCAAGGCCCTGCCGCCAAGACGACCTGACGGGCCGCCGTGTGTTATGGACACTTAATACTCACTACTCAGCTCGTCGAGGCAGACGCGAATGATCACCCCCAGCCGCATGGGGGTACGACTCAGGCGCAAGTGAGTCAGCGTGTTCGACAGGCGGTCTCCATCGGCGCACCGGTCGAGAGGGTGTTTGCGTATCTCGACACCCCCGAGAACAGCCTCGCGCTTGTTCCGCAACTGGTTGAGGTCAAGGAGGCCGCGCCGCTTCCCAACGGCGGGCACCGCCTGCGATTCGTCGCCCTTGGACGGCGAGGAAAGCTGTGCGAATGGGTAAGCGAGCACATCGAGCGTGATCCCAACCGGCTCGTGGTCGTCCGCGCGCGGACTGAGGGGGTAACGTCGACTGCGGTGCGCCGATTGGAACAGACGGCGACCGGGACACGCCTTACGGGCGAAGTGGAATACCGCGTCGAGGTTCCGTGGCTACAGAAATTGCTTGTGCCGGTCATGGAATTCCAGTGGCGCCGGCCGGGCCGTAAGCAGTTACGGGCAGTCTTAGAAACGGTGAAGGCGCGCGTCGAGGCCAGCCTCGATGAGTAGAAGCATGTTCTGACCTTTTTGTTCGGCGTACTCGCCGGGTTGGGGCGAGGTCCGAGGCACGTGCGTGACCTATCCAAGGAAGACGAAGAAGACGATCTCGCCGGCCAGGACGAGGAGCGCGAGGCAACTGATGGCGATGCCGACGAGAGCGGCCTTCCGCCATCGGCCCCAGGCGGGGGTCAGGAGGGCGAGAACCCCAAACAGGAGGCCAAAGACGGCCGCGCCTGCGCCGCCAACGACTGCGAACGGGAATGGCATGGCGACCAGGCCCCAAATCCCGAGGACGACGGAGAGGATCGACCCGAGCCGGGCTGCGAGGCGGTCGCTCGTCCTCATCTAGAACGATGTTTCCGCTCGGGAGCGACTAGAACCCGTGCGGAGGCCACGTTATGCCCTATTGATCCTTCCGACTCGGCGGCGATCGGGCATAACCGCAGCGAGTGTTTATCGTCCGTGGAGGTTCGGCGGCGTACGCTCTTCCTGTGCCGCCTCCGATCCTGTACGCCCGGAGTGGCGAGACGAGCGTCGCCTATCAGGTGGTCGGCGACGGCCCAGCGGAGATGCTGATGATTCCTGGTTGGTTCTCGCACCTGGCGC
>JBKOYZ010000067.1:0-6953 GCA_046725655.1 Actinomycetota bacterium | reverse complement strand
AGCGGCGAGACCATGCCGAGCCCCGTGATGACCACGCGGCGGCGACCGTTGAGCGAACCGTCAGTACTCATCTACATCCCGAGCCCGCCGTCCACGAGCAGCACCTCGCCGGTGATGAACGCCGCGGCGTCCGAGCAAAGGAACCGTACTGCCCCGGCCACGTCCTCTGGGTCGCCGAACTTGCCCAGCGGCGTGTTCTGGAGCATCAGGGCGCGCATGTCCTCCGAGATCTCATCCGTGAGTCGGCTCTTGATGTATCCGGGCGCGACGACGTTTGCACGGACGCCCCGGCCGCCGAGCTCGCGCGCGAGCGCCTTCGTGAAGCCGATGATCCCGGCCTTGGACGCCGCGTAGTTCGTCTGGCCGGGGTTGCCGTGCAGGCCGACGACACTCGAGATGTTCACGATCGCGCCGCTGCGGCGCTTCATCATCGGCCGCGTGACCGCACGACAGGTGTAGAAGACGGACGAGAGGTTCGTCTCGACCACGTCGCGCCAGTCGTCATCAGCCATCCGGGCGAGCAGCCCGTCCCGCGTGACGCCCGCGTTGTTGACCAGGATGTCGAGCTCACCCGCCTTCTCGACCAGGCGCGCAGCGTCCTCTCCGCTCGAGACGTCCGCTCGGATCGCCCTGCCGCCGCACTCCTGCGCCGCCGCCTCGGCCTCCTCGGCGCCCGAGCGGTAACCGACGCCGACGGAGGCACCGGCCGCGGCGAGCTCGAGCGCGATCGCCCGGCCGATACCGCGCGAGCCGCCGGTGACGAGCGCGTTCTTGCCCTCGAGCGATGCGAACTCGCCCACCTAGGTCGTGGCGAGCTCGTCCTCGAGCTTCTTCAGGCCGGCCAGGTTGTTGACCGGAATCGCCTTCGCAGTCGTGTCGATCCGTCGCAGTAAACCGGTGAGGACGTTTCCAGGCCCGACCTCCACGAACGTCTTCACACCGTCGCGGGCGAGCCCGGTCGCAGCCTGCGTGAACTTGACCGGGGCGGTCAGCTGCTCCACCAGGAGACCGGCGACGCGGTGGGCGGGCTCGATCTTCGCCGTCACGGTCGACATGAAAGGCGCTGTCGGCTCGTGGAACTTCATCTTGTCGATCGCGGGCTTGAGGCGTTCCGCAGCGTGAGCGACCAGCGGGCTGTGGAAGGCGCCTGAGACACGGAGCTTGACCGTCCGCCGCGCCCCCTCGTCCTGTGCCTGCTCACAGCACTCGTCGACGGACGGATTCTCGCCGGAGACGACGATCTGGCCGGGGCAGTTGTAGTTCGCCGGCCAGACGCCGGCGATCTCCTGGCAGAGACGCTCGACGACGGGGTCTTCCAGTCCGAGGATCGCCGCCATCGACCCGGGATGCTCCCGGGCCGCCTCCGCCATCGCCAGGCCGCGCTCGCGGACGAGCGCAATCGCCTCTTCTGCCGACAGCGCCTCGGCCGCAGCCAGCGCCGCGAACTCGCCCACCGAATGACCGATCACGTAATCCGGCTCGATTCCTCGGGCCTTCAGCGCCGCGAGAACGGCGAGGCTCGTCGCGACGAGCGCCGGCTGCTGGACGGCCGTGTCCACGAGCTCCTCTTCCGAGGCCTCGAAACAGAGGTGTGCGAGGTCGATCCCGGCAGCGTCGCTGCCCTCTCGGAAGACCTGCATGGCCTCGGGGAACGAGTCAGCGATCTCGCGGCCCATCCCGGCCGCGAGCGACCCCTGACCCGGAAAGCAGAAGGCGATCGGACGCTTCATCTCGGCAATCCTCCCCGTGAGCGTTGCGCCAGCGCTTGGCTCGCGCGACGTGGTCTCAGGCCACTCCGGACGCATAGCGTTGTCATCGGCTCCTCCCGTTCCGCGCGGTCCATTCGATCAAACCCGAGCCCCAGGTGAGGCCCGCTCCCATCCCGGTCATCAGCACCAGCGCGCCATCGACGAGCCGTCCTTCGGCCTCCGCGTCGGCGAGCGCGAGGGGGATCGAGCCGGAGGAGGTGTTGCCGTAACGCTCGACGTTGACGACGATCTTCTCCTTCGGGATCCCGAGCTTCTCCGCCGCGTGGTCGATGATCCGGACGTTCGCCTGGTGGGGGACATAGACGTCGACCTCGTCCACCGACTTGCCGCACTCGGCCAGAACCTTCTCGGCCGAGGTGACGAGCACGCGCGTGGCGAACTTGAACACCTCGCGACCGTTCATCTGCACGAAGTGCTTCTTCTCGGCCACCGTCTCAGCGGTGGCAGGAGCACGCGATCCGCCACCCGGCAGGTAGAGCTGCGACCCGCCAGAACCGTCCGCGCCGAGCTCGAAGCCGAGGAAGCCCCCCTCGGAGACACGGTCGAGCACCACGGCGCCCGCGCCGTCCCCGAACAACACCGCTGTCCCACGGTCGCTCCAGTCGACGATTCGGGAGAGCACGTCGCCGCCGACCACGAGCGCGCGGCGCGAGAGCCCGCCTGCGAGCATCCCGTACGCCTGCGCGATCGCGTACATGAACCCGGTGCATCCGGCCGACAAGTCGTACGCAGCCGCATCCGGCGCGCCGAGCTCGTCCGCGAGGATCGCGCCCGCGGACGGGAACGCCATGTCCGGCGTCACGGTGGCGACGATGACGAGATCGACCGTCGACGGATCGACGTCCGCCTGCTCCAGTGCCTCCCTCGATGCAGGGAGCGCCAGGTCCGAGAGCGCCTGGTCGTCCGCCGCAACCCGTCGCTCGCGAATCCCGGTCCGCTCGACGATCCACTCGTCGGAGGTGTCCATCATCTCCGCGAGGTCGTCGTTCGTCACTACGTGCTCAGGCGCGTAAGCGCCGAGGCCGGTGATCGAGATGGCGCCGTTCGCCTTGGCAATCACGGCTGCTCCACGGCGAACGTCAGGGTGCCGCGCGCCGCGAGCTGCCCGCCTACGGTCGCACGCGCCTTGCCCTTGCCGACCGGGCCGCGCACCTGCTCGAGCGTGCACTCGAGCTCGAGCTCGTCGCCGGGCTCGACGATTCGCTTGAAGCGGGTGTCGTCGATGCCGGCGAAGAGGGCGAGTCGCCCGCGGTTCTCCTCCTCCGCCAGGACGGCGACGGCGCCGGTCTGCGCCATCGCCTCGACGATCAGGACTCCCGGCATCACAGGCCGGCCGGGAAAGTGGCCCCGCAGGTACCACTCGTCCTCGCGCACGCGCTTGCGCGCGAGCACCCGCTCGCCGGGCTCGAGCTCGACCACCTCGTCGATCAGCAAGAACGGCTCGCGATGCGGCAGGATCGCCTCGATCCCGGCGCGGTCGAGGGGAAGCGTGACCGTCACGCCACGTCGCGTCGAAGCCGTGTCCGCAACCCTGCGCGCGCGCGATGCGCGTAGCACTTTGCCGTCCCAACCGGCATGTTGACGGCAGCTGCGATCTCCGCGAAGGAGAAGTCGAGCGCGTCCTTCAGCACGACGACCTTGGCCTGGTCGGGCGAGATCTCGGCAAGCGTGTCCGCGAGCTCGGAACGAAGCTCGGCGAGCCCGGCCTCGCGTGCCGGATCCGCGTCCTCGGCGACTCGCTCGTCTCCGACCAGCGGCTCGCACCGCCGGACGCGCTGGCGCGCGGCAACATCGCGGCAGGTGTTGACGACGAGCCGATGAAGCCAGGTCGAGAACTGCGAATCGCCGCGGAACTGGCCGATACGAACGCACAGCTTCGCGAGCGCCTCCTGAGCGGCATCGCGGGCGTCCTCGGGATCGTCCAGGACATGGGTCGCAAGCCGCTGGACGCGGTCAGCGTGGCGGGCGCAAAGGGTCTCGAGCGCGCGCTTGTCGCCGTCCTTCGCTCGCTTGACCAGGATCGCATCGCTGAGCTTCTCGTAGACGAGCGGCCGGTCGGGCCGCGGTTCCTGTGGAATGTGACGGCCCTTGCGCAGGGAGGGTTGCACGGCGGCGACTAGTGTAGTTGCGGATGGGCGACACGCCGACGCGCGGGGCCGTCGTTCCACGTCTGCGAGGCCGCTTCGGACGGGACTATCTCTACGCCGAGAGTTGCCCGTCGACGCAACGCCTGCTGCCGGCGGACGCGGCCGAAGGCTCGGTCGCCGTTGCGAACGAGCAGACCCAGGGACGCGGCCGTCTCGGACGCGGCTGGGAAGCACCCCGCGGAACGAGCATCCTCTGCTCGGTACAGCTGCGCCCGGCCGTGGAGGCTTCGCGCTTCCCGGAGCTGACGGTGCTCGGCGCGCAGGCGTGCGCCGACGCGATCGCCGTCGTCACCCGTCTCGAGCCGACGCTCAAGGAGCCCAACGACGTCCTCGTCGGCGAGCGAAAGGTCGCCGGCGTGCTCGGTGAGGCCGCCGAGGCGCGCGTGGTGCTCGGGACGGGGATCAACGTCAACATCCCGCGGGACTCGCTACCCGAGGACGTTCGCGTCCCGGCGACGTCGCTCCTTGTCGAGACGGGCTCCGAGGTCGACCGCGTCGAGCTGCTCGTGGAGCTGCTCGCGGCGCTGGAGCGCCGCTACGACGCTTGGCTCGGCTAGCCGCGCAACCGCGCGCTTCGGTTGCCAACCTGATCAGTCGCCGTCAGGCCGAAGTGCGCCACCCGTCCTCGGAAGAGCGGGAAGCTGAAATAGCCCGGCTTGACTGCCTTGGAGACACGCCGCCGACCGAAGCTCGCGGTGACCGTGGCAGCCTCGCTGATCCAGAACTGCATGCGCCGCAGTGAGACCAGACGCACGCGCGGGGCCGTGGTATCCACCGTGACCGTCCGTGTCTCCGTCACCGTCGTGATCGGATCGGTCGTCCTTACGACGAGGTCGTACTTGCCGTCACGGGCGACCTTGCCGCCGATCCGGCCGTCCCACTTCTGCTCAAGCGGGCCGGCCTGGAGCGTCTGGCCGAAGAGCGAAGCCAGCCGACGCCCGGATTGCCATACCTCCACGCGCGCGACCGCCGGCGCGACGAGCCCGAACGAGACCACCGTCTCGTCGAACAGCCCGTCGCCGTTGGGCGAGATCACCAGGGGCGCCGCCTTCACCCCGACCAGGTTCCGGTCGACGTAGAAGGTCGTCGTCTGGGACACCTGCTTCCCGCTCGTCCCCTGCGCGGAGATCGTGATCCGGTAGATGCCGTCCGCCACGGCCACCTGGCGCCACGCAAACGAGTGCGCCCCCTGGTTCATCGCGCCCGCATAGAGCGTCGCCAGCGGCGTACCGATCCCATCCGCCAGTGTCACCGTAAGCTGCGCCGAGGCGCCGAGGAAGTACGTGATCAGGGCCGAGTCGCCGATCCCATCGCCGTTCGGGCTGACCACACTCGGCCGGACGCGGAGCTGGCTGACGCTGAGCTGCGGCAGCCCCGCCCCGATCGTGCCAGTCGCCGGCCTGGCGGTCGATCCGCCCGAGGTCGCGTCGATCGAGTACATGTACCGGCCGCGCGGTACGAGACTCGCGTCCCACGTCCAATCGACCGCGCGGCCGACGCCGGTTCCCGAGGCAACCTTCGTGCCGAGCGCATGCGTGACGGTGACGGTCCAGCGAGCCGAGCCGGACAGCTTCGCGGTGAAGCGCACGCTTCCGCCCAAGGCGCCAAAGACGATCGGCGAGTAGATCTTCGGCAGTCCCGTGAGCCCGATCTGCCGGGTGATCGACGGCAGCTGCGCGTAGACGTTGTTCCCGGGACAGCTCGTCGGGTAGGTGTCGCGGTGGCCGGAAACCGCCCGCAGTTGGACCGACGTCCCCTGGTGGTACCTCGGGTTGCCGGTCGAGACGCGCGTGACGCGCGAGAGCGGGTCGACGTGCGAGAGGTCGAGCCGCCAGGCGATCAGCTTCACCAGCGTGGCGCGTGCGGCAGCGGTCAGGCCGGCTCCGTTGTAGTTACCGAGGAGCGCGACGCCGACCGAGCCGTAGTTGAACCCGAGCGCATGAGCGCCGACGACCGGCCGCTCCATTCCTCCCCAGCGCCCTTCGAAGACCTGGCCGTACTTGTCGACGAGAAAGTTGTAGCCGATGTCGTCCCAGCCGTTCCCCTTCACGTGGTAGAGCTCGATCCCGCGCACGATCGCGGCCGACTGCGAGCGGGTGTAGGTGTTAGAGCCGGCCGTGTGGTGCACGATTGCGAGGTGGACGCCGTCGGCGTAGACGGGCCCGCGCTTGCGGTTCCGGCGGATCGACTCGATCGCGCCCCACTGCTGGCGCGTGATGATCGCCGGCGCGTTCGCCTCGAACGGCTGTACACGGGGAGGTGTCCGCGCCTGCAGGGCGCTGCGGACGAAGAACGCCCGCACGCGGCGGACCGTGCCGGAGAGCCGGTACTGGATCCGGTCGGAGGCGCCGACCCAGTACGGGCTTCCGAGATGCCAGCCGCGGCTGCGCCGCGACTCGGCGGTGTTTTGGTCCGGCAGGTCGTCGGACTCCGATGCGGCCGCTCTCCAGGCGCTCCAGCGCCCGCTCTCGCTGCGGGTGCGGAACCGGATCCCGCCGGACCCCTGCCAGTGCAGGCCGACGAGGTCGAACCGCTGCGGCGCCTCGACCGAAACACCGCTGCGCACCGGCAGGTCGCGCGCAAGCAGCGACGCCGGTGATGCCACCGCGGCCCCCGGCGCGGCGAAGAAGAGCACGAGTGCGGCGCGAAGCAGCTTCATGTAGGACGACCCGCAGCCGAGAGTCGCAGAAGCGGTCGCAGGCGACAAGGCATGCAGGTCCCACCTTGATACAGTCTTTACAGTCGTGAAAGGGCCGTTTTTGCGGGCACTCCTCGGCTCGCTCGCCGCGGCCCTCGCACTCTCCGCTTCGGCCCAGTCCGCGACGAAGCCGCGGGTTCTCGCGGTCACGTTCGACCAGGAGATCAACCCGGTCACGCAGGACTACGTCAACCATCAGATCGACCGGGCGAACAACGGCCACTACGACGCCGTCGTGATCCTGCTCGACACGCCGGGCGGCCTCTCCACCTCGATGGAGAGCATCTACAAGAAGGAACTCGCCTCGAAGATCCCCGTGATCGTCTATGTCGCTCCCAC
>JBKOYZ010000099.1:0-7209 GCA_046725655.1 Actinomycetota bacterium | reverse complement strand
GGGCTGAGGACGATGTTCGGGAGGGCGCCGTTCGCGGGGACGATGACGGAGCGGCCGACCGGGATCACGTGCGCGGGGGGTCGCTCGTGCCTGCCCGCCCGCGGGTGCAGGTACTTCGTCAGCCGCCCGGGCGGGTCGTGGCCGATGACGATCCGCACGTCGACGCCGAGCCTCTGCAGCGCCCGCGCCTGGTGCTCGGCGTGCTCCGGAACCCCTCCCCAGAACGACCACGAGTACGGGACGACGATCCCGACCTTCATGCGCGCGCATGATGCCCGAATCGGTCGCCTACCCGAGGCCGTGGCGGCTTTGCCGCCGCGGCCGTTGATCCCGGTCGAGATGACGCGTCCGGTTGCGACGACCAATCGGGCCTTGGGTTAGGCTCGGCTCCGTGGCCGAGGGCATGATCGACGTCCCGGGCGGCCGGGTCTTCTGGCGCGACGTCGGCGAGGGCGGCGTGCCGCTGCTCGCGCTGCACGGCGGCCCGGGCTTCCCGCACGACTACCTGGAGTCGCTCGAGGGGCTGGCCGACCGGCGGCGCGTGATCTTCTACGACCAGCTCGGCTGCGGCCGCTCCGACCGGCCCGACGACGACTCGCTCTGGACCGTCGAGCGGTTCGTCGAGGAGGTCGAGGCCGTCAGGCGGGCGCTCGAGCTCGACCGCTTCCACCTCTTCGGCAGCTCCTGGGGCGGGATGCTCGCGATGGAGTACACGCTGGCCCACCAGCCGCCTCAGGTCGAGAGCTTGACCCTCTGCTCGAGCCCGGCAAGCATCCCGCGCTGGGTCGAGGGCTGCAACGAGCTGCTCGCGCAGCTCCCCGAGTGGAACCAGAAGACGATCAAGCGCCACGAGGAGCAGGGGTTCACCAGCTGTCCCCACTACGCCGCGGCGATCCTCGAGTTCTACAGACGCCATGTCTGCCGGCTCGAGGAGTGGCCCGATGGAGTCGAGCGCTCCTTCCGCGATGCCGGCTACCAGGTGTACGGCTACATGAACGGGCCGAGCGAGTTCACGGTCGTCGGGACGCTGAAGGACTGGTCGGTGATGGACCGGCTCGGCGAGATCGACAAGCCGACGCTCGTCGTCTCCGGCGAGCACGACGAGCTGCGGCCCGAGCACGCGCGTGAGATTCACGAGTTGATCGCCGGCTCCGAGCTACGGATCCTCGACGGCTGCTCGCACCTGTCATTCGCCGAGGACCCGCCGACGTTCTTCCGGGTCACGAACGACTTCCTCGACCGCGTCGAGGCGCAGACCGCCGCCGAGGCCAAGTAACAGACTGTTACGAAGAACGACACGGCCCGAGCGTCCGGGTCGGAACCGTGGAGCCGCGGTGGCAGCTCGAACGAGGCTTGTAACAGTCTGTTACGAGCCCGGTGGGTTCGTGACGGCGCGGCCGGGCTCCTGCGGGGTCGCGCTCTCGTCCGCCGCCTCGGGCGTCCGGCGCTCGTCGACGGTTACGCGCGCGAGAGTCTCCTTGTCGACGTTCAGCGGGTGGTGGCAGGCGGCCAGATGGCCGTTGCCGTAGTCGGTGAGCGGCGGCTCGATCTGCTGGCAGACATCCGTTGCGTAACGGCATCGTGGGTGGAAGCGGCAACCCGACGGGGGGTTGATCGGGCTCGGCACGTCACCTGCGAGCACGATCCGCTCGCGCTCCGCCGACTCGCGCGGATCCGGGATCGGAACCGCTGAGAGCAGCGCCTCGGTGTACGGCATGATCGGCCGGTCGTAGAGCTCCTCCGCCGGCGAGACCTCGACGATCTTGCCGAGGTACATGACCGCGATCCGGTCGGACACATGGCGGACGACGCCGAGGTCGTGCGCGATGAAGACGTACGTGAGGTCGAACTCCTCCTGCAGGTCGGCGAGCAGGTTGATCACCTGGGCCTGGATCGAGACGTCGAGCGCGGACACCGGCTCGTCCGCGATGATGAGCCTCGGATGCAGCGCGAGCGCGCGGGCGACGCCGATCCGCTGACGCTGGCCGCCGGAGAACTCGTGCGGGAAGCGGTTGTAGTGCTCGGGCGAGAGCCCGACCTTCTCGAGCAGCTCCTGCACCTGCCGCTTCCGCTCCTTGCGATCGCCCACGTCGTGGATCTCGAGCGGCGCGCCGACAATCGAGCCCACTCGCTTGCGCGGGTTCAGCGACGCGTACGGATCCTGGAAGACGATCTGCAGCTCGCGCCGCAACGGGCGCATCCCGCGTCGCGAGAGGCTCGAGATGTCCTTCCCCTCGAAGACGATCTTGCCGTCCGTCAGGTCGTAGAGCCGCACCAGGCAGCGGCCGAGCGTCGACTTCCCGCAGCCCGACTCGCCGACGAGCCCGATCGTCTCCCCGCGGCGGATCTCCATGCTCACGTCGTCGACGGCGTGCACCTTCGCGACCTCGCGCTGGATCAGGACGCCGCGCTTGATCGGGAAATACTTGACCACGTGTTCTGCTTGCAGCAGCGCCGAGCCGTTGGAGGCGTTCACGATGCACAACTCCTCATCGTCGCGCCCCAGCCGGGATTAGACGGCCGCACGGGCAGAGCCCGCACGGACTCTCTGCGGCGCCGCCGAGTCGGCGCCTTAGCCACGTGCTCTGCTTGCAGCAGCGCCGAGCCGTTGGAGGTGGCTGCGACCGCCTCGCTCACGCGCTCTCCGCCAGTTCTGGATTGGTGGTCGCGTCACGGCGCGAGCGCTTGTCCTCGACGGAGAGGTGGCAGGCGTCGCCGTGGCCGTCGCCGACCTTGACCGTCAGCACGGGATCCTCCTCGCGGCAGCGGTCGAACGCCTGGGGGCAGCGCGGCCTGAAGTTGCAGCCCTTCGGCCGGTTGATCAGGGACGGCGGCTGGCCGGCGATCGCGGTCAGGCGGCGCACTTTGGGCCGGTCGAGCCGCGCGATCGACCCGAGCAGGCCCCATGTGTACGGGTGTTGCGGGTCGTAGAAGATCTGCTCCTTGTCGCCTTCCTCGACGATGCGGCCGGCGTACATGACGAGGATGCGGTCGGCGATGTCGGCGACGACGCCCAGGTCGTGGGTGATCAGCACGACAGCGGAGCCGAACTCGGCCTTCAGGTTCTTGATCAGCTCGAGGATCTGAGCCTGGATCGTCACGTCGAGCGCGGTCGTCGGCTCGTCGGCGATGAGGAGATCGGGGTTGCACGAGAGGGCGAGCGCGATCATCACGCGCTGGCGCATACCGCCCGAGAACTGGTGCGGATAGTCGTCGATCCGCTGCTCGGGGCGCGGGATCCCGACCTGCGCCAGCAGCTGGATCGCGCGACGCCGGGCCTGGCCCTTCGTCACCTGGTGGTGCTCCAGGATCTGCTCCTCGATCTGCCACCCGACGGTGTAGACCGGGTTCAGCGACGTCATCGGATCCTGGAAGATCATCGCGATCTCCTCGCCGCGGACCTCGCGCATCGCGTCCTTCGAGAGCGCCATCAGGCTGCGCCCCTTGTAGACGATCTCCCCCTCGTACATCACGTTCGGGTCGGTGATCAGCCGCATCACCGACATCATCGAGACGCTCTTGCCGGAGCCGGACTCGCCGACGATCCCGACCACCTCGCCCTCGTCGACCGTGAACGACACGCCGTCGACCGCCCGCACGATCCCGTCCTCGGTGCGGAACGAGACTTTGAGGTTGTTCACCTCGAGCAGTCGTTCGGCCATGGTGGGAAGGCTACGTCGGACGCACGCGCGGGTCGAGCCACGCGTAGACGAGGTCGACGAGAGCACTCGCGACGGTGATGAAGAAGGCGGCGTAGATGACGGTGGTCATGATCACGGGCAGGTCGAGGCCCTGGAGCGAGTTGAACGTCAGCAGACCGATCCCGGGGAGCCCGAACACGACCTCCGTCAGCAGCGCGCCACCGCCGATCAAAATGCCGATGTCGAGCCCGAACAGGCTGACGAAGGTGATCAGCGAGGTGCGCAGCGTGTGGCGCATGAGGACGCGCCGCTCCGAGATCCCCTTCGCGCGGGCCGTCCGGACGTAGTCCTCGCTGTCGGTCTCGATCAGGTTGGCGCGGAGGACGCGTGCGTAAAAGCCGACATAGAGGACCGATAGCGTCAGCCAGGGGAAGACCAGCCCCTGGAACCACTTGAGCGGATCCTGGGTGAGCGGCGTGTAGCCGAGCGGCGGCACCCAGCTGAAGAGGAAGAAGTCGTGCCAGCGGCTCTGCGTCAGCAGGTTGACGACCTCGCCGAGCCAGAAGACCGGCATCGAGATCCCGATCAGCGCCAGGATCATCAGCAAGGGGTCCCAGATCGTGCCTCGCAGCACCGCCGCGGCGACGCCGAAGAGGATGCTGAAGATGACCCAGATCACCGCCGCGCCGATCACGAGGGAGAACGTGACGGGGGCCGCACTCGTGATCTCGGGGATCACCTTCGTGTGGCTGCCGTACGAGATCAGGTCACGGGTGATGAACATCTTCTTCATCATCACCGCGTACTGCACCGGCAGCGGGCGGTCGAGCGAGAACTCGTGCCGGATCTGATCGATCGTCTGCTGGTTCGGATTCCGGCCGGCCATGAGCCGCGCGGGATCGACGCCGGGCGTCTCGAAGAAGATCAGGAAGACCAGCACCGAGAGGACGAATAGAACGACGATCAGGCCGAGGACGCGGCGGACGGCGAACGTCACCATGATCGGCTGCCCCGCTTGGCAGGCACTACTTCATCCTCACTTTGGACCGCGGGTCGAGCGCGTCGCGGAGCCCGTCGCCGAACACGTTCAGCGCGAGCACCGTCAGCACGATCATGATCCCGGGCGCGATCGCGACCCACGGCCTCGTGTACAAGAGCGCTTGACCGTCGTCGATGATCGTGCCCCAACTCGCCTTCGGCGCCTGGACGCCGATCGAGAGATACGACAGCGCCGCCTCCGTGAGGATCGTCGTCGCGATCATCAGCGGCAGCAGCACGATCACGGTCGAGACGACGTTCGGGAGGATCTCGCGGAAGATCAGGCGGAATGTGCTCGCGCCCTGTGCGACCGCCGCCTCGACGAACTCCTTCTCGCGCAGAGACAGCACCTGTCCGCGGATCGGCCGGTAGACGTACGGCACGTAGATGAAGCCGATGATCACGAGCGGCACCCAGAGGCTCGACGCCTGGACGGTGATGAAACCGATCTTCAGCGGCTTGTCAGGCGGCCGGGCGAGCAGGACCGTTGCCAGCGAGATCGCGAGCAGGTACAGCGGGAACGACCAGATGAGATCCATGAACCGCGAGAGGGCCGTGTCGGTGAAGCCGCCGGCGAAGCCGGCGATCAGCGCAACGACGAGCGCGATCAGGCAGGCGAGTACCGCCGAGCCGATCCCGATGATCAGCGAGGCGCGGCCGCCGTAGAGCACGCGGGCGGCGACGTCGCGGCCCTGGTTGTCGGCACCCAGGAAGTACTGCCCGTGCCACGTCGGCCCGATCGGCGTCTCGCCGAGGCCGAGCTGTCCGCCGCCCTGCTCCATCACCGGCCGGGTCTTGCCGTCGATGGTGATCGTGCCGGAGATGTTGGACTCGAACGGGTCCGTCTTCGAGACGTGGTCCGCGTAGAGCGGCGCCGCGAAGCTGACGGCGACGATCAGCAGGAAGAGCGCGAGAGCGGCGAGCGCGAGCTTGTTCCGGAGCAGCCGCCGCCCCGCGAGCTCCCACGGGCTGCGACCGACGATGTCGCCGCCGGTCTCCTCAGCGTCGAGGACAATGCCTTCGGCCTCGGGCTCGAAAACGGCCACGCCGTGCGCCTACCCGCCTCGCCTTACTTCACGGACGCCTGGTCGAGCAGGAAGTACCACTGCGGGCTGAACTGGTAGCCCTTGACCCGCTTCGCGATGAAGTCGAGGTACTTCGGGTTGAGCATCGACACCCAGGGCGCCTGGTCAGTCACCGCCTTGTCGACCGCCTGCCACTTCGTGTTCGCGCCGCTCTGATCGGTGATTCCCTGCTTCAGCGCCGCGTCCATCTGCCCCTGGATCTTCTTGTCGCAGAACCCGGCGATGTTCGGGCTCGCGTTCGAGTTCGGTACGAACGAGCCGCAGCCGAGCAGCACGTTCAGAAAGTCGGACGCGGCCGGGTAATCCTGGTACCAGCTCGACCAGCAGAACTGGACCTTGTTCTTCGAGTTCTGGCAGTACGGGTACTGGATGTCCGGCGACAGCGCCTGCAGCGAGGCCTTGTAGCCGAGCTTGTTCAGCAGGCTGACGAAGTAGAGGCCGAGCGACTTGTCGGTGTCGACCGTGTCAGTCGTCACCTTGACGGCCGCGCCCTTCGTGCCCGAGGCGGCGACCAGCTGCTTCGCCTTCGCCATGTCGGGCGCGGTCCACTTGCCGCTGCCGGGATTCTTCGTGTACGGGCAGTACGCCTTGTAGCCGGGGAAGTTCGGCGGCAGGACCTGGCAAGTCGGCTGCGCCAGCTTGGGGCCGCCGTAGATCTTCACGAGCGCGTTGCGATCGGTCGCGTAGTTGACGGCCTGCCGCGCCTGCAGGTTGTTGAACGGCGGGATGTTGACGTTGAAGGCGAAGTACCAGACGGCGGTCAGCGGGTTGATGTGCACCTGGCTTGCGTACTTGTTGCTCAGCTCGGAGAGCCGGTCGGAAGGCACGTTGTCGAACATCCAGTCGGCCTGGCCGTTCTCGACCTGGGTGACCTGAGCCTCGGGCCCGAGACCGAACTTCTGGATGATCACGTCGGGGTTGCCCTGCGGCTGCGCGTCCTTCGACCACTCCTTGAAGTGCGTGTTCCGAACGACCTTCATCGCCTTGTTCGGGTTGTACTCGACCCACTTGTACGGCCCGGTACCGGCCGGTGGGATCTGGACTTCCTTCATCGGGGTCGACGGCGGCAGGATGAACGCGAACGGGACCGCGAGCTTGTCGAAGAACTCGGGATCGCCCTTCGTCAGGTGGAAGGTGACCGTCATTTTCTTGTCGTCCGCGACGACGCTCTTGGAGAGGTCGCAAGTCGCCGGCTTCTTCAGGCACGCATCCGCGCCCTGGATGACGTTGTAGAACGAGCCGGCGGTCGGGCCGTGGACGGCGAACATCCGCTCCATCGTCCGGGTCACGTCGCTCGGCTTCATGGTCGTGCCGTCCGAGTACTTGATCCCCTTCCGGATGTGGAAGACGTAGGTCTTGCCGCCGTCCTGCGGCTTCGGGATGTCGGTGGCGAGGTCGGGGACGAGCTTCGTCCCTTCCTTGCCGCTCGTTCGCTTGAAGGCGAG
>JBKOYZ010000134.1:0-12689 GCA_046725655.1 Actinomycetota bacterium | reverse complement strand
CCGCCGCGCTGGGAGGGTGACGAACGG
The DNA here is from genome assembly GCA_046725655.1 of Actinomycetota bacterium. Taxonomy (GTDB): domain Bacteria; phylum Actinomycetota; class Thermoleophilia; order Gaiellales; family Gaiellaceae; genus 13-2-20CM-68-14. The sequence goes on along the minus strand of JBKOYZ010000134.1, from coordinate 12,662 downwards.
CTTGGCCGAACGGCGATCGTCCACCTGACGCCGGGCCTCGACGGAGTCTCGCGGGCAGTCAACGAAGCTGAACGCGGCCTGCTCCCGGCCGAGGCCACGGTCGTCGTCGGCCAGCCGCTGACGATGGATGCCTCTCGTGCTCCCGCGGGCGCGGGCCTGCTCTGGATCCAGCTCCAGGAGCTCCCGTGGCAGATCAAAGGAGACGCGGCCGGCGAGCTCGACGTCGGGGACGGAACCTGGACGGAGGAGCTGCGTGAGCGCTATGCGGACCGGATCCAGGCACGGATCGCGGCGCACGTCCCGAACCTGGGGCCGGCGCTGCGCAAGCGCGTCGTGCTCTCGCCGGCCGATCTGGAGGCGTCGAACATTAACCTCGTTCGCGGCGATCCCTACTCGGGCTCGCTCGCGCTCGACCAGAACCTGCTCTGGCGGCCGTTCGCGGCGAATCCCGGACATGGGACCCCCGTAAGGAGGCTCTGGCACATCGGTGCGAGCACCCACCCGGGGCCCGGACTCGGCGCGGGCTCGGGAACGCTGGTCGCGAAGCGGCTGCTCGAGCCGAATGTCCTGGAGCGCATGCGGAGCCGCGTCCGCAGATGAGCCGAATCTCGATCTCGCAGATCACGACCGTGACGCAGTCGTTTGCGGACGACCTCGACGCGTACGGCGCGGCCGGAGCCGACGGGATCGGGATCTGGGAGATGAAGCTCGGTGACGACTCCCTCGAGATGTTCCGGCAGAGCGGCCTCGAGGCGGCGACCGCGGTACCGACGGTCCCGTCGATCCTGCCCCTGCCGCTGATGGAGGGCCCGACCGACCCTGCGGCTCGCGTGGAGGCGATCTGCGCCTCGATCAGGCGGCTCGCGCAGTTCGAGCCGCCCTGCGTGCTCTTCCTCACGGGGCCCGGCGACGATCGGGCGGCGATCCTTGAGGGGCTCCGTGCGATCGGCGACGAGGGCGCTCGGTCGGGGGTGCGGGTCGCGCTGGAGCCGATCCAGCGGGACTTCGCCCACTTCTGGACCGTGGTCAGCTCGCTCGACGAGGCGGCCGGGCTGATCGACGAGTCGGGAGCCGACGTGGGGTTGATGTATGACGCGTGGCACCTGTGGCGCGAGCCGCTCGCGCAGGTCGCACGCCATCGCGACCGCATCTACGGGGTCCATCTGGCCGACTGGCGCGAGCCGACCCGAAACACGAACGACCGTGTGCTCCCGGGCGACGGAGTGATCGAGTTCGCGCCGGTTCTGGAAGCGCTGCGCTGGGATGGTCTCTTCGACCTCGAGATCTTCTCGGACGCGGAGCTGTCCGGATCTCTCTGGCAGCAGGACCCGCGCGAGGTCGCAGCCCGCGGGGTCGAGCAGGTGCGGGAGGTCCTGTCGACCGCGTCTGCGTAGTCGGCGCCGGCGTCATCGGCAGCCTCTTCGCGGGGCACCTCGCACGCGTCTGCGAGACGACGGTGCTCTGCCGCCGCGAAGAGCACGCCGCGGCCCTCAACGAGCACGGCCTGCGAGTCACCGGCCGCCACGACTTCCACGCACGCGTTCGAGCCGCAACCGGCCCCGAGGCGCTGCCGGAGCCAGGGCTTGCGATCGTGGCCGTGAAGACGACCGAGCTGGCCGCCGTCGCCGAGCGCCTCGCGGGGCACTGGCCGGGCGCGGCGATCATGACCGTCCAGAACGGCCTCGGGGCCGAGGAGGCGTTCGCGGAGCGTGGCGCCTGGCGGCTGATCTCGGCCGTCACGTTCATGAGCGGGACGCGGCACACCGACACCGAGGTCGAGTACATCCTCGACACCGAGACCTGGCTCGGCCCGTACGGCGAGACGCCGTACGGGCTAGTGGAGGTGACGAGGGAGCTGCTCCTCCAGGCCGGGCTGAAGGCGCGGGCCTTCCGCGACCTGCGGCCGGCGCAGTGGTCGAAGCTGATCTTCAACGCGACGGTGAACTCCGTCGCAGCGCTGACCGAGCTCCCGCATGACCCGCATTTCGCCGCCCGCGACCGCGTCGAGGACCTCGGCCACCTCGTCTACGAGCTGATCGCGGAAGGCAAACGGGTCGCCGCGGCTGCCGGCGTCGAGCTGCACGAGGACCCCTGGGAGATGAACGTGCACGCGACCGAGCGCGGCAGCCGGCACTACCCGTCGATGCTCGAGGACGTGCAGGCGCGCCGGCCGACCGAGGTCGATCAGATCAGCGGCGCGCTCGTTCGCGAGGCGGAACGACTGGGTGTGCCGGTGCCGCTGCACACCGCTCTCTGGCGGCTCGTCAAGGCCCGCGAGGCGTCGTGGTCAACCGAGGCTTCGGCGCCACCGTAGTAAGTTCTACGGGGAAGGACAGGGGTATCACGAGAGGAGGAGTAGTGAAGAAGACCACCAGGTGGGCCGCTCTGGCGGCGCTCCTCGGCGCGGCGGTGGCAGCTGCCATGCTCGCGGCGACGACCGGCGGGCATGCGGCGACAACAGCGAAGAAGCCGATCATCATCGGAGCCGCAGTCGATCTGACGGGCGCGATGAAGCCGTTCGACAGCGCCGCGTTGCTCGCGGCTCAGATCGAGGCCAAGAAGACGAGGGTCAACGGCCGCCCGTTCAAGGTGATCGTCTGCAACACCCAGCTCGACAAGGACAAGACCAAGGCGTGCGCTGACAGCCTGATTGCGAAGGGTGCGGTCGCGCTCCTCGTCACATGTGACGTGGAGTACGCGGCGCCCGCGACGCAGGAGGCGCTCAACGCCGGCAAGCTCGCGCTCGGTTCCTGCATCGGCACCGATCAGCAGGGGCCGAAGCGATTCGGGCCGAAGGGCAAGCTCGCATTCAGCTTCGGCAACGTGGCGCAGGACGAGGGCGCTGCGATGGCCGAGTACGCGTACAAGGTGAAGAAGTGGAAGCGTGCGATCACGGTCACCGACAACCTGCTCGTCTACTTCCAGACCGTCGTCAAGGCGTTCACCCAGCGCTACAAGCAGCTCGGCGGCAAAATCGTTCGCGCCGAGAGCTTCACGAACTCCGCGTTCGGCGGGCCGAACCAGGTTCCGAGCCTGGTCAACCGGCTCCGCAATACGAGCGGCGCCCAGGTGATCGTCACCTCGACGACGTTCGGCGACTGGCCCGCGATCATGCAGGGGGTGCGCAGCTTGCGCGTGAAGACGCCGATCATGAACTCGTGGGCGGGTGACGGCACGAACTGGTATCCGAAAAACCCCAAGGTGACGAAGTACTGGTACGTCACCTTCGCCTCGATCTTCGGTGACGACCCGAATCCGGCCGTGCGGCGTCTCTTCAACACGATCAAGCGACAGGCAGGCACGCCTCCGACCGGCAGCTTCGTGACCGGCGCCACGGCGATCGACGCGCTGGCCACGGCGATCAGGCGGGCCCACGGCTCGACGAAGGGGAGCGTCCTCGCGAATCAGTTCCTGCACTTCCGGGGCCTGAACACGATCTCCGGCAAGATCAGCTTTTCGCCGAAGTTCCACACCGTCTTCGGTCGCTCGTACCGGGTGATCGAGGTCGAGAACAACAAGGGCAAGTACGTCGGGAGCATCTCGGTCAAGAAGCCGGCCAACGTCGGCTAACGCGTGACGGTGCCCGTAGCGGCGCCGAAAGACCGGTGGCCCGGAGAGACGCTCCGGGCCACCGCCGTCTCGCGATCCTTTGTCGGTGTCGACGCGCTCCGTGACGTGACGCTCGAGCTGCACCGGCACGAGGTTGTCGGGCTGATCGGCCCGAACGGCGCGGGCAAGACGACGCTCGTGAACGTAATGAGCGGCTTCGACTTTCCGACGGCGGGCAGCGTCGAATTCGCAGGCACAGACGTGACGCGCTGGAGCCCGAGCCGACGAGGGCGCGCGGGCCTCGCGCGGACGTTCCAGCACAGCCGCTCGTTTCGCGGGCTTACCGTGCGCGAGAACGTCGAGGTGGCAGCACTCGGCGTTCGTGCCGGAGGCCGGGAAGCTCGGCGCCGCGCCGACCGCCTGCTCGACCTGCTCGAGCTGCGCCACCGTGCCGATGCAGAGGCCGCCTCGCTCCCGCACGGTGACGAGCGGAAGCTCGGTGTCGCACGGGCGCTCGCGTCCAACCCGCGCTACGTGTTGCTAGACGAGCCTGCGGCGGGGCTTCCGGACAGCGAGGTACCGGACTTTGCGGCCGTCGTGCGCGCTGTGCGCGACGACTTCGGCGCCGGCGTCCTGCTGATCGAGCACAACATGGCGCTCGTGATGGCGGTCTGCGACCGGATCCACGTGCTGGACGAAGGCAGGACGCTCGCCGCCGGAACCCCGGCAGAGATCAGAGGCAACCTGGATGTTGCGGCCGCGTATCTCGGCGACACCGCCGTCGAGACTCCTGCGAATGCCTGACGTACTCCTGGAAGTCGAGCAGCTTGAGGTCGCCTACAACGGCGTGCCCGCAGTTCGGGATCTCAGCTTCAGCGTCGGGCGGGGCGAGATCGTCGGCCTGATCGGTCCGAACGGCGCCGGCAAGAGCACGACGCTGCACGCGATCATGGGTGTGGTCCGTCCGTCGGGCGGCGACATCCGGTTCTCCGGTCGCTCCATCCGCGGGCTCGCGCCCGAGCGGATCGCCAGAGCCGGGATCGCGCTCGTACCGGAGGGCCGGCGCATCTATCCGAACCTGAGCGTCGACGAGAACCTCAGGCTCGGCCTCGCGGCCCGTCGAGGCGCAGGGGGAAGCGAGGTGATCGAGAGCCTCCGCGAGCTGTTCCCGATCCTCGGGCGTTACCGAAAGCATCCCGGTGGCGTCCTCTCGGGTGGCGAGCAGCAGCAGCTTGCGATTGCGCGCGCTCTCGCTGCCGAGCCGGACCTCGTGCTCCTGGACGAGCCCTCGCTCGGGCTCGCCCCCACGGTGGTCGACGCCGTCTTCGAGCGACTCGCCGAGATCCGCGAGCGCGGCGTCACGACGCTGCTCGTCGAACAGCGGGCCCAACGGACGGTCGCCTTCGCGGACCGGACGTACGCGCTCGCGAACGGCGAGCTCCGCGGGATGTTCGCGCCCGCCGATGCCGGAAATGCCGACAGGCTCGTCGCCGCCTACTTCGGCTGATGCTGCAGACCGCGATCAACGCGATTGCGCTCGGATCCGTGTACGCGCTCATGGCCGTCGGAATCGGCCTCGTCTTCGGCGTGCTCCGCCTCGTCAACTTCGCCTACGGCCAGCTGATCATGGCGGGGGCATACACGCTTGCGATCGCAAGCGAGCACAACTGGCCCGAATGGGCCTCGGTCCTCGCGTGCTTCGGAGTGGTGATCGCGCTCTCCCTGCTGATGGAAGTCGCGCTCTTCCGGCCGCTGCGCGGCGCGTCGCCCGCGACCATGCTCGTCGCAACGTTCGCGGTCGCGTTCCTCCTCCAGTCGATCGCCCTGCTCAAGTTCGGTCCGCTCGTGAAGACCGCGACGATCTTCCCGGGCCTCTTCGATCCGATCGCGCACGGCGAGTTCGAGACTGTCCGGAAGATCACGATCGTGGCGATCGTGTCGGCGATCGTCGCTCTCACAGCGTTGACCCTGCTCCTTGCGAAGACGACGGTCGGCCTGCACATGCGGGCTGCATCGGCGGATTTTCGGACCGCGCGCTTGATCGGTGTGAGGGCGAACAAGGTCGTGACGCTCGCAGTGGTCCTCTCCGGCGTCCTCGCGGCCGCCGTCAGCGTCATACTCGTCGTCGAGGACCCGTTCGTGGAGCCCCAGTTCGCTCTGCGCGACACGATCATCGTCCTGGTCGGCGTGGTCGTCGGAGGCCTCGACCGCTTGTGGACGGCAACGCTCGGCGGCTTCGCCATCGGCGCCGTCACCTCCGTGTTCACCGACGAGCTGTCGTCGGCCCACGCGGTTTACGTCGATTCGTTCGTCTTCGGGCTCGTGATTCTCGTCCTTTTGCTCCGACCCGAAGGACTGTTCGCTCCCTTCGGCGCCCGGCCGGTGGAGCGCGCATGAAGACGGCCTCCCGGCTTTCGGAGCTGGTGGTTCCGGCCCTCCTCGTCGCCGGGGTCGCCTTGCTCGGGACCTTCACCGCGCGGGCCAATGAGATCCATTTCCGCAGCGCGCTCGTGGACGTCGCGATCGTCGTCGGGCTCTACGTTTTCATCGGGAACTCAGGCGTGCTGTCTTTCGGCCAGATCAGCTTCGTCGCCGTCGGCGCGTTCTCCGCGGGCCTGCTGACGATCTCGGCCGGCGTGAAGCGCGGGATCATGCCCGATCTCTTCCCGATCCTCAGAGACCACTCGGTCGGGAACGTCGAGTCGCTGGTGCTCGCGGCCGGCCTCGGCGCGATCTTTGCCTTCCTGGTCGGGCTTCCACTGATGCGCCTGTCGGGATTGGCGGCAGGCATCGCCACCTTCGCCGTTCTCGGCATCACCCATAACGTCCTCTTCAACTACACGAAGATCGGCCCCGGGGCGACGGCGCTGACGAACATCCCGGAGACCACCGGCCTGCTCCAGGGGATGGTGGGAGCGCTGATCGCGATCGTGGCGGCGTGGCTCTACCAGCTCAGCCGCTTCGGCAGGATGCTCCGCGCAACGCGAGAGGATCCCGCCGCGGCGCAGGCGGTCGGGGTGAGCATCCACCGCCAGCGCCTTGTCGCATTCACCCTCAGCGGAGCGCTCTGCGGCTTCGCCGGCGGCCTGCTCGTCCACCAGGCCGGGACGATCACGACCGAGGACGTGTACCTCAATCTGACCTTCTTGACGTTGGCCATGCTCGTCGTCGGCGGTGTCGGCAGCCTGCTCGGCGCCGTCGTCGGAGCGTTGCTGATCAGCGGCCTCAACTCGTTCCTCACGACGGCGGAAGGCGGCGTGCACGTCCTCGGCGTGAAGATCGATCTGCACGACGGCACGCACCTCGTCGTCCTCGGCGCCTTGATGGCGCTCGTGCTCGTTCTCCGCCCCGAGGGCCTTACCGGGGGGCGTGAGTTTCGCCTTCCCCACACCTGGAGCCGCCGGCAGGCGGCAGGAGCCCGGACGTGAGAGTCTGCGTCGTCGGCTGCGGCGCCGTCGGCTCGCTGTTCGCGGCGACCCTCGCGCAGCTCGAGGACGTCGAGGTCTGGGCCTACGACCTCGCCCAGGCGCACGTCGACGCGATCAACGCGAGCGGTCTGCGGCTTTCGGGCCAAGGTGAGGTCGTCGGCCGGCTGCGCGCGACGTCGGTGGCGAGCGAACTGCCGCCCTGCGAATTTGGAATCGTCGCCACGAAGGCGATGCACACGGCGTCGGCGATCCGCGCCGCCGCGGGTGCGCTCGCGAGCGCTGCCGTCTGCTCCGTCCAGAACGGTCTCGGCAACGAAGAGGCGATTGCGGAGCACGTCTCCCGCGTCATCCGCGGAACGACGTTTCCCGCCGGCCGCATCCTCGAGCCTGGACATGTCCAATGGGACGTGCGCGGCGAAACGACTCTCGGCCCGTTCGAGCCGAGCCCGGCGCCCGCAGAAGCGATCGAGGAGCTCGCAGCCGCCTGCACGCGGGCCGGCATGCCGACCACCGCGGTTCCCGATGCTCGCGGGCCTCAGTGGCGGAAGGTGATCTTCAACGCGGCCACCAACCCGGTCGGCGCGCTGACAGGGCTGACGCACGGCCGCGTGTGCGAGGACAAGGCGCTGCGCGCGCTCGTGTCAGGCCTCGTCGACGAGGGCAAGGCCGTCGCCGCCGCCGAAGGAATCACCCTCGATGCCGATCCCGAGGAGCTCATCGATCATGCGGCCAGGCCCGAGGTCGCCTACGACCACAAGGCGAGCATGCTCCAGGATGTCGAGGCGCGCCGCGCGACGGAGATCGACTACCTGAACGGCGGCATCGTCCGCTTCGGCGAGCAACGTGACATCGCGACGCCGTTGAATCGGGCGATACTCGCACTGGTGAAAGGACTCCAGCAGTCGTGGCAGTGACGAAAGGGGAGCTCGAGCGGCGTTACGCGAACGTGCGGGCGGCTCTCGAGAATGACGAGCTTGATGCCGCGCTGGTCTGCGGCAGCGAGTACACCGGATTCGAGGGGGCTGTCACCTACCTGTCCGGCTTCCTGATCGTCCACCGCTACGCATACGTCTTGCTGCCGCGCGAAGGTGAGCCCGCGATCGTCTTCCCGAGCGAGGCCCGCTACGTCGGAGAGCACGGAACCTCCTTGCTCGAAGAGCAGGTGTTCGCGGAGCGGCCGGGAGACTGGCTTGCGGACAGGCTTCGCGGGAAGCGCGTCGGTGTCTACGGGCTCGACTACGTGATGCCGGTCCGCGACTACCGGGCGCTCGAGGACGCGTGCGTGCTCGTTCCCTGGGACGTCGGCTTCGACCTGGCCCGCGCTGTGAAGAGCGAGGAAGAGCTGGAGTCTGTGCGCGAGAGCGTGCGCATCAACACCGAAGGCTTTTGGATCTTCCTCGAGGCGTTCGAGCCGGGACGCAGCGAGCAGGAGATCCTTGCGCGGTGCGAGGAGTATTTCGTCGTGAGCGGCTGCGGCCGCGCCACGATGGACATGGTGCTCGTCGGGGAGGGCGGCTCGGCGTTGCCGGAGTTCAAGATCGCCGGCCCCAGGCCGATCGCGCCCGCCGACATGGTGCTCCCCTCGCTCGAGATCGCCGGCCCCCGGGGGCACTGGGTCGAGGTCTCGCGAGCGATCTGCGCCACCGAGCCAAGCCCGGAATCCCTGCGGATGGTCGAAGCCTACGAGGAGTACGACGAGGCCGCACGGCAGGCGATGCGCCCGGGCGCGACCGCACACGATCTTCATCGAGCCGTCGCGAAAGGGTTCGTCGATCGCGGCTACAAGCTCGGCCACGTCACCGGCCACTCGATCGGGATGACGATGATCGAGTTCCCGAAGATCGGCGAGGGCGACGAGACGGAGCTGCGCGAAGGAATGGTCTTCTCGATGCATCCCCACGCGATCTCCGCCGACGGCCAGGCCTGCGTCTACATGCAGGAGACGTGGCTGGTCGCGCAGGACGGCGGCGTCCCGCTCTCCGGTCTTCCGGTGAAGATCTTCGACGGCTCGGAGGCGAGGAGCGAAAAGCCCGTGGTCGAGCCCGGCTAGCGCTCGATCAGCTCGATCCGGTAGCCGTCAGGGTCCTGGACGAAGCAAAGCCGCGAGCCGCCCTCGCGCACCGAGTAGGGCGGGCGCTCCGGCTCGATCCCCTGCTCCTTCAGCCGCGCGAGCGTGCCGTCGAGGTCGTCGACGCCGATCGCGATGTGCCCGTAGGCCGTGCCGAGGTCGTACGTGCGGCCGTCGTGGTTGTAGGTCAGCTCGAGCACCGCGTCGTGGTCGCCCAGCGAGAAGAAGTAGTTGGTCGCCTCCAGCTCGCCGTCGCGGACGATGTCCAGGTCGCGCGCATACGAGAAGCCGAGCGCCTCGTAGAAGGCGCGGCTGCGCTCCGGGTCGGTGATGCGGACCATCGTGTGCAGGAAGCGGGTCACGGCGGCATCCTACGACGCTTGAAAGGAAAGTGGGTCCAGTCACACCCGCCCGGCCTCACAACCATCATGTCGAGCCCGCCGGTGCGGTCAGCCTGTCCATCCGCTCGTCGCCTCGCGGTCGCAGAGCCTCCTGCTCGAGCTCGCGTCCGAGGATCGCTCGCACGGCTACGAAGAGAAGAAGGTCGAAGAACAAGCCGAAGACGGCCGCAAACTGCGAATAGACGAAGGCGAAAACCTGGGTGAAGAAGATCGAGACCAGAACGGCCCGCTCGAACATGGCGAAGGCGGCAATGCGCCGGCTCTGCCCGAGCCAGTAGAGACCGGCGACGACAAAGCCAGTCGCAACGACCGAGGCGGCGAGATCCGCCCACTGGATGAAGTCGACTTGCGCGGCCCCGAGCGGGCTGTTCGTGATCCGGTGTCCGACGCGGAAGACCTCGGCCGAATCAGCCCGACCGTGGCGAAGACGACCAGCCCGACGATCTGCAGCAGTGAAGCCAATGCCCACACGCTGAAGAACGCGACGATCGCGCGTCCGAACCAAGGGCGATCGACGACATCGAAGAATGCCGCCCGAATCCGTCTTGCGGCCCGGGTTGCCGCGGGCGCGGCCGGTGTCGGACGGGAGCGCATCTGCTCGAGCATGCCGCGAAGCTCGGGCACGAGTGGATCGGACTGGTCGGCCTGTGCGAGCAATGCGAGCGCGCGCCGCCGCTTCGAGTCGTCGAGATCGCGGAGCGCGCTCTCCTTGAGTATCTCGATCACGTTGACGAGGTACTCCCGCTGCGTGAATCCCCTCCGCCGGTCCAGACCCCGGATGGCCAGAAAGAAGATGATGAAAAAGCAGTAGATGATCGCGGCGGTCGGCTTGAAGAAGTAGTTGTTGTCGGCGGTGACGAACTTTCCCAACTCGTCGATGAAGAGCCCCCAAGCCGACGCCGCCGACCACCGCTGCGACCTCGCGCGCCGACGGGCTCACGAAGCCGAGGAGGATGACGAGTGCGACAAGCATCAGGAGACCGCCCCAGAGCAGGTGGGCAATGTGGAGCCCTCGCCCGCCTAGCTGGGGATAGTTCGTCAGCCAGAGCTGCGTGCGCACGATCAGGATCGTCGCGACCGCGCAGACGAGCATCGTGTCGAGCAGCCGCGTCATATCGACGCCTCTAACAGGGAAGCCGGAGAGCGCGGCACGGAGCTGCGCCTTCACGACTCGATGCTACTGGTGCGGTCCCGAGGTCGAACTCGCCTTCACGGAATACCGCTGAAGGCTCGCAGTAGCTTTTTGGGTGGCGCACCATGAGCTCGCCAGCGTGTCACCCGTCAGCGGGACTGGTCTGGAGGGGCTTCGCGCGTCGCGGCATGCAGCCGCAGGAGCCGTCGGGGAAGCCCCAACCAGCCGCGCTCCTGCGCCGAGATGACCGCGAGCAAAAGGGCCGCGTCGCGTGTGAGCGGCCGTGACCCGCACGTCGGGCAAGTGCCGGGAGCGTGGCCGATGAGCCGTTCGACCGCGAGGGACAGCCCGGCTTGATACGGCGCTCGAAGCACTCGCGTGCTCTCGCCTGCACGGCGGAGCGTCGACGAGGCGTTCGCTGGGGCGAAGGCGAGCGTCGCCAGCCTCAACATCGGTAGATCGGCCGCCGTGTCGCCGACCGCGAACGTGAGCTCCTCCCCGTCACGGGTGCGTTGGCAGGCAATCCGGCTGGCGAGCGCACGGACGCCGGTTCCCTTGTCGACGTGCGCCGCCGCGAAGTCGGTCTGCGCGGCTCCCCTGATCACTTGCAGACGATCCGAGTGAGCGACGGTCGCCAGGGCCGCGGTGATGTCTCGCAGCTCGAGACCGCGCCTGCGTCCGACGTGGTCGGTGCGGAACGCTCGAACGACGTGCCGGTACGCGGCGTCGATGCCCACATCCTTCAGGTCGGAAAGCGCACTTCGCAGCCGCGCGAGGATAAGGAGATCTGCGTCCGAGACGAGGACGTGATCTTGCCGCGGCGTGAAGGTGAGGACGACGGCTCCGTACTCTGCGACGCCGCCCGCAAGGCGGTATGCGACGCAGCGATCGGCGACCTCGTCGGAGCTGCGGCCGCTGACAAGGATCGGTCGATATCCGTGTGCGATGAGCGCTCTCAGAGCACGGGCGCCGGTGGCGGTCGTAGCCGGGAACCCAAGGGCCTGTGTCTCGAGCACGCCGTCGACATCGATTGCGCAGAGCGGGCCGTCGGCGTTCGGCTCCAGGTCGTCGAAGTAGGCCCGCGCGATGTACGACTGCGTCGCGCGCGAGCAGGCGCGTCGAAGTTCGCCCTCCTCGTCGGGTCGGATTCGTTCGCGGCCCCATAGCTGCGCCAGCTTGTAAAGAAGCCAGCGCTCCTCGGCAACAGGTTCCCGGGTGACGCGCTCGTAGGCTCTGCGGAGCTCAGCGGCCGTTGCCGGATCGGCAGAACTCACCGCGGCGCCGGCGAGATCGAAGATTGGGTCGTAGCAGTAGAGGCCGAGATTCCAAAACGAATACTCCATGAATCCCGTCTTCACGTAGCGGTCCGGTTTCCGCCCGTCCGTGAACCAGCTCGAGAGAGAGGTCCGTCCATCGACGACCGACGGTCGGGGGACATTGAGCAGACGCTTCGAGAGAGCGTCGACGAGCAACAGGCGCGCCGCTGGTGCGGCGCGCCCGAAAGGCCTGCTGAGAATGTGGCTCACCACCTCCCATACCGGCCGCTGCCCCGTCATGCGCGTACTTGCATCGTGCGCGGCCGGCAGGGCTCGGCTCCGGTGAACCGCGTAATTGGTGACCGCAGCCACGAGCGCGTGGCGCTGGCGCGGCGTACTGGCGACCGCTCGTCGCTCCTCTGCCAGCCACTCCCGATAGAGGCACCCCTGATCGAGACCGTAGATCTCGGGAACATGACCGCGGAGCGCACGCGCGATCGCGAGCGCGTGGCCAGCGTAGTAGCCGGCCCCGACACATTCGGCGAGGATCGAGGCCGTTCGCGCCTGGCCGCCGTGGTCGAGCTCGACGCGGAAGAGCGCCCGTTCGTGGGCGCGCTGCCAGCGCCGGGGCGGGAGAGGGAGTGGCCGGACGTCGTGCACCTGTGCGTCGCCCGCAAGCAAACGCGAGAGCGCGCTAGCAACTGCTGCAGGTGTGAGCTTCGACCGAACGGCCCAGTCTTCGGAAGGCAACAGCACTGACGGATAGCGGCGCAAGGTCTCCGGGAGCTGTTCCGAGGAACCGAACAGCGGCAGCAGCAGCACGATGGA
>JBKOYZ010000125.1:0-15215 GCA_046725655.1 Actinomycetota bacterium | reverse complement strand
GGTGCTTGGGGCAGCTGCGGCCGTCGCGGTCGTCGTCGTCGCGGTCAACGCGACGGCGGGCCACAAACCGGATCACGGCAAGGGCCGGGACCACCGCGGCGGCAATACGCTGACAGTCGTCGAGCGCGCGACCACCGACGCGGTCACGAACGGGGACGCCGCCCACGACGTCGCCGGAAACATCCTGACGTTCGCAAACGACGTCTACGACAGGACGGACACGACCAAGGTCGGCACCGACCAGGGCTCCTGCACGCGAATCGTCGTGGGGAAGTCGTGGGAGTGCATGTGGACGACGTTCCTGCCCGGTGGCCAGATCACCGTCGAGGGCCCGTTCTACGACGCGGGCGACAGCACGCTCGCGATCACGGGCGGCACGGGCGCCTACCGAAACGTGCGCGGCCAGATGGACCTGAAGTACCGAAACCCGGCCGGGACCGAGTTCGACTTCGTCTTCCACCTGATCGGCTGACGCGATCCTCCCTGGCGGGCTCGGCGCCGTGGCGTCGGGCCCACTGGAGGGCTTGGCGGAACTGTGCTCGTCGCCGGGGTGCGATGCTCGTTCGCTGGCAAGGACGCAGGGAGCGTCAATAGCAGGAAGCTATTGGCGCGACTGAGGACGCCGCCATCGGGCGAGCAGCGCGGCCCGGCGGCACAGACCCAGTTTCCCCGAGCTCTCCTAAGGAATCGAGATGCCGGCGATGGTCACCGGCGAGTGGAGCGTGTAGTCGAGCTCGTCCGACTGCGTCACGCCCGTCGGCGTGATCACGTCCATCGCCTTCGGGACCGTGCCTGGGTCGACCACGCAGTGTGGGTCGTTGCTTGCGCTGGCGCAGACGCCGAATTGGAACGGCTGCGGGGTCGACGCGAAGCTGCGCGCCTGGTCCGGGCTGAAGCCGTCCTGGCCGGTGAGGACGACGGTGAAGCCCCAGCCCGGGCCCGGATGGCCGAGGGTCGACGCCGGGACGCTGAAGGTGATGAACCGCGAGATCTCGTTCGCGGAGATCGAGATCGTCCCGACGGTCGCACCCGACGCGTCGATGTAGCGCTGACCGAAGCCCTGCACCTCGAGCAGCTTGCTCCAGGCGGACGGCGCGGCGATCGGGTAGTTGCGTTGCTGGAACGAGGCGGCCGTCGACGTCGACCCCGCTGCAGGATCGTGGACGTAGACGTCGACGAGCTGCGCGCCGAGGGGGCTCCCGAAGGTCGGGCTGAGGTCGCGCGTCTGGACGCGGAAGACGACGTTCGTGCCATCGTCGATCACCTGGAAGCGCGTCAGGTCGAAGGCGCCCGCGTGGAAGTCGCCCGAGGTTGGATACGCGTAGTTGCCAGGGCCGTTGTCGTCACCCGTCGGATCTGTCACGTCCAGAAGGACCGTGCCCGGAACGAAGTCGAAGACGACGCTCCGCTTGTCGTGGGCGGTGCCGCCGGTCGGGCTGACGGCGACGGTATTGAGCACCGTCGTGCCTCCGGTGACCGCGACGCTGACGCTGAACGACCCGTCGGCGGCGGCGGTCGTCGTCGCCGTCGTGGTCGCGGAATCGTGGTCGGTATTGGTCGCTGCGACGTAGATCGTGTTGCCCGGCGTCGACGTGCCCTCCACGGTCACGGGCGAGCTCGACACGGCCGAGCGGTCCGGCGGGCTCGTGACGGTCAGCGTCGTCGTGCCTTGCTGGTGGGCGACGTAGCGGTTGAAGGTCGCCTGCGGTCGGTCGAGCAGCCTGCCGGCGCCGTAATCGGCGATCGCGCGCACGAAGGAGGCCTCCGACCACGTCAGCGGGTTCGCCGAGCCGGCCGCCTCACCGTTCACGAAGCCGATCGAGGCGACGGTCGGGTCGGTGCCGAAGGGCGACGCCGGCAGGTCGGGCAGCTCCCAGTTCTGCTCGGGAATCAGACCGACGCCGTAGCCGAAGGCGGCCATCGTCCTGATCACGGACGCCGCCGCGGCCCTGTCGCCGACCAACAGGTCGTGCTCGGCGCGCTCGGACGACAACGCCGGCCAGAGATGCCCCGTCCCCTGGCCGCTCGGCGCCCAGGGCCGCCCGTCGCCGGTGCGGTCCCCATAGCCGTCGCCGTTGTAGCGGTGCCAGCCCGGGCCGTTGACGGTGGAGGACCGGATCACGGAGTCGACGATCGGCAGCGACCGCAGGACATCGGCGTCCGTCCCCGAGAGCTCGCCGAGCCGCACCAGCTCGAGGAAGCCGGCGTCGATCACGCCGCGCTGGTCGAGCGTCGGGCCGCCGTTGCCGAGGCCGTAGGAGATCGCCGCATTCGGGTCGCCCGTCTTCGACAGGCGGATGAAGTACGGCTGCGACGACAGCGGCCCGTTCGTCGTCACCGTCCAGCTCTTGACAGAGCGCTGATAGTCGTCCGCGACTCCGAGCCAGATGTTGGCCGAGACGCTGTCCCCGTTCACCTGGGCGATGTGCGCCGCCGCGACGAGACCGGCGATCTCGGCGGCAATGGTCGAGGGGGAGTAGCCCGACTGCTCCTCCCAGCGCTCGACGCCGAACGCCGGACCGTGGCTGATCAGGAAGTTCGCTGCGGGCTTCACGTGGCCCGAGTAAAGGGCGGGGTCCGTCATGCCGAGCTGATCGGCCATCAGGATCGGATAGGCCGCCTCGTCGAGCTGAGTTCCGAACGAGTCGGGCGCGGTCTTGCCGTTCACGAGGCTGTTGCGTGGCATCGACCCGTCGTCGAGCTGCTGCCGCTCGAACAGGAAACGGACGGTGTCACGCGCCGTGGCGAAGTCGCCGTCGGCGACGAGGCCTGTCCACGTCTCGTAGAGGTCACGGGCGAAGACCTCCCGGTACGAGCCGAAATACGTGTTGGCCGGGTCGCCGGCCGAGATCGCCTGCCCCCACGGCGAGGCGAGGCTGGCGACGATCGCGCCGGGGAAGGTCTTGTCCTCGGAACCCTTGAGGACGTTCGCAGCCAAGGAGTAGGAATCGCGCACGCCTCTCAGCGATCGCGGCGGCGCCCTCAGACCGTCGTCATAGGCGTCCCAGCCGCGCTCGTACAGCTTCTTCGAGCGGCGGAAGCCGTCGCGGAGCGCACCCCTGGCCGTTCCGACCGCCTCGCCCTGCGTCGCGCCGAAGCCCAGAGCGAGCTC
Source organism: Actinomycetota bacterium (assembly GCA_046725655.1). Classification (GTDB taxonomy): domain Bacteria; phylum Actinomycetota; class Thermoleophilia; order Gaiellales; family Gaiellaceae; genus 13-2-20CM-68-14. The sequence goes on along the minus strand of JBKOYZ010000125.1, from coordinate 12,103 downwards.
GAACGTGCGGCCGGCGCGCACCCGTGCGGTGCCGACGACGTTCCCGTTCGTCGCGTCTGTGTACGGCGTCAGCGCGTGGGTGGCGTCGAGCTGGACGAGGCCGTCGCTCGCGGCGCCCGCGAAGCCCGCGGAGGCCTCGTCGAACGGGCCCACGAGCGCCGCCGTCACCGGCTGGGCGTAGTCGCGGTTGGCGGCGTTCGTCGCGGTGACCGGGTCGGAGGCGACGAGGACCGGATCGTGCGTCGATTCGTCGACGATCAGCGAGTCGGCGCCGCCGTTGCCCGCTCCGCCGCCACCGTTGCCGTTTACCGTCGGGTCGAAGCGGACGTAGACCGCGTACGAGCGGGCGGCGCGTGTCAGCGGCTCGAAGCGCGTCTTGACGAGCAACGCGTTCCGCTTCGGATCGGTGACGTAGCTGGTCACGAGGCGGTACGACCCGCGCTTCGCGGTGCTCGTGACGCGGCAGGCCAACCCGGAGTCCCCCAGCGTCGTGACCGTATAGGTCGTGTCGCGGCTCTGGAGATCGGTGAACGTGGCGCCGTCGGTGACGACGTACTGCATCGTCTCGACGTTGGTGTTGTCGATCGTCGGGTAGTAGACGTCGCTCAGGACGCCGTTTGCGACCGTGTACCACACCTTCGAGGTGCGGTTCCGCGCGGTTCCGAGGCAGTCCTTACGGGCGAGGTCGAAGTGCGAGACACCGCCCGGGCCGCCCGGCGCCGGCGTCGACGGCGTCGCGGACACGCCGGCCGCGCAAATGAGCGCGACGGCCGCGACGCCTGCCAGCCGTAGAAGACGACCGGTCATACGGGACGGCCGACCCTACTCCCAAGTCCCCCGATCCTGCAACCTAGTCCCGCGCGCGCCGCAGCAACGCAAGGCCGTACCAGAACCAGGCGAAGCCGAGGGCGACGAGCGAGGTCGTCAGAATCGCCCACCAGAACGAAAAGAGCAGGTCGGTGATCAGCAGGACGGCTGCCACCATCGCAGCCGCGAGGAAGCCCGTGCCCGCGATCGTCAGCCGGTTCGCCGTCACGAGCATGCGCTCCTTGTCGTGCTCGCGCCAACGGAGCCGGTGGTAGGCGGAGGGCGCGATCAGCAGGATCGTCGCCGCAGCGGTGCAGAGGAAGGCGACGAAGAACACATCGCGCTGGAAGTTCGTCACCCGCCGCCAGCCGTTCGCGAACGGCACCGCGAGCAGGAACGCGAACAGCACCTGCACGCCGGGCAGCGCGACCCGCAGCTCGTTGAGGAGCTCGATCAGCTCGCGGTCGAGGTCTTCCTTGGAGCGCTTCTCGTCGGCCATCAGCGAAAGAGGTCGCGCTCGGCCGGCATCACGATCTCGTGCGCCGTGCCGTCGCCCCCGCCCGCGTAGCCTCGCACGATCGCGACGGGCACCCGCTCGAGCTTTCCGCGCACGAGCTCGGCGGCGCCGGCCAGCTCGTCTGCGACCGCGATCACGGTCGCGTGGAGCTCGTAGCCGGCCGCGTCGCGGTGGCCGTGCAAGTCGAGCAGCGGCGCCAGGCCCGAGCAGCCGATGGCGACGTCCGTCGTGCCCTGGCGCCAGGCCCGCCCGAACGAGTCGCTGACGATCACGGCGAGCCGCCGGTCGGTCAGGTCTTCGAGGCGCTCGCGCAGCCGCTGCGCGGACGCGTCGGGGTCGACGGGGAGCAGGACGACGGTCTCCGCTTCGGGCGCGTTGGACGCGTCGACCCCGGCGGAGGCGCAGACGAACCCGTGGCGCGTCTCGGCGATGACGAGCGGCGGCCGCGTGCGCACGAGCCGGGCCGACTCGCGCAGGATCACCTCGAGCCGCCGTGGGTCCTCGCCGTCCGCGAGGTCACGTGCCTGCCCCGACGGCTCGACGTCCGCAAGCCGAACGACCGTGCCCTCGGCCTTCGAGACGACCTTCTGCGCGACGACGACGACGTCTCCGTCCTCGAGCGACGCGGCCGAAGCGATCAGCGACGCGAGGTCGTCCCCCTCGCTGACCTCCGGCAGCCCCTCGACCGGGATCACGCGGAGCTCCCTTCGCTGACTTTGCAACAGACTGTTACTTGGGCGGGATGCCGGTGAGCCTGAGGCCGGCGTGGGCTCGGAAGTGCTTGTTCACGTTCAGGATCACCGCCGTCAGCGCCTCCAGGGCGCGGGAGTTCGCCAGCGGGCCGACGTCGACCGCGCGGCCGGCGACGAGCTTCTCCGCCACCTCCAGCGCGAGCTCCTTCGCCCTCGGGTCATCGCCCGCGACGAGCGCATCCTGGTCGGGCGGCTCCGGCTGCGAGAGCTCGACCGCGGACACCGACTGGAGGCCGGAAGCGACCGGGGCGCGGATCGTCTCCGCGAGCTCCTCGGCCAGTGAGCGGGACTCGCGGCCGGGGAGGATCCCGTTCTCGGTGAAGAGCAGGTCACTCGCGACGCAGAGCACCGGCGTGTCGCCGATCGCGTCCACAAGCTCCTTCGCCGTCTCCAGCGCCGCGTGCGACCTGACCGCGAGGACGACCAGGTCGGCGTCCTCGACGATCTCCTGGTTGGTGCCGCCGCGGACGCCGAGCTCGACGCCCCGCTCCCAGCCGCGCTCGTGGTCTCGCGAGCCGACTCCGACGTCGAAGCCGAGGTCACGCAGGCGGGCCGCCAGAACCCGACCGAAGGCGCCCGTGCCGCCGACGATCCCGACCTTCATCCGAGTGTCTTCCACTGATCCGGCGCACACGATTCCACGAATCGGGTTCGGACGGCCGCAGCGGCAAAGCCGCTACGGCCTCCAGGCCGGCATCGCAAGCGACGCCTCAACGGAGCGCTCACGCAGGAACGAGACCGAGCACCGTCTCGACCAGCGCCCTCCGGGCCTCGGACTCGGCCATCAGCGTCCGCGTCACGAGCGGCCTTACGCCCCGCTCGGCGACGGCGTAGGCGTCGGCCGCATCGGCCTCGTCGATCACGAGCGCGTCGATCAGCCCCTTGTAACAGTCTGCAACTTGGGCCGCGCTCGTCCCGCCTGCCAGGCTCGTGAACATCGCCTCGGCTGGCCCCTTCACCGCTCGGCCGCCGATCAGCGGGCTGACGGCGACCACCCGCGCGCGGCGACGCTCGAGCTCGCGCCTGATCTCTCCCACGGCCAGGATCGGGCCGATGCTTACGAACGGGTTGCTCGGCGCGATTGCGATCAGCTCGGCGCCGGCCAGCGCCTCGAGGACACCGGGCGCTGCGCCAGCCTCGTCCGCCCCGTCGTAGACGACCTCCTGCACCGCGTCGGCGTGACCGCGGCGGACGAACCACTCCTGGAACTCGAAGTCGCCGGCGCGCGTGTGGATCCGCGTCCGCAGCCGGTCGTCGCTAGCGGGCAGCAGCGTCATGTCGAGCCCGACCGCGCGCGCGAGATCGCGGGTCACGCCGGAGAGCGGCTCGCCGCGGCGCAGTGCCTCCGTCCGCACCAGGTGCAGGCCGAGGTCGCGGTCGCCGAGCTTGAACCAGGCCGGCCCACCGAGCTGCTCGATCGTCTCGAGCGCGTTCCAGGTCTCGGCGGCGCGGCCCCAGCCGCGCTCCTCGTCGGCGAGGCCGGCGAGCGTGTAGAGCAGCGTGTCGAGGTCCGGCGAGACGTGCAGGCCGTGCAGCTCGAGGTCGTCGCCGACGTTCGCGATCACCGTGATCCCGGCCGGCTCGACGACCTCGCGAAGCGCCTGGACGAAACGTGCTCCGCCGACTCCGCCGGCGAGGACGGCGATCCTCATCGCGCCGGTGCGGCCCAGGCCTCGAGCGCCGCCGCGGTGTTCGGCCCCACTCGCAGCTCGATCCGGCGCAGGTCCTCGAGCGTGTCCACGTCATCGGCCAGATTCGGGACCTCCGCCCGCCTCGAGGGCGCGAGCGCGAGAAACCGCTCGGCGCTGCCCGGGCCGTAGAGCGGCCGAAACAGCCCCGGGGCCGAGAGAGCGACCGCATTCGTGGTTCCGTCGGCGGCCGGCGCGACCGCGAGGCCGCCCGGCGGGATCGATCCCAGGAGGGTTAGCAGGTCGCGCGGCGTCGCTGCAGGCAGATCCGCGTTCACGACGAGCACGGGCGACTCGTTGATCTCCGCGAGGGCCGCCTCGACCGCGGCACCCTGGCCCGGCGCCGAGGCGACGAAGGTCTCGCCGACCTCCTCGGCCGCAGCCAGGACGTCGGCCAGCATCGCCTCCGCGAGCGGGACGCGCAGGGCATCCGGCAATCGCTGCTTCGCGTCGGCGCCGCGGAACGGGATCACGATCGTCGGCACGGTTAAAGACACTACCGAGGTGGCTGCGTCAGGAAACGCCGCTCTGGCCGACCGGCTCGAGTCCTTTGCCGCGTTGCTCGAGCTCGCGGACGCGCAGGTTCACGCAGTCCGCGCCTACCGGCGCGCGGCGGAGGTGATCCGGTCGACGCCGGTGCCCGTCGCGGAGCTCGTCCGCGCCGGCCGGGCGCGCGAGCTGCGGGGGATCGGGCCGGGAATCGAGACCCGGCTGCGCGAGCTGGTCGAGACGGGCGACATCCAGGAGCTCGTCGAGCTGGAGCAGGAGCTCAGCCCGGAGCTGATCGGGCTCGGCCGCCTGCTCGGGATCGGCGCCAAGCGCGGCGTCGAAATCGGCCGCGCGCTAGGCGTCTCCACGCTGGACGACTTCCGCGCCGCCGCCGAGGAGGGCCGACTCCGCGAGGTGCCTGGCATCGGCCCGGAGCGGGAGCGGAAGCTGCTCGAGGCGCTGCGCGCGTCCGAGCGGCCGCGCCCGCCGCGCGGGCTTCTGATCAACCGGGCGTGGGTGATCTCGGAGGCGGTCGCCGACGCGTTCGGCGCCGAAGTGGCGGGCGACCCGCGCCGCTTCCGGGACTCGTCCGAGCGCCTCGCCGTCGTCGCCTGCACGGACGGGCCGAAGCCGCCGCTGGACGAGTTCGAGCGCCTACCGCAGATCGTGACGATCCTGGAGCGGCGCGACGACCGCGCCACCGGCGTCACCGTCGAGGGGGTGCCGGTCGAGCTCGTGGTCGCCCCGCGGGAGCGCTTCGGCACCGAGCTCCTGCGGGCAACCGGCTCCGAGGCCTACGTCGCAGCGCTGGAGCCGCTGCCCGACGCGCGTGACGAGGAGGCCCTCTACGCCGCGCTGGGCATCCCGTTCTGCCCTCCCGAACTGCGCGAGGCGCCGTTCAAGGGCGAGCCGCCGCCGCTCGTGACGCTCGACGACATCCGCGGCGACCTCCACTGCCACACGAACTGGTCGGACGGGCGCGAGAGCGTCTACGAAATGGGCCGGGCGGCCCGCGAGCTCGGCTACGAGTACCTGGCGATCTGTGACCACACGCCCGCGGTGGGCGCCGTCCCCGGCCTTCGCCCCGACGACGTGCGCCGGCAGGCGGAGGAGATCGCGGCTGCGAACGAGCGCCTCGCGCCGTTCCGTGTTCTGGCCGGGATCGAGTGCGACATCCTGCCGAGCGGCGAGCTCGACCTCCCGGACGACGTGCTGGCGGAGCTCGACTGGGTGCAGGCGAGCATCCACGGCGGCCAGCGCCAGTCGCGCGAGCAGCTGACGAAGCGCTCCGCCGCCGCGCTGGAGAACCCGCACGTCTCCGCGCTCAGCCATCCCACCGGGCGCTACATCGGGCGGCGGCCGCCGAACGCGGTCGATCTCGACGCCGTTTTCGCGGCCGCGAAGGAGCACGGCAAGGCGATCGAGATCAACGGGCTGCCCGATCGCCTCGACCTGCGCGACGAGCACGTGAAGCTCGCGATCGAGGGAGGCGTGCCGGTCGTCTGCAACACCGACTCGCACTCGATCCGCGGCCTTCGAAACATGCGCCTCGCGGTCGCGACCGCCCGACGCGGCTGGGCCACGGCGGCCGACGTCCTGAACACGCGCCCGCTCGCCGAGCTTCGGCTCTAGGGCACCCGGACGGTGGCGCGGGCACGGAAGCCGCGCGCTTCGACCGTGACGGCGTAGCGCCCGCGGGGGAGCCGGCCGAGCCGGATCCGGTGCGTGCCGGCCGCAAGCGTTCTGTTCAACCGAAGGCTATGCACGAGCACGTGGACGACGTCGCGCCGACCCAGGGTCACGGCAACCCAGGCACCGCGCCTCGGGGCGCGCACCCGTAGCTCGACGACCTTCACCGGTCGCGTCACCACGGCCTCGTTGCCCGCTCGATCGGTCGCGGTGACGCGAAGCGTGAAGCGGCCGCTTCGCCGGTAGCGATGTGTCGCCGGCGCCGACGCCGCGCCGCCGTCGCCGAACCGGACGTGCGTCGGGCCCGCGAGGCCCGCCCCGCCATCGGCTGCCCGCGCCACAACGCGGAACCGAGCGCCCGCGAGGACCGAGCCGGCGGCGGAGACCGTCAACTGCGGCCGCGTGTTGTCGACGAGGAGCCGCAGGTCGAAGGTCGCCGCGTTCCCGAGCCGATCCGCCGCTCGGACCGAGACGTGACGCATCCCGTCGGCGACGCTGCGGGTATCGACCGAGGCCGTCAGGGTTCCGTCGGCCGCGAGCGACGCCGGCACCGCCGCGCCGTCGAGAGTGGCCGAGGCGCTTCCGACTCCGTCCGGATCGGTCAGCGCCAGCCGGACGGAGACGACGCCCGAGACAGGCGCGCCTGACGCCGGTTGCGTCGGGCCGAGCGCGGGTGCCGTGTTGTCGACCCTGAGCGGCAGGTCGAGCGTCGCCACGTTGCCGCTCTTGTCGGCTGCCGAGACGCTCACGTGATGAGCGCCGTCGGCGAGACCGCGGCTGTCGAACGACGCGCTCAGGGTGCGGTCGCTCCCCAGCGTCGCCGTCAGCGGCGCGCCGTCCAGCGAGACGGCGGTCGAGTCGAGCGTCCCCGCCTCCACGAGTGGCAGCCGCAGCGGCACGACCCCGGCCACGGCCGATCCTCGTGCCGGCGAGGTCTCACCGAGCGCAGGCGCAGTCGCGTCGACCCGTGTGCGGCCGAGGCCCCAGCGAAAATCGGGGCCCGCAGGCCCCATGTCGAGGGCGAGCGCACGCAGTCGACCCGCCACCGCGGCCGGCACGTCGGGCGGGCCCTCCGCGGCGATCTGGCTCCAGATCAAAGCCGCCTCGCCGGCGACGTGCGGCGCCGCCGCGGACGTGCCGCTGAAGTAGCCGCCCACGACCGCGACGCCGGTCGGCGCGGCCAGGTCCGGCTTCATCCGCCCGTCGTCCGTCGGCCCCTCGGTCGAGTAGTCCTGGAGCAGGAGGCTGTTCACGTTGAAGGCGCCTACCGAGAGCGCGCCGCGGGCGTCACCGGGCGTCGGGCTGCTCGAGGCCGTCGTGTCGACGTCGACCGGCAGGTCCTGGCGGCAGAAGAGGGTCAGGCGCTGGCCACTCGGGTTCCCGACACGCTTCACACGCAGGTAATAGGTGCCGCCGGTACCCGTGGCGAGGACTGCAGGCGGGATGTCGGCATGCGGTTCCGGCGTGGAAACGAAGGTCGACACGATTGGGTGTCCTGCCTTGTCGAGCGCCGGCTGCGTGCCCGCAGCGTCGAGGTAGTAGCCGAGCGTGTAGCCGTTCGTTTCGCTCTGGCCCGGGCCGGTCCACGAAAGGTCGCAAGCCGGCCTGTTCGTGTCCGCGAACGTGAACGGGATCGAATCCCCGTGGCCGGGGATGTCGAGCGCGCCATCCGCGTCAGCGTCAGCCCACGGGCCTTCCCAGTGCTTCATCCGGTAGTTCCCGGCCGAGTTGACCCAGAGGATCCCGTGCGCCGCCGCGTCGTCGACCTGCTTCGCGAACCAGCCGGTTCCGTCGAAGGGGCCGAACAGGAACGAGTTCGAGTGGACGACGACGTCGGGGTGCAGGCTCATGACGTACTGGAACGCCTGCCCGAACTCGTCGGCCGTGCGGTAGTTGACGTACCAGTACTGCGCGAGCGGCGCGACGTCGTAGACGATCTCGGCGACCTCCTCGCCGTGGGCCGAGTAGGTGCCGAAGTAGTCGCGGCCCTGAAGGCCGTACGTGGCGTCGAAGCTCTTCCGGTGGTCCTGCGGGACGATGGGCAGCTCCGTCGGAGCGAGCGTGTCCAGGCGTGTCGGGTTCCCGAACGCCGTGTCGAGCACGACGATCTTCACGCCTGCGCCGCGCAGACCGATGCTCTGGAGCGCGTCGGCGCCGATCCGGGCGACGCCGCCGGAGGTGACCGCGTCGGGCGAGGCGATCGGCGCAGGCGCGACTGTGTCGACCGCCGGATCGCGAGCGAGCTCGTGCACACGATCGGCCGGCACGAGCGCCTGCAGGTGCCCATGCGCGGTCAGCTCGACGCGGCCGCCGGCCGCGCGAACCTGGTCGGCGGCGGCAGCCGTGTCGGCGGTCGGCTGGACGACGACGAGCTGGAGCGGCGCCGGCGTCTGCACGCCGGCTTCCGACGCGCCTGCCGCGGCTAGCACCGCAACGACAACGACAACCCAGGCCATCAACTCGAACCCCGCGCGCGAGGGTACCGCGCCTGCACGCGCGCCGCGGCCGAACGGGTACTAACCCACGCAACCAGTCGGAACGGGATCGCGCAGATCCGCCCGCACGGGAGCGACCGGCGTGTTTCCGGCCTTGTTCGTGCATCCCTCGAGTTTGTTACTGCGGCGTAGCCTCACCCCGCACGGGTGGCGAGCACTCGTCGTTCGCGATGGACGCGAGCTTGAGGAGCGCGTGGACCGAGACTAGGTTGCGCCGGTGAAGCTCGCCCGCGCACGACAGTTCGTCGAGGCTGTCGTCGCGCATGACTTGGACGCGGCCGAAAAGTTGCTCGATCCCGATGTCGAAACTGTGACGCCACGCGGCAGCCTTCGTGGCATCGCAGCGTGCCGGCAAGTGCTTCAGAAGGCGCGCGGAGACGAGCAATTCGCCATGGAACAGGCGGAGCCTGAGTTCGAGGATATTGAGGGCGACGTCACTGCCCGGACGCATGAGATCGCTCGCTGGCGTGAAACCGGCGAAGTGGCGTATGAGCGTGGCTTTGCGCTGCGCTTGACGCTCGACGACGAAAGAATCGTCAGGGTCGTTGTGATGCCGGGCGGGGAACTGCGCTCGCAGGTCGATAGCGGTTCATAGGCGGACTAACCGCCGCGCGCAGCCAGTCAGGGTTTCGCATCTCAGTAGTTACTGAGAAGTTGACTGTCTTGCCGCGTCGTGACCGTCAGATGTGTGTGACTCATGCCGAAAGACCAAGTGAGCGGCGCGTTCCCACCAGCCGATCGGCAACCGAGAGACGCTGCAGCTGGGGCCATCACTCCGCTACCGTCGAGCGCGTGACGATCCAACGCATGGACCACGTGGGCATCGTGGTCGACGACCTCGAGGCCGCGACGGCGTTCTTCGTCGAACTCGGACTCAAGCTGCAGGGCGAGGGGACGGTCGAGGGCGGTTGGGTGGACCGCGTGGTCGGGCTCGAGGGCGTCCGGGCGGAGATCGCGATGGTGGAGACCCCGGACGGCCACGGTCGGCTCGAGCTGGTGAAGTTCCACGCCCCCTCGGTCCGGGGCGGCAACGGGCACGCGCCGGCCAACACCCTGGGCATCCGCCATCTCACATTCGCAGTCGACGACATCGACGCCGCCGTCGCCACCGTGCGAGCCCGCGGCGGTGAGCTCGTTGGCGAGGTGGAGAACTACGAAGACATCTATCGGCTGTGCTACGTCCGCGGCCCGGAGGGGATCATCGTCGAGCTGGCGGAGCGGATCGGCTGAGGGCTCCCGAACGCGCCGCCCTTGGCGATAACGGGTATCACACTGCACGCGGCGAGGAAGTGACGCGCGATCCAGCAGTCGAGCTTGCGCTGAGCGTCGAGTCACACGACGGCAGGCGCGAGCCGAGCAGGAGCGCTGTCACGTGGGCGAGTGTTCGGGAAGGTCACCTGAACCAGGCTTTGGAGTCTGGCTCGAGCCTCGACTACCCAGAGACCGTTTCCTTTTGACCGAGCAGTGACCTCAAGTAATCCTCCATTTTGTTGAAACTGTCTTCCTGGCCGTCGGACTTGGTCATGTGGTCACGGCCGGCCTTATCGCGGAACGCCAGCTTCATCGTCAGCTTCGTCACTCCGTCGGTTTCGTGCAGATCCACGGACTCGATGGCGTCCGCATCTGGCCAACCTTCGAATAGCCAGGTCTGGACGGTTCGGGTCGGCGGCTCGACCTCCAAGTAGGTTCCCCGAAACGAGCACTCGGTTCCGTCTTCGGTCACGAAGACGATGTGGTAGTTCCCTCCGACGCGCAGGTCGATCGAGCACTCCGTCACCTCACACGCAAATGGAGCGAACCAGTTGCTCACATGCTCCGGCTGCGTCAGTACGTCGAAGACGAGTTCGATCGGAGCGTCGAACTCTCGAGTGGTGACAATCTCGAGCTCGTTCGGGAATTCGATGACTGCCGATCCATGCCGATTAGGTGTCACTGCGGCTCTCCTTGTTGTTGGAGTTCTTTGAGGTAGTCGTCCATCCGATCCAGTCGCTCGTTCAACGCATGCTCGTACTTGGCCAACCAGTCGTGAAACGGCTGAAGGCGTGCGGGTTCCAGGCTGTAGAGCCGACGACGTCCCTCCGCCCGGCAGCTGACGAGTCCGACCTCGCTGAGCACCCGTAGGTGCTTCGAGACCTGAGGCTGGGACATCGGGAGGTCGTTCACGATCGCCCCGACCGCCTTCTCGCCTTCGATCAGCGTGTCCAGGATCTCGCGACGCCGCGCCTCGCCAATCGCGTTGAAGACATCCAATGTCGTGGAGGAGCGGGCCACGGCCTCATCATATTCCGATATCGGCACGTGTCAAAGGCACCACCTCGGTAACGCCGAACTCTCGCCTGGGCGAGTGTTCGCGAATGACGCCTGAAGGAATCTACGCCCAGGGCAGACGAGCCCAGTTCGGCGGCTGCTCTCGCCGGAACCGCTCGACCGTCGCGTACGCCTGCCTCCAGTCGGAGGTCTCCTCCGCCACGCTCGCGCCGTAGCGCCCCGCGAGCTCCGACACCGGGTAGTGCACTCCCGTGCCCGAGCGCGAACCGACCATCAGGATCACACACGGCCCCTCGCCCGCGCCCACGAAGGCGTGCTCGGTCCACGGGGAAGAGTGGAAGAAGTCCCAGGGCCCCAGGCGTCGCTCCTCGTCCTCGACGAGCAGCGCGCACTCCCCTGAAAGGACGAGGAACGCCTCCTGGGTCGACTCGGCGTGTAGAGGCCGGTCTGCCCGGGCTCCAGGACGGTGACGTTGATCCCGAACTGGGCGAACTCGACCGGCGGGTCGCCGTACTCGCTCTCGAAGGCGCATCTCGCGCCCCTCCTCTCCGAGGACCACCACTCGGCGTCGCGCACGTTGACGACGAACCAGCCCTGAGTGACGGGCGTGAGCCCCGATCCGAAGTCCTCGAGCTGTGCCCCGGGCATGGGTGCGATTCTCGCACCTCGGGACGGGTCTCCGATGTGGGCCAGCGTTCGGGAATGACCCCTGAATCAGGCTTGGTTGTCTAGGCTCGGCGGCCGTTCTCGCCTTCAGGTCGACGCAGACCGCGCCCGGGTCACATCTTGCTCGAGCCCCGGCGGGTCAGGCAGGAGTTCCCGTACCTCTTGCGCACAGCGGCAGGCGACGGCGATCTTGGCAGCCCACTCCAGCGCCTCCTCGCGTGAGGGCACTTCGACGACCGAGAACCCGCCGATGACCTCCTTGGTCTCCGGGTATGGGCCGTCGGTGACGATCCCGTCGGTGTCGACGATGCTCGCCCTCTGGCTTTCCAGTCCGGCGCCGTACACCCAGACGCCGGCCTCCTGCGCCTCCTGGACCACTGCGAGCGCGGCCTTGGCCACGTCAGGCAACTCCTCCTCGGGGAAGGTCATCCAGCCGTCATCGAACGAGATCAGGTACCGCGTCATGCCTTTGACTCCCTTCTCTCACGGCGGCCTCCCTCAGGCCACCTCTCACCTCTTCTACGAACGCCTCGCTCCGAATCCGACAATCTGCCAGAGGATTTTTGTCGTCGCGCGATGGCCGCCCACGGAGTCTCGGCGACTTCGCAACGGGAGGTTCCTCCCGGCGCTAGTGGTGTTGCACGCCTTGGCCGCGGCGGGGTGCTTCGAATACTTCGCGGAGCGAGCCCGTCCGTGACTCGATGGCTCATGACCCTCGGGTGGGCCAGCGTT
>JBKOYZ010000129.1:0-5579 GCA_046725655.1 Actinomycetota bacterium | reverse complement strand
CCAGCGCCGATGCCGGCGTCACACACTCGACGTCTCCGCCGAAGCACGCGCCGGCGGCGGCCGTTCCGGCGATGAGGCCGCGCTCGCGGAGCTCTCGAAGCGCGTCCGACAAGCGAAGCGGCAGCGCTCCGCCTGGAACCTGCACGTACGCGACGCGTGCACCCGCGAGGCCGGCGCAGACGGGCGAGACCTGGCTGTGCAACGAGCAGCAGACGACGGGCAGGCCGCCGAGCGAGTCGGTGACGCTCCCGTCCTCCTCGACATGACGGAGCGCGACCTGTAGCGGCGTATAGGGCAGCTTCATCACGTGTGCGCCCGGGCTCGCCGGCAGGTCGAGACCCCGCGTCAGGTTCGCGTAGAGCACGTCGAACCCGCCGGAGCCCAGCTCGAGCTCCCGCGCCTGCGCGTTGACGACCACGCTGTCGCCGACCGCGATCGGGCCCGTCAGCTGCGGATATGCGACGCACGGCGCGCCGTCGACGCGGCAGCGGACGAGACCCTCATGCCGCTCCTCGATCGCCGTGATGGTTCCGAGCGACAGGCTAAGCACGATCGCGCGCCACCTCGACGAGCGCGAGCGTGACGTCGACCATCCGCTCGAGGTCCTCGACGGCGATCCGCTCGTCCGGGGTGTGGATGTCCGTCATGCCGTTCGCGAGGTTGAGGCACTGAAGGCCGCGCTCGTTGAACACGTTCGCGTCGGCGCCGCCGCCGCTGAGGCCGTAGCTCGGCCGAACGCCCGCCCGCTCGAGCGCGGCGGTTGCGAGGCGGACAGGCGTGTCGTCGCGACGGAACCGGTACCCGCGAGCGCTCGGCTCGACCCGCGTCTCGACGTCGCACTCCGCGAGCTGGCCGGCGAACGTGACCGTCTCGAGCATCTCCTGCACGAGCTCCGCCAGCTTCTGCTCGTCGTGGCTGCGCGCCTCGGCCGTGAACGAGCAATGCGCCGGAACGATGTTCCGGGCGGTGCCGCCTTCGATTTCGCCGACGTTCGCGGTCGTCTCGTCGTCGAGGCGGCCGAGACGTAGATCCGCGATCGCGCGAGCGGCGGCGGCGATCGCCGAGCGGCCCTCCTCGGGGTACATGCCCGAATGTGCGGCCCGCCCGTGGAACGCCGCGTCGAGCTTGCACTGGAACGGGGCGCCGAGGATCACTTCGCCCACCGGCCCGGCGTGGTCGTACACGTAGCCGACCTTGGCCGCAAGCCGCGCCGTGTCGAAGGCGCCGGCCCCGCGCAGCCCGACCTCCTCCTTCGGCGTGAAGAGGAGCTCGATGCCACCGTGCGGCCGGTTCTCGGCCACGACGCGGCGCGTTGCCTCGAGCATCACCGCGACGGCCGACTTGTTGTCGGCGCCGAGGATCGTCCCGCCGGCGTTCCGCAGCACGCCGTCGTCGAGCACCGGCTCGAGAGGCCCCTCCGGCGGGACGGTGTCGAGATGAGCGCAGAAGAAGAGCGGCTCGCCGGGGGCGCTCGGCTCGATCCGGCAGAGGAGGTTGCCGATCGTGGAGTCGATCCGGGGCCCGGCATCGTCCTCGTCGACCGCGAGGTTGAGGTCGCGGAGATAGCCGCCGACGCGGTCGGCGACCGCACGCTCCTCGCCCGATCGGCTCGGCACGCGGGCGAGGTCGACGAAGAGCTCCGCCACCTCCGGCAGCCCGTTCTCCACGCCGCGATCTTAGGGGCTACGTCGAGGCGGTTTCGTGTGCGTACGCGACCCCGGCGCGCGCGCGCGAGCGGTCGAGCGCCGCGCGGACGAACTCGCGGAAGAGCGGCGCCGGCCGTGTCGGCCGGGACTTGAACTCCGGGTGGAACTGGCTCGCGACGAACCAGGGGTGGCCGGACAGCTCGACGATCTCGACCAGCCGACCCGCCTGGAAGGTCCCGCTGACGATCAGGCCGGCTTCGACGAGTCGCGGCCGGAAGTGGTTGTTGACCTCGTAGCGGTGCCGGTGCCGTTCGTGGATCACCGCTTCGCCGTAGGCCGTGTCGGCCCGCGTCCCGGGGGCGAGCTCGACGGCCTGCGCGCCGAGCCGCATCGTGCCGCCGAGATCCTCTATCTCCTTCTGCTCCGGCAGCAGGTCGATGACGGGATACGGCGTCTCCGGGTCCATCTCGGTCGAGTTGGCGCCGTCGAGCCCGACGACGTGGCGCGCGAACTCGGACACGGCGACGTGCATGCCGAGGCAGATACCGAGGTACGGGATGCCGCGTTCACGCGCGACGCGGCAGGCCAGAATCTTTCCTTCCCACCCTCGCGAGCCGAAGCCGCCCGGGACGAGGACGCCGTCCACGTGCTCCAGCGCCGCCTGCGCCTCCTCGAGCGACATCCCCTCGGCGTCGAACCAGCGCACGTCCACGGCGCAGCCGTGATGGACACCAGCGTGGTTGAGCGCCTCGTGGACGGACAGGTAGGCGTCCTGCAGCTTCACGTACTTGCCGACGAGCGCGATCTGCACCGTCCCCTCGCGGCCGCGGATTCGCTCCGTCAGCTGCAGCCACTCGCCCAGATCCGCCTCCTCGGTCGGGAGGCCGAGCTGCTCGCAGACGAGCGCGTCCAGGCCCTCCTCCTGCAGCGCCGAGGGGACGAGGTAGAGATCGGCCACGTCCTGATTCGAGATCACTGCGCGGGTCTCGATGTCGGCGAAGAGCGCGATCTTCTCGCGGATGTCATGCGAGAGCGGCCCGGTCGAGCGCGCGACGACGATGTCGGGGTGGATACCGATCCGGCGTAGCTCGTTCACGGAGTGCTGCGTGGGCTTCGTCTTCAGCTCGCCCGCCGAGTCGATGAACGGGACGAGGGTCACGTGCAGATAGCAGACGTTCCCGGGCCCGGCCTCGCGCCTGAGCTGGCGGATTGCCTCTAGGAACGGCAGCGACTCGATGTCGCCGACGGTGCCGCCGATTTCCGTTACCACTACGTCGCAATCCGTCGCCTCGGCCGCACTGCGGATCCGCTCCTTGATCTCGTTCGTGATGTGCGGGATCACCTGCACCGTCGAGCCGAGGTACTCGCCGCGGCGCTCCTTGCGGATCACGCGCTCCCAGATGGAACCGGCCGTGTGGTTGGAGTTCCGCGACAGGTTCTCGTCGATGAAGCGCTCGTAGTGGCCGATGTCGAGGTCGGTCTCGGCCCCGTCCTCGGTGACGAAGACTTCGCCGTGCTGGAACGGGCTCATCGTGCCCGGATCGACGTTGATGTAGGGGTCGAACTTCTGCACCTGCACCTTCAGGCCGCGCGCCTTCAACAGACGGCCGAGCGACGCTGCCGTGATTCCCTTGCCGAGAGACGAGACGACGCCGCCGGTGACGAAGACGTACTTCGGCGGCCGGGAAGCTACGGTTGCCTCCCGAGCGCGTCGAGCTCGCGCAGCACCGGCGTCCGCTCGATCATCGCGCCGAGCGAGCGCATCTCTCCGAGAGCCGTGAGGGTCGCCAGAGTCCCGAGCGCAAGCAACTGCCGCCGACCCCGTGAACGCATCACGGAGTTAAAACCTAGCACGGCGCCCAGCGCGTTCGACCCGGCGTCTCCGAGCATCGTCATCTCGCGAAGATCGTAGGGAGCGATCAGGACGGCAATCGCGGCCGGCCGCACCGGCTCGCGGAGCACGGCGGTGCCGAGCAGGAACGCCTTCAGCGCGCGACCGGGCCGCGTGTCCAGTTGGTTGAGGAAGTTCGCGCTCAGCGAGACGACCGCCGCAGCGCCGACCGACCGCGTGGCGGCGAGTGCGATCGCGGGAATGCCGACGAGCTTCAGCGTCCCGGTCGAGCGGCGCGTTCGCAGGTGGCCGCGAAAGCCGCGGGCCTCCCCGCTCCAGAGGTCGTCGGCGAGGCCGACCGCGGCGATCGCACGGACAGGCCAGCTTCCCCGAAGGAGGAAGATCCAGCCGACGAGCGGCAGCCGCAGCCCGCGATGGTTGACGGCCGTGGGGCCACAGGCGAGCAGCGCGTCGAGCAACTGGCGTCCTCGGTGCGCGAAGCCGCCCGCATCGCGCCCGGTCGCCCTGTGGGCGAGCGGCAGCTCGACTTCGGACACGCGCACGCCCGAGCGGACCGCGTCGATCGTCATCCGGACCTCGCACCCGAAGCCCGCCGCAGCGGGAAAGCAGGCGTCGCGGGCGGCCTGGGAGAGCGAGCGTTGGCCCGAGAGCGGCTCGCGGGGGTCGTAGCCGGTGAGCGCGCGGATGAGCGCGCGGGCGGCGCCTTTGGCGATCCCGAAGCCCCCGCCTCGGCGCTCGGCGAAGACCGCGATCGAGAGATCGTCTCCAACGACCGCCAGCGGCGCCAGGTCGCCGGCGAGATCGGCGTCCGCGAGCACGATCCGGCCGGCCGGGGCGAGCCGTTCCGCAAGCGTCAGCGCCTGACCCTTCCCGCGTGCCGGCAGACGCAGGACCTCGGCGCCGGCGTCTTCCGCCGCCGCGGCCGTACCGTCCCGCGAGCCGTCGTCGGCGACGATCACGCGCGCTGCGGGGAACGACGTGCGCAGTCCGGCGACGGTCTCCCCGATCCGGGCCGCCTCGTCGCGCGCGGCGACGAGAACGGCGACGACTTCATCCACGCGCGGCGGTTTCGAGCGGGGGGAGCACCCCGTCGCGCGCCGTCGGCTTCAGGCCATAGTGGCCGGCCTTCCCGCCGGCGAGCAGCAGCGCAAGCGCGAGCCGTCCCGGCGCCTGGTCGACGTCGTCGACACTGGAGACGCCGTTGCGCTGGAAGGCGGCGATCGTGGACCTCTCCGACGCGACCGTCTCGACCCCGACTACAGGGACCGGCGCGGCGATCAGCCCGCGGTAGAAGCCCTGGAGGAAGCGGGCGGTGCCGTCGTATTGCTTCGTGCCCGTTCGGACGACGATGACGCCGTCGGCCGGCTGGTGCTCGCTGCCTGAGCGCTCGGCGACCATCTCATCCGCGAGCGCCGTCCAGAGTGGCCCGCCGCCGCTGGCGATCTCCTCACCCAGGGCGTGGCCGAGGCCTGGCAGGCGTGCGTCACCGACGTAGTCCCGGAGGCTGGCCTTGCTCGCGAGCCTCTGGTCGATCGCGGGAACGTCGAGGGGCAGCTTCAGAGCGCGCACGCGCGCCCAGCCGCTGGCGCCTGCGTCCTTCAGTGCCTGCTCGAGCCATGCCTGGACGTGAGGCTCGACCGGGCCGAGGAAGACGAGCGCGAACCGCTTGCCGCGCAGCCGGTTCGACATCAGCGCCGGGTATGTGTCGGCGACGAACGCCTGCGCCGCACGCTGCTGTGCGGCGAGATCGTTGGCGCGTTTTCGTGCGTCGCTGAGGTCGCCCTCGAGCTGGTTGATCCGCTGCTCGAGCAGGCCCCGGTCGAACTTGTCCACGAGGCCGCGGTCGGAGATCCCGACGCCGACGAGGATTCCGATCACGAGCGCGAGGAAGACCGCCGCGAGCGAGGCTACGTGGTAGCGGAGGTCGAACATCAGCGCCCCTTTCGGTGAGGCGGTAAGGGCGAGCGTGGACGTTGGCGCCGCGTGATCGCGGGCCGGCAGCCGACGTGTCTTGCTGGACTGGGCACTGCTAGGCCTGCGCCCCAGTCTGGCAGAGGGCGTGCAGCCGTGTGAGCGCCTTG
>JBKOYZ010000089.1:0-20775 GCA_046725655.1 Actinomycetota bacterium | reverse complement strand
GCTCTCGCCGGCGGGCGCGCTCGCTTCGGAGGGAGTCTCGTTCATTGGCGCCTTCCGCGGATCTGCGACCGACGGCCCCAGGCCGTTCACGCGGCCCGGATGCAAGAGCCCTGCAGTCCGCGAACCTCCGGCGCGGACGTTCGGGACGATTCGCTGCACCGGGTTCGCCCAGGCGGGCGCAGCGTACGAGCTCGCCTGCGCCTGCCGGGGCTGCGGCTGCGCGGCCTCAGGCTTCGCGACGGCCTTGACGGCCTTGAAGCCGAGGCCTCCGGCGACGACGCCGGTTGCGACCACCGCTGCGGCCTTTAGCGCGATCTGGGTACCGAGGGCGGCTCCCCCGGCCGCGACGACACCAGCGCCCCCGCTGCCCAAAAACGAGGAGAGCGAGCCGGGCAGCGGAGCGAGCGTGAGGACGCCGAGCGAGTCACGCCGCGCGCGCAGGCTCGACCGGGCACGGAAGAGCAGCGCCTCGATGGCCGGCACGGTCGTGCCGAGCACCTCCGCGATCTCCGCGTAGCTGCGGCCCTCGACCTCGCGCATGACGATCGCCGCGCGCTGGTTGAGCGGGAGTTGAGCGAGCGCCTGGAGGACCTCGTCGAGCGGCGGCTTGTCGTCGTCGGGTCCCGCAGGCTCCGGCGCGTGCTCGAGCGGGATCTCCCGCGGGCGGCGCCCCGACTGGCGCCAGCGCATCCGGCACACGTTGTGCGCGATCTTGATCAGCCAGTTGTGCGGCGTGTGCGGGCGCTCGCCCTTCTGGAACGCTCGGTACGCGTTCAGGAACGTCTGCTGAGTGACGTCCTCGGCGTCGGCCGGGTTCGTCAGGACGCCCAGGGCGTACTGGTAGACCTCTGCGACGTGGTCGCGGTAGAAGCTTTCGAAGGCGCCGTCCGCGGCGATCTGGTCTCGCCGTTTCCCCCGGTGCGTCAGTTGCCGCAGGTGCGCGTTCTGTCGACGCCCGCCCCGCGCCCCTCGGGCTGTCTCCATGCCTAAAGAACGCGGGGTTTGCGGTTTCGGATACGCAGGCCGGCTGCGCTCGTCACTTGGATCACAAACCTCATCGATCGCCGCTCAGGCAGTGGCCTTCGCCCGCTTCCGATTCGGCAGATGGATCGCGCGGCCGAG
Organism: Actinomycetota bacterium; assembly: GCA_046725655.1. Lineage (GTDB taxonomy): Bacteria > Actinomycetota > Thermoleophilia > Gaiellales > Gaiellaceae > 13-2-20CM-68-14. Next base: position 19,653 of record JBKOYZ010000089.1, on the reverse strand, counting down.
GGCGACCAGACCCGCTTCCTTGACCGCTTCGCTCAGCGTCGGATGCGCCGCCATGCCGTCCGCGACCGTCTCGACCGTCGACTCGGCGTCGATCGCCACAACGCCGGCTTCGATCAGGTCGGTCACGTGCGGGCCGATCATCACCACCCCGAGCAGCTCGCCGTAGCGGGTCTCGTGGATCGACTTCACCCAGCCGACCGTCTCGTTCTGCATCACGGCGCGCGCGTTCGCCACCCACGGGAACGTGCCGGTCTCGACGTCGTCGCCGTACTGCTCTCGCGCCTCCGCCTCGGTCAGGCCGACGCCGGCGACCTCGGGGTCGGTGTAGATCGGCCTCGGCACGCCGCGGTTGTCGACGACGGCATCGTGGCCGGTCGCGTTCTCGGCCGCGACCTCGCCCTCGCGAAATGCCGTATGCGCGAGCTGCCAGTAGCCGGCGCAGTCGCCGACCGCGTAGATGTGCTCGACGGTCGTCCGCCGCCGCTCGTCGGCGGCGATTCCCTTGCGCGGGTCGAACTCGACGCCGATCCCCTCGAGGCCGAGCCCTTCGACCGTCGGGCCGCGGCCCACCGAGACGAGCATCAGGTCGCACTCGACCGTCTCGCCCTCGCCGAAATGGACCGTGAGCCCGTCGCCGGACTCCTCCACCTTCGAGCACTGGTTCTCGAGATGGAGCGTGATGCCGCGCCTGCCGAACTGCTTCGCGAGCTCCTTGGCGGCGTCGGCGTCCTCGGCCGGGATCAGCGTCGGCAGCATCTCGATGATCGTCACCTCGGAGCCGAAGCGCTGGAAGATCGACGCGAACTCGCAGCCGATGATCCCGCCGCCCAGAATGACGAGCCGCCTCGGCACCTCGGTCTGCGCCAGCAGCCCCTCCGAGTCGACGCAGCGCGACGAGTCGAGCCCCTCGATCGGCGGGCGCAGCGGGAAGGAGCCCGTCGCGATGATCGCGCTCGTGAAGCTCACGTCCTCGCCGCCTTCCACCGCGAGCGTGTTCGCATCCTTGAACCGGCCCGTGCCCTTGACCCATTCGACGCCGTTGGCCTTGAAGAGGCTGGCGACGCCCGAGGTCATCTGCTTGACGACGCCTGCCTTCCACTCGTTCGCGGCCGCGAAATCGAGCGACGGCTCGCCGACCTTGACGCCGAGCTTCGCGAAGGTCTCCCCCGCTTCCTTGAGCCCGAACGCGGTCTGGACCCACGCCTTCGTCGGGATGCAGCCGATGCGCAGGCAGGTGCCGCCGAGCTCCGGCGCCTGGTCGATGCAGACGGTCCGCGCGCCGAGCTGCGCGGCGCGGATCGCGGCGGTGTAGCCGCCCGGGCCACCCCCCAGGACTGCGACGTCGCATTCCACGGGCATGGATCCTACTGGCGACGTCGCGGCCGCCGCATCGACTCAGCCGGGCGGCTTCAACTGCCCAGGCGCGCGCGCATCACCACCGCGCCGTCGTCCTCGCGGACGCGCTCGAAACCGTAGCTCTCGTACAGATGAACAGCCGGGTTGTCCTTCGCGACACTGAGGCTGATGGCGTCGAATCCGTCCTCGCGCGCGCGGTCGAGCAGCGCCGAGAGCAGCTCGTGCCCGAAGCCTCGGCCGCGCCGGCTGGGCACTACGGCGATCGCGAGCTCCGGGGTCTGCTCGTCGACGAACCCGAAGCCGGCCTCCTCCGGCGTGAAGAGCCGGTACCACGCGGCCCCGACCGGAACGAAGTCGTCGATCGCGATCAGCGAGCGGTCGCCGGGCCGTCCCCAGCCGCGCACGTAGCGCGTCAGCGGCGGCTCCTCGTCGCCGACGGGCGTCCGCCAGTAGAACGCATGCCGGAGCATGTCGCGGAGGAACGGGACGTCACGGGCGCCGCCTCGCCGGATCATCGCTCCGCCGAAACGTCCTCCGCCAGCTGGATCCGGTTACCGTCCGGATCGAAGACGTCGAGTAGGCGGATCTCGCCGTGCAGCTCGAGGACCGTCCCGACCTCGACTCCGGCCGCCCGCAACCGCTCGGCCTCCGCCTTGATGTCGTCGACGTCGACCGTCGCGACGCCGCTTTCCTCCTCCGGCTCACCTTCGGCCAGGGCGATCTCCATCTCGCCGCGCGCGAGCTTGACCCAGCTGCCCTCCTCGTCCGCGAAGGTCTCCGCGAAGCCGAGCTTGCCCGCGTAGAACGCCCGAGCTGCTTCGAGGTCGCGGACGCGGTACCAGACCTGCATCGCCGGTTAGTGCCCCTCCCAGCAATAGTCAGGGCATCTCTGGCGGCGCCCGGCGCCGCCATGCTGCGTCCTCAGTCGCGCCAATGTGCCTGCATATTGGCGCTCCCTGCGTTTTTGCCTGACGACCCCGGGCACTCGCCAGAAACGCGAGACCATCACTGGAAGGGGCACTACAGCATGAGACCGGGCTCCTCCAGGAAGGCCTTGACCGTCCGGAGGAAGTCGGCCGCCGTCGCTCCGTCGAGCGAGCGGTGATCGCACGTCAGCGTCAGCGTCATCTGCGGGCGCGCGTCGAAACCGGCCTCCGTGGGGACCACCTTCGCCTCGATCGCGCCGACCGCGAGGATCGCCGCCTGCGGCGGGTTCAGCACGGCCACGAACTGCTCGACGCCGTACATGCCGAGGTTCGAGATCGTGAAGGTGCCGCCTTCGAGGTCCTCCTGCCGCAGCTTGTTCTCGCGCGCACGTGTGACGATGTCTGCGCGCGCGGCGGCGAGCTCCGCGATCGTCTTGCGCTCGGCCTGGTGGATGACGGGCACGACGAGCCCGGCCGAGATGGCGACGGCGATGCCGACGTTCGCGCTCGGGTGCAGCTCGATCGCGTCTTCCGCCCAGTGCGCGTTGACGGCCCGGTGGCGCATCAGCGCGGCCGCGCAGGCCTTCGTGAGGATGTCGGTGACGGTCGGCCTCGCCTCGCCTTCCTGCACGCGTTCCGCGAGCCGCGCGTGGAGCTCCTGCGCGCGTGTCATGTCCGCCGACATCGCGATCTGGAACGCCGGCGCCTGCCAGGCCTCAGTGAGGCGACGCGCAATTGTCCGGCGGACCGGCGTCAGTTCCTGGCGCTCGATCTCCCCGACGGGCGCAGCGACAGGCGAGGGCGGGGCGGTTGCCGGAGCGCCGGCCGCGGCGCGTTCGACGTCCTCGGCGACGACACGTCCCTCGGGGCCGGTGCCACGGAGCGAGCCCAGCTCGATTCCGCGCTCGCGGGCGATCCGCCGCGCGAGCGGCGAGGCCTTGACCCGGGCGCCGGCGCCGTCGCCTACCGCAGGCGAAGGCTCGGGCTCGCGGAGCGCAGCGATCCGCTCGGAGGCCGAGGCCTCACGCCCTCGCTCACGCTCTGCCTCACGCTGAGCGCCGGGCGAGCCCTCCTCCTGCTCGTCCTCCGCGACCTCCTGGGCCGACGCCCCCGCGTCGGCCTCCGGCACCGACTCGCCCTGCTCGCCGATGACGGCGATCGTCTGGCCGACCGGCGCCTCGCCTTCGGCGACGGCAATCTTCAGCAGCACGCCCGAAACCTCGGCCTCGACCTCCTGTGTGACCTTGTCGGTGTCGAGCTCGTAGAGCGGCTCCCCCTTCTCGACCTGGTCGCCCTCGGACTTCAGCCACTTGACGATCGTCCCCGACTCCATGCCCTGGCCCAGCCGGGGCAGCTTCACCTCATTCGCCATTGCGCTGAACCGTCCGCTGAATCGCCGCGAGAACGTCCTTGGCATGCGGGACGACGTACTCCTCCATCACGGGCGCGAAGGGCAAGGGGGTGAACTTCGCCCCGACCCGCTCGACCGGCGCGTCCAGCCAGTCGAAGGCCCGGTGCTGGACGACGGCTGCGACCTCGGCTCCGAAGCCCATCCGGGTGATCGCCTCGTGGGCGACGACGCAACGGTTCGTCTTCTTGACCGAGTCGACGATGGCGTCCTCGTCGAGCGGCTGCAGCGTGCGCGGGTCGACGATCTCGACGGAGACGCCCTGGCCCTCGGCCTCCTCCGCCGCGGCGAGCGCCTCGTGGACGAGGCGGCCGGTGGCGACGACAGTGACGTCCTCACCTTCCCGGCGGACGCGCGCTTCGCCGATCGGGATCGGCTCCAGCTCCTCCGGCACGTCCTCCTTGATCCCGTAAAGCGTCCGGTGCTCGAAGAAGACGACCGGATTGTCGTCGTAGATCGCCGACCAGAGCAGGCCGCGAACGTCGGTCGGGGTCGAAGGGAAGACGACCTTCAGGCCCGGCACGTGCACGAACCAGGCCTCGACCTGCTGAGCGTGCTGTGCGCCGGGCGACCAACCCGCGCCGCCCTGGGTGCGGATCGTCAGCGGCACCTTCAGCTGCCCGCCCGACATGTAGCGGTGCTTGGCGGCCTGATTGACGATCTGCTCCATCGAGATCGTCAGGAAGTCCTCGTACATGACCTCGACGACGGGCCGCATCCCCTGCATCGCGGCGCCGATCCCGGAGCCGACGAGCGCGATCTCGGAGATCGGCGAGTTGCGAACCCGCTCGGGGCCGAACTCGTCGAGCATCCCCTGCGTGACACCCATCGAGCCGCCCATCTCGGCGATGTCCTCGCCCATGATGAAGACGTCGTCGTCGTTGCGCATGGCCTGCGAGAGCGCGTCGCGGACGGCTTCGCGGTAGCTCAGCTCAGGCATCGGGACGAGCCGTCAGGCATAGACGTTGTTGAGCGCGTCCTCAGGCTTCGGGTCGGTCCCGTTCTTGGCGAACTCGACCGCGGAGTCGACCAGCTCCTGCACCTCGCGGTCGGCGGCCTCGAACTCCTCGTCCGAGAGCCCGAGCTTCTCGCGCGCGAGCTCGATCGGGTCCGCCGTCTCCTGCAGCTTGTGTAGCTCCTCCTTGTCGCGGTAGACCTGCGGGTCGCCGACGTAGTGGCCGACGAGACGCTGCGTCTCGCAGAGCAGGAAGACGGGCCCCTTGCCGTCTCGCGCGTGCTTGAGCGCCCGGGCCGCGACCCTGTGCACCTCCTCGACGTCCTGACCGTCGACCTTCATCGACTTCATCCCGTACGCCTCGGCCCGTTTGGTCAGATCCTCGATCGGCAGGTGCTGCTTGGCCGGCGTCGACTCGGCCCAGTGGTTGTCCTCGCAGACGAAGACGGCGGGGACGTTCCAGAGCTGAGCGAGGTTCAGCGACTCGTGGAAGGTGCCGATGTTCGTCGCGCCGTCGCCGAAGAACGCGACCGCGACGCGCGGCTCGCCGCGGAACTTGAACGCGAGTGCGGCACCGACGATCGCCGGCAGGCCGCCGCCGACGACGGCGTTGGCGCCGAGGTTTCCGCGCTCGACGTCGTAGAGGTGCATGGAGCCGCCGTAGCCGTGCGAGCAGCCCTCGACCTTCCCGTACAGCTCGGCCATGACCTCGTTCGGGTGCGTCCCCTTCGCGAGCGTGTGCCCGTGCGCGCGGTGAGTCGACGCGATCACGTCGTTGTCGGCAAGCGCGCGGCAGACGCCCACGGCAACCGCTTCCTGGCCGATCGCGACGTGCAGGAATCCCGGCAGCTCGCCGGCGCGGAACCGCTCCTCGACTTTCTCCTCGAAGCGCCGGATCAGGAGCATCTCGCGGAAGAACTCGCGCAGGGTCTCCTCCGAGACCCCGCGGCGCTGCTCGACTTTCGCCACGGGCGTGATAGTACGCTGCCCGCCGTGGCCGTTGCCGACCAGTTTCTCGCGATTCAGGCGCAACTTCCGGCGGACTGGCAAGAGGTCCGCCTACGGCTGACCATTCCCGACGAAGGCGACTGCGCAAGAGCTGCGGCGCTGCTCGCGCCGACGAATCCGGGCCGGCGCGGCAGGGTGATCCATTTCCTGACCGGCCGTCGCGGCACCGGAGTGACGCCGGAACGCATCCGCTCCCTGCTCCGCCGCCTCGACGCAGCGGGGATCACCGGCACGCTCGAGCTCGCCGCCGTCCAGAGCGTGGCCGAGTCGGCCGCACCCGCCGGGGGCGGCGTCGCGGCGGCCTGGGACGCTGAGGTGGCGGCTCTTCCCGCGGACTGGAGCGACGTTTACGCCGAGGTGGAGCTGACTTCGTCCGACCACATCGAACCGGCTGCGCTGAGGCTCAGCCCGTTGAACCCGACCCGGCCGGGAACGCGGCCGGTCCTCCGCTTCCGCGGTGCGCGCAAGTTCGGCTACGGGGGCTCGCCGGAGATGACCCGTCGGTGCCTCGAGCGGCTCGACGAGGCCGGGATCCGCGGCACGTTGCGGATCCTGCACGTCCTCTCGGACACGTATCCCGTGAAGACGCAGGGCCCGGTCTGGTACGCCGACGGAAAGGTCATCTAGTGCCCCTTCCAGCAATAGTCAGTACATCTCTGGCGGCACCCGGCGCCGCCATGCTGCGTCCTCAGTCGCACCAATATGCCCGCATATTGGCGCTCCCTGCGTCCTGCCCTGACGGCTCCGGGCACTCGCCAGAAACGCGAGACCATCACTGGAAGGGACACTAGTGCCCGAGCCGGTCTCGTGGCTCGTGATCGAGCAGGGCTGGCGCGTCGTCGATGTGGACGGCGAGGACGTCGGCAAGGTCGAGGAGATCGTCGGTGACACGAATCTCGACATCTTCAACGGCCTGACGATCGCTCACGGGATGTTCGCGCGCGGCCAGTACGTCCCGGCCGAGGCGATCTCGCGGATCACGGAGGGATGCGTGCGGCTACAACTGCGCAAGCCGCAGGTCGAGCAGCTGCCCGAGCACCGGGAGCCGCCGCCAAGCGAACGGATCCTGCCCGAGTAGCGCGCTCAGAGCTCAGCGGAGAGCCGCGCGCAGCTCACGGGCCACCGACTTCGCGTCGGCGGCGTCACGCGCGATCACGAGGCACGTGTCGTCGCCGGCCAGCGTCCCGACGATCCGGCCGTGCCCGAGGCGGTCGAGCGCGCGCCCGATCGCCGGTGCGGAGCCGAGCTCGGAGTGCACGACGACGATGTTCTGCGCTGAGTCGACCCGGCGGCCGAACTGGCCGAGGATCGCGACCAGAGCCTGGCGCGGGTCGGCGCGCTTACCGCGGTTCTGCACCGCGTAGCGGGGACGGCCGAGCACATCGCGGGTCTTCTCCAGCCCGAGCTCGCGGATGTCGCGCGAGATCGTCGCCTGAGTCACGTCGCAGCCGGCCGCTCTGAGCGCCTGCTGCAGCTCGTGCTGACTGCCGACCCGTCTGCGGCCGACGACGCTGGCGATGAGGCGCTGCCGCTCCGGCTTCGGGAGCCGGCGAACGTCGTGCATCGAACGAGCATACTTACGCAAGGTTTGAGCGAAAACGCCTCCGGCAAGCAACCGACAATGCTGCGCAAGCTGCTCTGGATCGGCCTCTCCGCCGGCCTCGCCGCCGGTGCGGCAACGGTTGCGCAGCGCGTCGCGGCCACCGCGTGGCGGCTCGCGACCGGGGACGAGCCGCCGGAGAGACAATGAACAAGGGCGACCAGCTGATCGAGCGCGGAGCCGACCGTCTCCAAGAGCTGGCGCGAACGGTGCGCGCCAAAGGCGGCTTCGCCGCGAAGTTCGCGGACGAGCTCGCCGAGGATGCCGAGTTCCTGCGCAAGCTGAAGCCGAGCCTGATCGCAGCCCGGGCGCGCAACGAGCCGCCGAAGGCCGAGCGAGTAGGCTCCGAGCCGATGAACGAGTCGGTCGGCTGGAATTCGGCGTCGGAGCCAGTCGGCTCGACCTCGGCCTCCGAGCCGCCGGGCACGAGCTCGCCGGGCACGAGCTCGCCATCCGAGTCACTCGATTGGACGTCGCCTACGCAGCCGGCCGGCGGCGCACCGACGAACGAGCCGGTCACTGCACGGCCGGAAGCGCCGAGCGCGCCGCCGCTGTCGGCACCGCGGCCGTCGAAGCCGCCGAAGAAGAAGGGGCAGGGCGGCCCGAACCCGTTCGTCGTCGCCGGCATCGCCCTCGCCGCTGGAATCGTGCTCGCGAAAGTGATCGACTGGAGGGGCCATGCCCACCCAAGAAACTGACAACGCCTCGCTCGGGGCGACGACGAAGCAGGTCGCCGAGCATGCAAGCAGCCTCGCGCGGCTCGAGGTCGAGCTCGCCACGCTCGAGCTGAAGCGGAAGGTCACGGAGCTCGGGATCGGCATCGGGCTCGGCGTCGGCGCCGCGCTCTTCGCCGTCTTCATGCTCGGCTTCGCGTTCGCCGCGCTCGCCGCGGGGCTCGCGACCACCATGCCGACCTGGCTCGCGCTGCTGATCACGACGTTCATCCTCCTTGGGCTGGCTGCGCTCCTGGGGCTGCTCGCGCGCAGCCGTATCGAGAAGGCGACCCCGCCCGTACCCGAGCAGGCGATCGAAGAAGCGAAGCGGACGACGGAGGCGTTGAAGGCCGATGGCAGCGCGTGACGGACGCACGGCGGAGGACGTCCGCCGCGACATCGAGGACGAGCGCGAGCAACTTGCCGGCGCCGTCGACGATCTCCGGACTGGCATCGGCGGGAAGCTTCGGTCGAAGCTGCCGGTGATCGCGGTCGGAGCCCTCGGCGCCGGCTTCGTCCTGGCCGGCGGAATCGGCGCGACGATGCGGTTGCTCGCCCGGCGGAGCCGCGAAGGGACGCCGAAGGCCAGGGTCGGCCCCTTCTTTGTCGTCGACCGCGACTGACGCTGCCCGCCCGAAGCCGAGCGGCGCCAAAACGAGTCCGAGTCAGCCGGCCGCGGTCACCGAAAAGCTGCCGGCGAGCTTCTTGTGCGCGTCGGAGCGGTAGCGGATCGGCCCGCTCCGGAAGGTCACCGTCCACACGACGGTGCTCTTGGCCTTGACACCGGTTTTCCGGTTGACACCGCCGCCGATCAGGTGGAAGTTGTCGGCGCGCGTCAGGTCGCGGACGGTGATGCGGTAAGGGCCGGCCTTGAGACGCTTGACCTTCCCGCCTGAAGCCGTCCTCAGCGAGATCGTGCGCCCGGGGCCGACCTTCGCGTTCAGCAGCTTCGGCTTCGGCGGTGCGACCACGGTGCCGGACGTAAAGGCGCCGCGCATCGTCAGCGGGTGCGCGTCGCAGACGAAGCGGTAGGTCCCGTTGCCGAAATCGACGACCCACGTCGTCGAGGTCGTGGTCCCCTCGATGTCGGTCGCCCGGTCGACGCCGGGCCCAGAGAGGTGGAAGTTGTGGGTCGTCGCATAGTCGCGCACGTTGATCGTGTACGTCCCGGGATCGACGTGTGTGACCGGGTCGCCGTTCGCATCCCGCAGCGTGATCCGAAACGCCTCGGGCACCGAGGGATCGCCGACTGTCGCGACGAGCGGCTGCGGCGGCGCCTTACTCTCGGCGCTGACCGCGCCGGGAACGACGAGCCCGATCCCCACGAGCGCGGCGATCAGCGAGAGGCGGACATAGCTCACAGAAAGCTCCTTTTCAAGATGGAAAGCCGTGTGTGCCCTCGATACGAGGGCTGGACCCCTTCGGTTTGTAAAACGACGGCTACCGCATTTGGTTAGGCGGCGGCGCGGCGGCGATTTAGACTCGGCCCATGCGACTCCACCGCAACCAGAAGGTAGAGCTGATCCGGAAGGTGCCGCTCTTCGCTCAGTGCTCGAAGCGCGAGCTCGAGCAGATCGCGAGCATCGCCGACGAGATCGACCTCGCGGAGGGCAAGCAGCTCATGCGTGAGGGCGCCCCCGGGCGCGAGTTCTTCGTCATCCTCGAGGGCACGGCTGACGTGAGCCAGCAGGGCGCGTTGGTCAACACGCTGGGGGGCGGCGATTTCTTCGGCGAGATCGCGCTCATCCACCAAGGGCCGCGCACCGCGACGGTGACGACGACCTCGCCGGTGCGCGCGCTCGTGGTCACCGAGCGGTCGTTCCGTCGGCTGGTCGAAGAATCGCCGGAGATCGAGAGAAAGGTGCTCGAGGCGGCCGTCGAGCGGCTGAACCCGATGTTCAGGCACGCAGCTCAGCCCCAAAGCGATCGCTGAGCGCGGAGACGATCCGCCCGCGCAGGCGCGCGGCGTCTTCGTCCGACAGCGTTCGCTCCGGCGACTGGAAAGCGGCGCGGAATGCGATCGACTTCTTGCCGGGGCCGACCTGCTGCCCTCGGTAGACGTCGAAGACCTCGAGCTCCTGCAGTTCCGGGCCGGCGGCCTCACGCGCCGCGTCGATCAGCTCACCGGCGGTGACCTCCTCGGGGACGGTGAACGCGAGGTCCTGGCGGACGGCCGGGTAGGTGATGACGTCCTCGTAGACGAGGCGGCGGGGCACCTGCTCAAGGAGGCTGGAGAGATCGAGCTCGAAGGCGCCCCAGGCGCCTTCGAGGCGGTCAGGGTGGAGCTCGCCGACGACGCCGGCCTCGAGGCGCGCCGCCTTGCCCGGGTGCAGTAACGGGTGCTCGCCTCGCTCGAAGCGCGGTTCCAGCCGCAGCGCCGCGTAGAGCGCCTCGACGATCCCCTTTGCGCGCTCGAAGCCGCCCTCGACGACGGCCGCGACGTGCCACGGCTCCCGCGGCCGCGGCTCCGCAGGCGGCAGGTAGACCCGGGCGAGCTCGAACAGGCCGATCTCCTCGTTGCCCGCGTCGAGGTTGCGCCCGACCGAGTCGATCAGGCTCGGCAGCAGCATCGTGCGCAGCACCGCCTGGTCGGCGGAGAGCGGCTCGGGTAGGCGGATCGCCTCCCGATCCGGATCCTCGGCCACGAGGCTCGACGTATACGCCTCCGACAAGCCGGCGCCGACGAGCACGTCCTCGACGAGCCGCCGCAGCCGCTGCTGTTCCGAGAGGCGGCCGAACATCGCCCGGCGCTCCGGCAGCGTGAAGGGGATCTCGTCGAGCCTGAAGCGACCGACCTCCTCCACCAGGTCGACCTCCCGGGTGACGTCGCGGGCGCGCCAGCTCGGCACGGTCACGTCGAATGTGTCGCTGACCCCGAACCCGAGCCGCGTCAGCGTCTCGCGTTGCTCTTCCGGCGGGATCTCGAGTCCGAGCAGCGCGGCCGCGCGCTCGGGCCTGAAGCGGATCTGCGACGGCTCGGGGAGCTCGCCCTTGACGTCGATCTCGCCGGTCCAGCGCGCGTCGGCGAGCTCGACGAGCAGCTCCGTCGCGAGGCGCGCGGCGTGCTCGGCGAGGTACGGGTCGACGCCCTTCTCCCAACGGTTCGAGCCGTCCGTCCGGAGCGCGAGCCGCTCGGAGCTGCGAAGAATCGAGACCGGCTCGAAGTTCGCTGCCTCGAGGACGACGTCGGTCGTGGACTCCTCGACCTGGCTGTCCTCCGAGCCCATGATCCCGGCGATCGCGACCGGCTTCTCGGCATCGGCGATCACCAGGTCGCGCTCGTCGAGCGGTCGGTCCACGCCGTCGAGCGTGCGGATCGTCTCGCCGCGGCGGGCGCGCCGGACGACGATCTCGCCGCCGGCGAGCTTCGGCTGGTCGAACGCGTGCAGCGGGTTGCCGAGCGCGTGCATGACGTAGTTCGTCACGTCGACCACGTTCGAGATCGGGCGCAGGCCCGCCGCGACCAGCCGCGCTTTCAGCCACGGCGGAGAGGTACCGACGCGGACCTCGCGGAAGAGGCGGCCGATGTAGCGGGGGCAGCCCTCGGGATCGTCGACCGTGACGGGGACGTGTTCGTCTCCGTCACGTCTGGGGTCAGACCCCGGCCATGGCTCGAGAGGACGGTCGAAGAGCGCCGCCACCTCGCGGGCGACGCCGTAGACCGCGAGTAGGTCGGGACGGTTGGGCGTCGTCTCCAGCTCCAGCACCGTCTCGCGCAACGGCAGCACGTCGGCGAGCGGCGTCCCGGGTTCCGGCCCGTCGTCGAGGACGATGATGCCGCTGTGGTCTGGACCGAGCTCGAGCTCCCGCTCGGAGAGGATCATCCCGCTCGAGACCTGGCCGCGTAGGTCGACCTGCTCGAGCTTCTGCCCACCGGGTAGGACGGCTCCGGGCAGCGCCACCGCGACCGTGGCGCCGGCGCCGAAGTTCCAGGCCCCGCAGACGATCTGCCGCGGCTCGCCCTCGCCGACGTCGACACGGCACAGCTGGAGGCGGTCGGCGTTCGGATGCTTGGCGGCCTCGAGCACACGCCCGACGCGATAAAGGCCGAGGTTGCCGTCGTCGTCGGCGACGCCACGCTCGACGACGCGCTCGACGCCGGCGACCGAGGTGCCGATCCGGTCGACGAGCTCCTCCAGGGGAACCTTCACCGCGACGTACTCGCGAAGCCAAGTCAGCGGGACGAGCATCAGAACTGGCCGAGGAAGCGGAGGTCGTTGTCCCAGAGCATGCGCAGGTCCGGGACGCCGTGGCGCAGCATCGCGATCCGCTCCAGGCCGAGGCCGAAAGCGAAGCCCGACACCTCCTCAGGGTCGTAGCCGACGTTGCGGAGCACGTTGGGGTCTACCACCCCGGAGCCGCCCAGCTCGATCCAGCCGCTGTACTTGCAGACGCGGCAGCCGGCGCCCCCGCAGAGGAAGCACGAGACGGAAGCCTGCAGCGACGGCTCCGTGAAGGGGAAGAAGTCGGTGGCGAAGCGCACCTCTCGCTCCTCCCCGAACAACGCTCGCGCGAGGTGGAGGAGCGTGCCCTTCAGATCGCCGAGCGTGATCCCGTGGTCGACCGCGAGGCCCTCGACCTGGTGGAAGATCGGGAAGTGGGTCGGATCGGCGGTGTCGCGGCGGTAGACGCGGCCGAGCGAGACGATGTACACCGGCGGCTTCGTCGCCTCCATGACGCGGATCTGGGACGGCGACGTCTCGGTGCGAAGGACGATGTCGCCGTTCAGGTAGAGCGTGTGCAGCGGCGAGCGCGTCACATGCTGGGGCGGCATGTTCAGCGCGTCGAAGAGGTGCCACGCATCCTCGACCTCGTCACCGTCCACGACCTGATAGCCGAGCCCGAGGAAGATGTCCTCAACCTCGCGGCGGATCTGCGTCAGCAGATGGAGGTGTCCACGCGGGACACGCGTCCCCGGGAGCGTCACGTCGAGCTGTTCCTCCGCCAGCGACCGCTCGACCTCGGCCTCGTGAAGAGCCGCGTCGCGCTCCGCGACCGCCGCCTCGATCGCGACACGGCTTTCGTTCAGCGCCATGCCGCTCTCGCGGTCGCGGACCTCTCGCAGGGCGCGCTTCAACTCGCTCTTGCGCCCGAGATAGCGGACGCGCGCTTCGTCGAGCTCCGGGCGCGTCCGCGCCTGCTCGATCGCCGCCAGAGCCTCCTTTTCCAGCGTCTTTGCGTCCACCGAGCGACTGTACCATCGACGTTCTTGAGCAACTCTCGCGTTCCTGGGGGCGGCCGCGGAGCCGGACTTGGCCTGACGACAGCGGTGGTCGGCCATGGGCGCGAGACCAGTTACGACGCGATCGCGCGCCTCTACGACCCGTGGAGCCGGAGCGTCACCGAAGACGTCGCGTTCTACGTCGACGAGGCGTGCAGGGCGGCGGCGCCGGTGGTCGAGCTCGGTGTCGGCACCGGGCGGATCGCGGTGCCGGTCGCGGCGGCGGGCGTGCGCGTCATCGGTATGGACTCTTCGGCCGGAATGCTGGAGGTGTGTCGCGAGCGTGCGGAGCTGGCCGGCGTCGGCGACCTCGTGGAGCTGCGTCTCGGCGACCTGCGCGAGCCGCCGGTCTCCGAACGGGTCGAGCTCGTCCTCGTCCCGTTCCGTTCCTACCTGCACCTGCACACGGACGACGAGCGGGTCCGGGCCTTTCGCGCCGCGCGCGAGCTGCTGATTCCTGGCGGGCGCTTGATCTTCGACGTCTTCGCTCCCGCCCCCGATGACATCGCCGAGACGCACGGCCGTTGGCTCGAGCGCGAGCCGCAGATCTACGAACGCGCCGACTGGGACACGGATGCGCGGACGCTCACGCTCTCGGTGCGCGGCCCCAGCGGCGAGACGACGATGGCGCTCGCCTGGTTGTCGCACCGCGAGTGGCGCGAACTCCTCGAGCGCGCAGGCTTCGAGGTGGACGCCCTCTACGGCTGGTTCGACCGCCGCCCCTACCGGGGCGGCGAAGACATGGTCTGGATCGCCCGGCGCCCGTCCTAAACGGCGTACCCTCGGGCCAGACCCCGGGGCACGGCTCGAAGCGCGGATTCGTCGCATCGCTGCTGGGTGCGCGTCGCCGCGGCGGAATGAGCGCCGCGCCCGACTGGCCGTGTCCCGGTGCCAGACCCCAGGACACGCCCGTTTGAGACGGTGCGTTAGAGGAGCGTGATCGGGTCGCCGACGGCGACCTCGCCGCTCTCCACGACGCGCGCGAGCATGCCGCGCTTGCCGTCGAGCTCCGAGCGGAGACCGTCTCGCAACTCGTCCATCCGGTGGCAGGGATCGCAGACCATGGTGACCTCGAACTCCGCCTCGCCGGCGCGGACCCGCTGGCCGACCGCCCACGCCTGCACGTCGTCGCCCTCGACGGTGATGTTCTCGCGGACCGCACCGGGCTCGACGCCGACCGAATCGAGGTGGTCCTTGGAAGCGAACAGGACCTCGCGCTTGGGCGGGTTCGCGTGCGCGCACCCTTCGAGCCCCTGACCCTCGATCGCGCGGCGCCGCTCGTGCGCGTCGGAGCGCCCGCTCTTCCGGGCAGGTGAAGTGAAGACGCCGACGACTTTCGCCATCTCCCCGAGTCTAGCCGTCGCGGCGGCTCCACTCATAGAGCGCGATCGCCCCCGCGGCCGCCACGTTGAGCGATTCCGCCCCGCCTGCGGTCGAAATCGTCGCGACATCGTCACACCTCGCGAGCACGTCTTCCGGCAGCCCTTCGCGTTCCGACCCCAGAACAAAGACGACCGGATCGGCCAGCTCGACCGCTCGGAGGGGCTGCCCGCCGCGCGCGACGAGCGCGATCCGCCGACCATCGACCTCGTCGAAGCTCCCGACCGGCACACGGAACAGCGATCCCGCCGAGGCGCGAAGCGCCTTGGGCCCAGTCGGATCCGCGGAACCGGGCGACAGGGCGATGCCGGCGCCGAACGCGTCGGCCGTCCGAATCAGCGTGCCGACGTTCCCCGGATCAGCGACTCGCCAAAGCGCCAGCGCGGCCGGCCGCCGCTCGGCCCCCCGTAGATCCTCCCGCCTGAAGACGCCGATCGCCCTTGCCGGATGCGGCAGCGTCGAGACCGACGCGACCAGCTCGGCCTCGACCGTCTCACCGGCGACCAGCAACTCGACCGGCTCCAGACCGGCCGCGAGCGCGGCGTCGACGAGATCCTCGCCCTCGGCCACGAACAGACCCAGCTTCTCCCGCTGACGATGCGAGGCCAGCTTCCGGACGAGCTTCAGCTTCGGATTCGACGGCGAGGTGATCACGGGAGCCACTCCAGCCAGGCACCGTGGAAATCGGCGTGGGCGACGATCTCGGACTCAGGCCCGGGCCAGTAGGTGAGCCGCAGCCCGTAGTAGTAGTGGCTGCCATCGCTCGGCTGCGCGGTTCCGACGATCGCCAGGGGTCCGTCGGCACCGGCGCTGTCGTAGGTCTCGCGCAGCCGCGTGCGCCCTGCATCGTCGAGGTAGCCGGCGGACGCGATCTGCATCACGACCGTCAGCGCATCCGACCTCCGTCGCTCGAGGTACTGCGGAAGAAGCTCGACGAAGTCGCCCTGCACGAGCGTCGGCGGGTCGCCGCGCAGCACCTCGATCGCGCGGTCCAGCCGCTCGAGCCGCTCGCTGTTGTCGGCCCACACGAACGATCGGAGCAGCAACGCTCCGTCGTCCGTCGTCACGTCCACGGGTGCGAGGTCGATGCCGACCCGGCTGCCGACGGCGGGACGCAGCTGCAAGAGCTCCGCCGGAACCGGCAGCCTCTCGTCGCCGCTCAGCTCGAGCGGCGCGCGAGCGTCGCCCCAGGCTCCGGCCTCGAAGCGATAGCGGTAGCGGTCCCAGTAGAGGAGCAGGCCCGCGCTGGGGCCGAACTCGAGAACGTCGAACTCGGAAAAGCCAGTCCGCCGTGCCAGCTCGAGAAAGCAGGGCAGCAGCATCCAGCATCGCTGCACCTCATTGGTTTGAACACCCTGCTCGGCCACGAAGCGCCGCAGGAACTCGGCATGCTCGTCGAGCGCGTCGTCGACGTTGTCCCAGCTCGCCTCCCCGCGCAGGACGAGGTTGTGCAGGGCGCCAGCCAGGCGTAGCGGCGCATCCCATCGAGGCGGTGACTCGAGAATCGCGCCGACTCGCTCATCGTCGGCGAGCCGCCGAAACAGCGACACGTAGAGCGCCGACCGCCCCTCCGCCTGCGAGGCTTGATGGAGGAAGAGCTCGCGCGCCTCGAGCAGCTCAGCCTGCGAGCGCCGCTTTCGCCTTCTCGGCGATCGCCGCGAACGCATCCGGATCGGACACGGCCAGGTCTGCCAGCACCTTGCGGTCGAGCGCGATCTCGGCCTTCCGGCAGCCCGCGATGAACTGGTTGTACGAGAGCCCGTTCTGCCGGGCCGCTGCGTTGATCCTCAGGATCCAGAGGCGGCGGAACTCGCGCTTCCTCGCCTTACGGTCGCGGTAGGCATACGCGAGCGAGTGCTCGACCTGCTCCTTCGCATGGCGATAGCTCGAATGCTTGAGCCCCCAGTAGCCGCGCGCCTGCTCGAGCACCTTGCGGCGCTTCTTGCGTGCGTGAACGGATCGCTTGACGCGTGGCAACTCCCTACCTCCCGAGCAGCTTCTTGACCGACTTGACGTTCGACTCGTGAACCGGGACGAGCTTGCGGAAGCCCCGCTTGCGCTTAGCCGACTTCTTCTCGAGCAGGTGGCTGCGCATCGCCCGCCGGCGCATCAGCCTGCCCGTTCCGGTCACCTTGAACCGCTTCCTCGCGGCGCTCTGTGTCTTGGTCTTCGGCAATTTTCGTCACTCCCGCATTCTTCGTCGGCCCGAGCAGCATCGTCATGTTCCGGCCGTCGAGGAGCGGCTGTTGCTCGACGGCGCCGATCTCCTTGACGTCCTCGGCCAGCCGCATCAGCAGGTCCCGCCCACGCTCCGGGTGCGTCGTTTCACGCCCGCGGAACATGATCGTGACCTTGACCTTCGCGCGCTGGTTGAGAAAGCGCTGGACGTGGCCCTTTTTCGTGTTGTAGTCGTGGATCCCGATCTTCGGCCTGAGCTTGATCTCCTTGACGTTGACCTGGGACTGGTGCTTCCGCGCGAGCTTGGCCTTCTGCTCCTGCTCGTACCGGTACTTGCCGTAGTCCATGATCCGCGCGACGGGCGGATCGGCCTGCGGAGCGACGACGACGAGGTCCAGATCCTGGTCGCGGGCGATCCCGAGCGCCTCGTCCTTCGCCTTGATCCCCAGCTGGTCTCCCTCCTCGCCGATCAGCCGCACCCGGGGCGCACGAATGTTCTCGTTCAGCGCCTCGTTGCGGGGCGGCCGCGGCGGCTCGGCGCTCGTGAACCTTCGCCGGGGCCTCAAGAACTTCTCACCAAGCTGCTAGCTCCTCCTTTTGAAACGACAAAACCGCTGCGCGCAGCGGCCCGTTTCCTCGTCAGTCGACTCGGTTGAACCCCCAATGCGCTCTCGGCCCTGAGGGTGAGGAACGGGTCCGCTCCTTCTTTTCAGGGTTGGAGCGTAGCAAGCTCCTTCGCGAGCCCGTCAAGGCTTTTCGTCGACTGGACACCGTGCCGCTCGCGCACCGCCAGCGAGTCCTCCGACTCGCGGTCGCCGTAGACGATCACGTACGGGACCTTCTCGAGCTCGGCGTCGCGGATGCGCTTGCCAACCGTGTCGTCGCGTTCGTCGACCTCGACCCTGAAGCCGGCGTCGCGCAGCTCTGCGCCGATCGCGCGCGCCGCCTCGCGGTGGTCGGCGCCGACGGGAAGCACGAGCACCTGGACTGGGGCCAGCCAGAACGGGAACTCGCCGCCGTAGTGCTCGATCAAGATGCCGATGAAGCGCTCGAGCGAGCCGAGGAGCGCCCGATGGATGACGTAGGGCGTGTGCTCGCGGTTGTCGGCGCCCATGTACGTGAGGCCGAACCTGGCCGGCATTTGCGAATCGAGCTGGATCGTGCCCATTTGCCACGAGCGTTCGAGCACGTCGGTCATGTGAAGGTCGATCTTGGGGCCGTAGAACGCACCGTCGCCCTCGTTCACCAGGTAGTCGATCCCGCGCCGGTCGAGCGCACTCCGAAGCGCGGCCTCCGTGAAGTCCCACTCCTCGTCCGTGCCGAGCTTGTTCTCCGGCCTGGTCGAGAGCTCGAAGCGCGCCTCCATCCCGAACAGGCGGTAGAGGTCTGAGGCGAAGTCGAGACAGGCGAAGATCTCGTCCTCGATCTGGTCGGCGCTGCAGAAGATGTGCGCGTCGTCCTGGCTGATGTGCTTGACGCGGAGCAAGCCGTGGAGCGTGCCGCTCGGCTCGTCGCGGTGCAGCGCCGCCGACTCGGCGAAGCGCATCGGCAGCTGGCGATAGCTGCGGAGCTGGCTGTCGAAGAGGAGCATGTGGCCGGGGCAGTTCATCGGCTTCAGCGCGAGACGCTTCTCGTCCCCGTGCTGCTCGACGAAGAACATGTTCTCGGCGTAGTTCTCGTAATGGCCCGAGGTGACATACGTGTCGATGTCGTAGAGCAGCGGCGTCTTCACCTCGAGGTACCCCCGGCGCGCGTTTTCGCGGCGGCGAAGATCCTCGAGCTCGTTCCAGATCACCATCCCCTTCGGGTGCCAGAACGGCGACCCAGGCGAGTGATCGGACAGATGGAAGAGGTCGAGCTGCGTCCCCAGCCGCCGGTGGTCCCGGGCCCGCGCCTGCTCTAAGCGCTCGAGGTACGCGTCGAGGTCGGCCTTGTCGTAGAACGCCGTGCCGTAGATCCGCGTCAGCTGCTTGTTCCTCTCGTCGCCGCGCCAGTAGGCGCCGGCGAGGCCCGTCAGCTTCAGCGCCTTGATCGGCTTGGAGTCCTGCAGGTGCGGCCCGCGGCAGAGATCGGTGAAGTCGCCCTGCGTGTACAGGGAGATGTCCCCTTCAGCCGTGTCGACGAGCTCGACCTTGTAGCTCTCGCCCTGCTGCTCGAAGAGGCGCCGGGCCTCGTCGCGTGAGATCTCCTCGCGCTCCCACGCCCGACCCTCGTCGAGCTCACGCCGCATCTCGGTCTCGATCCGCTCCAGCGCGTCCTCGCCGATCGGCTCCGGGAACTCGAAGTCGTAGTAGAAGCCGTTCTCGACCGGCGGCCCGATCGCGATCTTTACCCCGGGATACAGGCGACGGACCGCCTCGGCGAGCAGGTGCGCGGTCGAGTGGCGGAGCACGTAGAGCGCGTCCGGATCTTCTCTGTCCCGGGTCGTCAGGATCTGGATCTGCTGCCCGTTCTCGAGCGGGAGCCGTAAGTCCTGGACGCGCCCGTTCGAGCGCACGAGAACGGCCTGCTCGGCGAGCTTGGGCCCGATCGCGGCCGCCGCGTCGCGGCCCGTCGCGCCGTCGGGAAGTTCAAGTTCAGACGAGTCGGGAAGGACGACTTTCATGTCGGATCAGGATACTTCGGCCTCTCCGGGGGGCGACCGCGCCGACGATCGGAACGAGGAGCTCGAAGAGTCTCCGGTTCCGGACCCGGAGGCGAAGGAGACCGGCGCCGCGGACGACCCGGAGGCCGATTAATCCCGATCGAAGTCCGGCCTTAACCGGTGGAAGTCCGGCCGCTTCGCGGCCATGACGACTTCCACCGGTTTCGGCGTCTAGGCAAAGGTTTGCGAGCCGCGGCCGCGCGGGTCGGCCGCGGCGACGGGCGGGGAGATGAGCCGCCAGTGTGCTGGCGTGCGGTGGAGACG